>NZ_OY761823.1:3450000-3750000 GCF_963664965.1 uncultured Pseudodesulfovibrio sp. | reverse complement strand
CGGTCATGGTGTCGCCGTCCGCATCCTGTGCATTGGCGAGGAGCATGGCCTGCGTCACGGTGACGGAGCCGTCTTCGTCCACAGAGATGGTGACCGCGTCACTGGTGGGCGCTTCATTCAGTGCGGTAACAGTGATGGAGGATGTCGCAGAGTTGCTGACGTCGGACTCATTGCCTGCGGCGTCGGTTACCTGCACTGTTATGGTGCGGGTTCCTTCGACCGGATCATTGCTGGTGTTGTCGAAGGTGATGGCCTTGATGGCGTTCTGGTATTCGGCCAGGGTCGCCTTGCCGCTGAGGGTGACCACGATGTCGCCGGATTCGGTGATATCGGTGTCTACGAACAGGCCGGACACGCCGCTGGTGTCGAGTACATCGCCTGCCTGCGCGCCGGTCAGGGTGATGACCGCCTTGCTCATGTCAGGCGAATCTGTGTCGGTGATGGTCATGTTGCCCACAATGGACACGGCGCTGCCGCCTTCAGTGAAGGAAGTGGTGTAGCCGGAGCTGTCGTCTTCCTGCGGGGTGATGGTCAGCCGCATGTCGTCGCGGTCAATGGCATGGCCGTTGTATTCCTCGATGCTCAGGGTCCGGGTACCGTTTTCGTCGGTAACGGAGTAGGTGAAGCGGTTGTGGTTGTCCGGGTTGAGCGAGTTGTCATCAAAGAACGCCTTAAAGGTCAGCGGGTTGCCGGTTTCGTCGATGCCGGTACCGTACCACTGGCCGTCAGCGCCCTGAGTGAAGGTGATGCTTGTGTCTTCTCTGAAGGTGTGTCCTTCCTCGCCGGTAAGCTCAACGCTGTTGCGTGCGTTGCCGCTGTTCAGGAAGAAGAAGTGCGGAGTCTGTCCGTCTTCGACATGTGTCAGCAGTTCGCCGATGGCGAACCCTTCGGGACCGTTGACGTCGGTGTGATGGTAGAGCACCTCGGTTGCGACCGGGTTGCCCGCATCGTCCGTGACATACATGCCGACGAGGTTGTAGCCCCATGAGTCGGAGTCTGCCGCATTGATGTCCAGATGTTGGCCGGTGTCGTTCAGGTCGATGACCGGAGCATCGTTGACCGGAGTGATATTCAGCGTGACGGTTGCGGTATCGGTGCCGCCGTGGCCGTCGCTGATGGTGTATTCAAAGGTAGCCGCACCGGAGAATCCGTCTTCGGGTTCAAAGGTGATGTTTCCGTCGTCGTCCATGCTGACCGTGCCGTGCGTGGCGTTGCCGACCGAAGTGACGGAGAGTGTGTCGCCATCCACGTCGGAGTCGGTTTCACCCTGCGCGTTGGCATGGGTGAGCAGGTCGTTTGCGGTGAGTTCGATCGGCTGGTCCTCAAGATAGGTGCCGGTCACTTCGTCCACAGCCTCGCCGCTCACGCTGCGGAGCAGGAAGTCGGAGTTGTTTCCGCTGTCACCCGCGCCGTCGTCGAGCGGCATGACCGCAACGCTGCCGATGGGCAGGCCGTAATCTGCGGCATCAATGGTGACGGTCGCCAGACCGTTGTTCGTTCCGGATACATCCACATAGCCGAGCAGGACACCGTCAGTGTCATAGACCGCAACACGGGCCATTTCCACATAACCGCTGTCGTACGGGCCTCGATTGTCCACGCCGTCGTTCGGCGATTCTTCGAGTCCGTCAAACAGGGCGGAGAGTTCCAGAGTGACCGTTTCCATGGGCTTGTCAAAGGAGACCGACATGATTTCGGTGTCCGTGGTTTCGCTGCCGTCGAGAGTGTCGGTTTCGCCGCCGTCGATCTGGCCTGAGGCGCTGGCCGCGATGCCGGAGTATGCATAGTGCTGCCCGCCTTCATTGAAGGAGACGTTCTTGGTTCCGATGTTCGCATCTTCCCAGGTATCCGGGTCCAGACCGTTGCCGGTGTGCGCCGAGACGTTGACGCCGTTGCCAGCCCATTCGTTGACGACGGTGGTGACGTTGACGCCGGAATCGGGTGTGGTCACGTCGATGGTTTCGCCATCAACGACGGTTGTGGTGCCGAAGACATCATCCACGGCAACCGGTCCTTCGTTGACGTTGGTGACGTTGATGTCGAGCGTCTGGGACGTGGAGAGTCCGTCGGCGTCGGTCACGGTGACTTCGACCGAAGTGGGGATGCTGTCGCCTTCGAAATCGAAGACCGATGCGTCCTTGATGGAGATTTCGCCGGTAGCCGAATCAATGGCGAACGGGCTGTCGTCTGCCACGGAATAGGTCAGGGTATCGCCCGCGTCGGGATCGGTCCCTGCTGCGGTGGCAATGACGGTTCCGGCCGCGGTGTTCTCTGCCACGTTCACGGAAGTGCCTTCATCAAATGAGAGCGACGGTCCTTCGTTGACGTTGGTGACGTTGATGTCGAGCGTCTGGGACGTGGAGAGTCCGTCGGCGTCGGTCACGGTGACTTCGACCGAAGTGGGGATGCTGTCGCCTTCGAAATCGAAGACCGATGCGTCCTTGATGGAGATTTCGCCGGTAGCCGAATCAATGGCGAACGGGCTGTCGTCTGCCACGGAATAGGTCAGGGTATCGCCCGCGTCGGGATCGGTCCCTGCTGCGGTGGCAATGACGGTTCCGGCCGCGGTGTTCTCTGCCACGTTCACGGAAGTGCCTTCATCAAATGAGAGCGACGGTCCTTCGTTGACGTTGGTGACGTTGATGTCGAGCGTCTGGGACGTGGAGAGTCCGTCGGCGTCGGTCACGGTGACTTCGACCGAAGTGGGGATGCTGTCGCCTTCGAAATCGAAGACCGATGCGTCCTTGATGGAGATTTCGCCGGTAGCCGAATCAATGGCGAACGGGCTGTCGTCTGCCACGGAATAGGTCAGGGTATCGCCCGCGTCGGGATCGGTCCCTGCTGCGGTGGCAATGACGGTTCCGGCCGCGGTGTTCTCTGCCACGTTCACGGAAGTGCCTTCATCAAATGAGAGCGACGGTCCTTCGTTGACGTTGGTGACGTTGATGTCGAGCGTCTGGGACGTGGAGAGTCCGTCGGCGTCGGTCACGGTGACTTCGACCGAAGTGGGGATGCTGTCGCCTTCGAAATCGAAGACCGATGCGTCCTTGATGGAGATTTCACCGGTAGCCGAATCAATGGCGAACGGGCTGTCGTCTGCCACGGAATATGTCAGTGTGTCGCCTGCGTCGGGATCGGTCCCTGCTGCGGTGGCAATGACGGTTCCGGCCGCGGTGTTCTCTGCCACGTTCACGGAAGTGCCTTCATCAAATGAGAGCGACGGTCCTTCGTTGACGTTGGTGACGTTGATGCCCAGCGTCTGGGAGGTGGAGAGTCCGTCCGCATCGGTCACGGTGACCTCGACGGAAGTGGGGATGCTGTCGCCTTCGAAATCGAAGACCGATGCGTCCTTGATGGAGATTTCGCCGGTAGCCGAATCAATGGCGAACGGGCTGTCGTCTGCCACGGAATATGTCAGTGTGTCGCCCGCATCGGGGTCGGTCCCGGCTGCGGTGGCAATGACGGTCCCGGCCGCGGTGTTCTCAGCCACGTTCACGGAAGTGCCTTCATCAAATGAGAGCGACGGTCCTTCGTTGACGTTGGTGACGTTGATGTCGAGCGTCTGGGACGTGGAGAGTCCGTCGGCGTCGGTCACGGTGACCTCGACGGAAGTGGGGATGCTGTCTCCTTCGAAATCGAAGACGGACGCGTCCTTGATGGAGATTTCACCGGTGTTCGGGTCAATGGCGAACGGGCTGTCGTCTGCCACGGAATAGGTCAGGGTATCGCCCGCGTCGGGATCGGTCCCTGCTGCGGTGGCAATGACGGTTCCGGCCGCGGTGTTCTCTGCCACGTTCACGGAAGTGCCTTCATCAAATGAGAGCGACGGTCCTTCGTTGACGTTGGTGACGTTGATGTCGAGCGTCTGGGACGTGGAGAGTCCGTCGGCGTCGGTCACGGTGACCTCGACGGAAGTGGGGATGCTGTCTCCTTCGAAATCGAAGACGGACGCGTCCTTGATGGAGATTTCACCGGTAGCCGAATCAATGGCGAACGGGCTGTCGTCTGCCACGGAATATGTCAGTGTGTCGCCCGCATCGGGGTCGGTCCCGGCTGCGGTGGCAATGACGGTTCCGGCCGCGGTGTTCTCAGCCACGTTCACGGAAGTGCCTTCATCAAATGAGAGCGACGGTCCTTCGTTGACGTTGGTGACGTTGATGTCGAGCGTCTGGGACGTGGAGAGTCCGTCGGCGTCGGTCACGGTGACCTCGACGGAAGTGGGGATGCTGTCTCCTTCGAAATCGAAGACGGACGCGTCCTTGATGGAGATTTCACCGGTGTTCGGGTCAATGGCGAACGGGCTGTCGTCTGCCACGGAATAGGTCAGGGTATCGCCCGCGTCGGGATCGGTCCCTGCTGCGGTGGCAATGACGGTTCCGGCCGCGGTGTTCTCTGCCACGTTCACGGAAGTGCCTTCATCAAATGAGAGCGACGGTCCTTCGTTGACGTTGGTGACGTTGATGTCGAGCGTCTGGGACGTGGAGAGTCCGTCGGCGTCGGTCACGGTGACTTCGACCGAAGTGGGGATGCTGTCGCCTTCGAAATCGAAGACCGATGCGTCCTTGATGGAGATTTCGCCGGTAGCCGAATCAATGGCGAACGGGCTGTCGTCTGCCACGGAATAGGTCAGGGTATCGCCCGCGTCGGGATCGGTCCCTGCTGCGGTGGCAATGACGGTTCCGGCCGCGGTGTTCTCTGCCACGTTCACGGAAGTGCCCTCATCAAATGAGAGCGACGGTCCTTCGTTGACGTTGGTGACGTTGATGTCGAGCGTCTGGGACGTGGAGAGTCCGTCGGCGTCGGTCACGGTGACTTCGACCGAAGTGGGGATGCTGTCGCCTTCGAAATCGAAGACCGATGCGTCCTTGATGGAGATTTCGCCGGTAGCCGAATCAATGGCGAACGGGCTGTCGTCTGCCACGGAATAGGTCAGGGTATCGCCCGCGTCGGGATCGGTCCCTGCTGCGGTGGCAATGACGGTTCCGGCCGCGGTGTTCTCTGCCACGTTCACGGAAGTGCCTTCATCAAATGAGAGCGACGGTCCTTCGTTGACGTTGGTGACGTTGATGTCGAGCGTCTGGGACGTGGAGAGTCCGTCGGCGTCGGTCACGGTGACTTCGACCGAAGTGGGGATGCTGTCGCCTTCGAAATCGAAGACCGATGCGTCCTTGATGGAGATTTCACCGGTAGCCGAATCAATGGCGAACGGGCTGTCGTCTGCCACGGAATATGTCAGTGTGTCGCCTGCATCGGGGTCGGTCCCGGCTGCGGTGGCAATGACGGTTCCGGCCGCGGTGTTCTCAGCCACGTTCACGGAAGTGCCTTCATCAAATGAGAGCGACGGTCCTTCGTTGACGTTGGTGACGTTGATGTCGAGCGTCTGGGACGTGGAGAGTCCGTCGGCGTCGGTCACGGTGACCTCGACGGAAGTGGGGATGCTGTCTCCTTCGAAATCGAAGACGGACGCGTCCTTGATGGAGATTTCACCGGTGTTCGGGTCAATGGCGAACGGGCTGTCGTCTGCCACGGAATAGGTCAGTGTGTCGCCTGCATCGGGATCGGTCCCTGCTGCGGTGGCAATGACGGTCCCGGCCGCGGTGTTCTCGGCCACGTTCACGGAAGTGCCTTCATTGAAGGAAAGTGACGGACCTTCGTTGACGTCGGTGACGTTGATGTTGAGCGTCTGGGAAGTGGAGAGTCCGTCGGCGTCGGTCACGGTGACCTCGACCGAAGTGGGGATGCTGTCGCCTTCGAAATCGAAGACCGATGCGTCCTTGATGGAGATTTCACCGGTAGCCGAATCAATGGCGAACGGGCTGTCGTCTGCCACGGAATAGGTCAGGGTATCGCCCGCGTCGGGATCGGTCCCTGCTGCGGTGGCAATGACGGTTCCGGCCGCGGTGTTCTCTGCCACGTTCACGGAAGTGCCTTCATCAAATGAGAGCGACGGTCCTTCGTTGACGTTGGTGACGTTGATGCCCAGCGTCTGGGAGGTGGAGAGTCCGTCCGCATCGGTCACGGTGACCTCGACGGAAGTGGGGATGCTGTCGCCTTCGAAATCGAAGACCGATGCGTCCTTGATGGAGATTTCGCCGGTAGCCGAATCAATGGCGAACGGGCTGTCGTCTGCCACGGAATATGTCAGTGTGTCGCCCGCATCGGGGTCGGTCCCGGCTGCGGTGGCAATGACGGTCCCGGCCGCGGTGTTCTCAGCCACGTTCACGGAAGTGCCTTCATCAAATGAGAGCGACGGTCCTTCGTTGACGTTGGTGACGTTGATGTCGAGCGTCTGGGACGTGGAGAGTCCGTCGGCGTCGGTCACGGTGACCTCGACGGAAGTGGGGATGCTGTCTCCTTCGAAATCGAAGACGGACGCGTCCTTGATGGAGATTTCACCGGTGTTCGGGTCAATGGCGAACGGGCTGTCGTCTGCCACGGAATAGGTCAGGGTATCGCCCGCGTCGGGATCGGTCCCTGCTGCGGTGGCAATGACGGTTCCGGCCGCGGTGTTCTCTGCCACGTTCACGGAAGTGCCTTCATCAAATGAGAGCGACGGTCCTTCGTTGACGTTGGTGACGTTGATGTCGAGCGTCTGGGACGTGGAGAGTCCGTCGGCGTCGGTCACGGTGACCTCGACGGAAGTGGGGATGCTGTCTCCTTCGAAATCGAAGACGGACGCGTCCTTGATGGAGATTTCACCGGTAGCCGAATCAATGGCGAACGGGCTGTCGTCTGCCACGGAATATGTCAGTGTGTCGCCCGCATCGGGGTCGGTCCCGGCTGCGGTGGCAATGACGGTTCCGGCCGCGGTGTTCTCAGCCACGTTCACGGAAGTGCCTTCATCAAATGAGAGCGACGGTCCTTCGTTGACGTTGGTGACGTTGATGTCGAGCGTCTGGGACGTGGAGAGTCCGTCGGCGTCGGTCACGGTGACTTCGACGGAAGTGGGGATGCTGTCGCCTTCGAAATCGAAGACGGACGCGTCCTTGATGGAGATTTCGCCGGTAGCCGAATCAATGGCGAACGGGCTGTCGTCTGCCACGGAGTAGGTCAGTGTGTCGCCTGCATCGGGGTCGGTCCCGGCTGCGGTGGCAATGACGGTTCCGGCCGCGGTGTTCTCGGCCACGTTCACGGAAGTGCCTTCATCAAATGAGAGCGACGGTCCTTCGTTGACGTTGGTGACGTTGATGTCGAGCGTCTGGGACGTGGAGAGTCCGTCGGCGTCGGTCACGGTGACCTCGACGGAAGTGGGGATGCTGTCTCCTTCGAAATCGAAGACGGACGCGTCCTTGATGGAGATTTCACCGGTGTTCGGGTCAATGGCGAACGGGCTGTCGTCTGCCACGGAATAGGTCAGTGTGTCGCCTGCATCGGGATCGGTCCCTGCTGCGGTGGCAATGACGGTCCCGGCCGCGGTGTTCTCGGCCACGTTCACGGAAGTGCCTTCATTGAAGGAAAGTGACGGACCTTCGTTGACGTCGGTGACGTTGATGTTGAGCGTCTGGGAAGTGGAGAGTCCGTCGGCGTCGGTCACGGTGACCTCGACCGAAGTGGGGATGCTGTCGCCTTCGAAATCGAAGACCGATGCGTCCTTGATGGAGATTTCACCGGTAGCCGAATCAATGGCGAACGGGCTGTCGTCTGCCACGGAATAGGTCAGGGTATCGCCCGCGTCGGGATCGGTCCCTGCTGCGGTGGCAATGACGGTTCCGGCCGCGGTGTTCTCTGCCACGTTCACGGAAGTGCCTTCATCAAATGAGAGCGACGGTCCTTCGTTGACGTTGGTGACGTTGATGCCCAGCGTCTGGGAGGTGGAGAGTCCGTCCGCATCGGTCACGGTGACCTCGACGGAAGTGGGGATGCTGTCGCCTTCGAAATCGAAGACCGATGCGTCCTTGATGGAGATTTCGCCGGTAGCCGAATCAATGGCGAACGGGCTGTCGTCTGCCACGGAATATGTCAGTGTGTCGCCCGCATCGGGGTCGGTCCCGGCTGCGGTGGCAATGACGGTCCCGGCCGCGGTGTTCTCAGCCACGTTCACGGAAGTGCCTTCATCAAATGAGAGCGACGGTCCTTCGTTGACGTTGGTGACGTTGATGTCGAGCGTCTGGGACGTGGAGAGTCCGTCGGCGTCGGTCACGGTGACCTCGACGGAAGTGGGGATGCTGTCTCCTTCGAAATCGAAGACGGACGCGTCCTTGATGGAGATTTCACCGGTGTTCGGGTCAATGGCGAACGGGCTGTCGTCTGCCACGGAATAGGTCAGGGTATCGCCCGCGTCGGGATCGGTCCCTGCTGCGGTGGCAATGACGGTTCCGGCCGCGGTGTTCTCTGCCACGTTCACGGAAGTGCCTTCATCAAATGAGAGCGACGGTCCTTCGTTGACGTTGGTGACGTTGATGTCGAGCGTCTGGGACGTGGAGAGTCCGTCGGCGTCGGTCACGGTGACCTCGACGGAAGTGGGGATGCTGTCTCCTTCGAAATCGAAGACGGACGCGTCCTTGATGGAGATTTCACCGGTGTTCGGGTCAATGGCGAACGGGCTGTCGTCTGCCACGGAATAGGTCAGTGTGTCGCCTGCATCGGGATCGGTCCCTGCTGCGGTGGCAATGACGGTCCCGGCCGCGGTGTTCTCGGCCACGTTCACGGAAGTGCCTTCATTGAAGGAAAGTGACGGACCTTCGTTGACGTCGGTGACGTTGATGTTGAGCGTCTGGGAAGTGGAGAGTCCGTCGGCGTCGGTCACGGTGACCTCGACCGAAGTGGGGATGCTGTCGCCTTCGAAATCGAAGACCGATGCGTCCTTGATGGAGATTTCACCGGTAGCCGAATCAATGGCGAACGGGCTGTCGTCTGCCACGGAATAGGTCAGTGTGTCGCCTGCATCGGGATCGGTCCCTGCTGCGGTGGCAATGACGGTCCCGGCCGCGGTGTTCTCGGCCACGTTCACGGAAGTGCCTTCATTGAAGGAAAGTGACGGACCTTCGTTGACGTCGGTGACGTTGATGTTGAGCGTCTGGGAAGTGGAGAGTCCGTCGGCGTCGGTCACGGTGACCTCGACCGAAGTGGGGATGCTGTCGCCTTCGAAATCGAAGACCGATGCGTCCTTGATGGAGATTTCACCGGTAGCCGAATCAATGGCGAACGGGCTGTCGTCTGCCACGGAATAGGTCAGGGTATCGCCCGCGTCGGGATCGGTCCCTGCTGCGGTGGCAATGACGGTTCCGGCCGCGGTGTTCTCTGCCACGTTCACGGAAGTGCCTTCATCAAATGAGAGCGACGGTCCTTCGTTGACGTTGGTGACGTTGATGTCGAGCGTCTGGGACGTGGAGAGTCCGTCGGCGTCGGTCACGGTGACTTCGACCGAAGTGGGGATGCTGTCTCCTTCGAAATCGAAGACCGATGCGTCCTTGATGGAGATTTCGCCGGTAGCCGAATCAATGGCGAACGGGCTGTCGTCTGCCACGGAATATGTCAGGGTGTCGCCCGCATCGGGGTCGGTCCCTGCTGCGGTGGCAATGACGGTTCCGGCCGCGGTGTTCTCTGCCACGTTCACGGAAGTGCCTTCATCAAATGAGAGCGACGGTCCTTCGTTGACGTCGCCTACCTTGATGGTGAGGTCCTTGGTCGTTGTTGCGCCGTCACCGTCAGAGACTGTGACTGTGATTGTGTATTCAGTAGAGGCCTCGTAATCGAGGGAAGCATCATCGGCGAGGCGGATGACGCCGGTGTCCTTGTCGATGACAAAGGGGGAGCCTTCACTGATGGAATATTCCAGATCTGTACTGTCCACGTCAGAACCGACTGCCGATGCGATGAAAGTGCCACCTGCGGAGTTCTCGTCAATGGTGACGGTGTTGTCGGCCGGGGTGTCCACCGCATGCATGGTGATGTTGTCGATGACGTTGCCGTAATGGTCGCCGTCGTGGGAGACAATGGTCAATGTGCCGGTTGACGGGTCATCGGCACCCACTGTGATGAGGATGCTGCCGGTGTCCCAGTCGTCGGAACCCGGATTATAGGTGGCAACAACTTCGCCGTTCCAGAGAATGTCCAGTACACCGCTGTCCGTGCCGTCTCCGGCATAGTTCTCGCCTCGGTCAAACATGTCGAGCGAGATGACATACTGGCCTTCCGACACAGGGACTTCCTGCGAAACGACCATGGGAGTGCGTCCCACTGCCATATCAAGGACATTCTCGCCGTCGGATGCGCCTTCGAGTCCGTGCCGCTGGCCGTCCATGACTTCAAAGTGCGTGCCGCTTTCACTGGTCCAGTCCGCCGGGGAGTACCCGTCAGCCCAGTCGTACTGGTCGATGTCCACGCTTTCAAAGCTGCCGTCCTGAATGAGGTTGGCAGACTGTGTTGCGGAGAATTCAAGGACCGGGCCGTCGTTAACGGCTTCGACGTTGACATTGGCGGTCAGGGAAGTGGTGTTTACACCGTCGCTTATGTCAAAGTTGAAGCTGACTTCGCCATTGTAATTATCTTCAGGAGTGAAGGTCCACTGCGGATTGCCGTTGGCATCGGTCCCTTCAACCAGAGTCCCCCGGCCATCAGCCAGGGTGAGGTTCTCAATGGACAGCGGGTTGCCTTCTTCGTCTGCCGCGTTGCTCATGTTGAGCAGGGCTTCTTCCGTGAATATCAGTGTTCCGGGATGGACTCCCTCACCATCTTCGGAAAGAGGCCTGAACGTCACATCGTCACCCGTGGGGGCTTCATTGATGTCGCGCAGATGAATGGTCAGCGGCTTGGTGACGGGAGTATTCCCGTCAGTCACGGTCACGTCGAGGGTTATTGTCGGGTTGGTTTCGAAATCAAGAGACGTGTTGTCCTTGATCGTGATGACGCCGGTGTTCGGGTCTATAGCAAACGGAGAGTTCTCGTCGATGGAGTATGTCAGCCCGGTGCTGTCCACATCCGAACCGACTGCCGTAGCGACATATGACCCGTTTTCAGCATTTTCATTGATGACAGCCTGCTCGGTCCCAGCCGCGGGACGAAGCGAGATGTTGTCGATGACGTTGCCGTAATGGTCCGTATCGGTCGATGAGAATGACAGTGTGCCGCTGGTCTCGCCTTCGTTGACGGTGACAGTGACGGTGCCGGTTTCCCAGTCCACGGAGTCGGGGTTGAACGTTGCGACAATCACGCCGTTCCACTTGATGGTGATATCGCCGCTGGGCGAACCATCGGACGGATGCTGGCCGCCCCGGTCGAACATGTCGACCGAAAGTACGTATTCGCCCGGTTCCAGATGCGTGATTTCCTGTGATATTTCAGGAGCGGACCTGCCAATGGCCAGATCAAGCACGTTGTTCCCGTCGGAAGCGCCTATGCTGCCTCGTTCGCCACCGATGACTTCCCAGTGACTGCCGCTGACAAGGTTCCAGCCTTCAGGCGTGTGCCCCTGAGCGTACCCGGTGGATGATATTTCGGCATCTTCAAAGCTGCCGTTGTTGATGAAGTCGGAGGAGAAAGTCAGTTCTGGCGCATCGTTTTGGCCCAGAACTGTTACTTGAATATTCTGGGTCTGGATTTCCGTGGTTGAATCGCCGTTGCGGGCGGTTACCGTGAAGTTCTCGACTATCGGTTCGGTTTCGGAACCGTCGAGTGCCTGAGCGCGTTCATCCGGAGTGTATGTCCATGTTCCATCTGCATTGATATGCAGCGTGCCATACTCGCCAGGAAGGTCCTGAACGTCGAAGTCAGGGGTGTCGGCTGTGTCCGCGTCGGTCGCGATGAGTGTGCCTGTGACGGTAGTCGGAACGTAGTCCTCGGAAACCGTCGCCTGAATGTCTCCGGTAATGAGAATCGGGTCCTCGGAGCCGGTGACGGACAGGTTTATTTCATAGGTTTCGGTATCGGTCAGGCTGTCGCCGTTGCGTGCCGTGACGGTGAAGCTCTCGGTGCCGGGATTGTCGGCGTCAAGCCCTTGGGCCAGTTCGTTTGTTGTGTATGTCCATGAACCATTTTCGTTAATGTGCAGGGTTCCATACTTGCCGGGGATGTCCTGTACGTCGAAGTCCGGGTTGTCGGCCGCGTCCGCGTCGGTCGCGGTGAGTTGCCCGGAGATGAATGGAGTGTCCTCGTTGATGGTGTCGGGATCGGTGTCTGCGGCGGAGATGACGATCGGATCGTCGGAGCCGGAAATCGTGATGGTCAACTCTGCGGTATGTGATGCCCCGTCCGGGTCTGTTACCTGATATGTAAGGGTAACGTCTTCGGTCTCACCTTCGGAGAGATGGTCGTAGGAGGAGGCGTCGAACGTGTAGGAGCCGTTCGCGTCAGTCAGTACGAACCCGGCGGGGGTGTCCCCGACGATGGAATAGGTGAGTTCGCCAGCTTCGTTGTCCACGTCTGAAGCATGATCGGCGAGTGTACCGGAAATGGTGAAATCTTCGACAACGGCGCCGGTGTCGTCCGTGGCCACGGGAGCATCGTTGACAGCGGCGACGTCGATACTGCCGGTGCCGTTCACGGTGAACTCCCGGTCGCTGACCGAGAAGGTGACATCAAGGGAACCGTTGAAATCCTGATCCGGAGTGAAAGCCCAGGTGCCCGCTGCGATTTGTGTCAGTGTGCCTCCGGAAACGGTTAACGAAGTAACGGCTACGAAAGAACCCGGTTCATCGGTCACAAGGGCAAGGATCTGGGTGTCCCGGATGACGATTGTGCCGTCTTCGTTCATGTCCAAATTCAGTTCGCCGTTGATCTTCGGGGCGGTATTGACTGCTGCCGTGGAGTCCGTGTTTGCGAACTCCTGCGTGCCGAATCTGGCTGACTGTTGATCTGCGTCTTCGCTGGGATCTTCTTGGCCTTGCAAGCTGTCCAGGCTGCGGTAAAGGTCGCCGTGATCGTCGATATATGCTCCGGCTCCAGCACCGCCTGCTCCTGCACCGGCTGCGGTTTCAACGTCTTCTTCCAGTTCATTGAACGCAAAGAGATAGACGTCCCCGGTGATCTGCTCACCGTCGAGCAGTTCAAAGGTCGGCAAATTGTCATTTTGAGCCAGCAACAGATAGTCTTCAAAGACTATTGTTCCTTTGCCTTCTACCGTGATGACGAGGTCGTTGCCGTTGCTGGAAAATATTGCTTCAGCTACGTCGAAATCAAACACGACCAGCATGTCTGCGGAAACTTCGTACGTCTTCAGCTGTCCGTCGCCCGGAAGGGAAACGGGGAATCTTGTCAGTTCTTGTGTGGTGTCGTTTTCAGCCATAGCTTCCTCCTACAAAAGACTATCGGCAATTTGAGCGATATTTGTTTTTTATGCTTTTGTATATTTATATACGATCGCAACGAGAAATGGTCAATGGATAAAAAAAATTGTATTTCGGGGTGTTATATTGTGCAAAAAAACTGTGTACCTAGAGAAGGTGGCGCATGGTTGCTTATCTTTCGTTTTTTCAGATAATAGCGATTTTTTTAATTGTTTAATAGTTTTCAACAGCGACATGTTGAAAAGCAGATGGGCAAAATTGAGTTATCCCCGTGATGCTTCTGTTCTTTTTGTTCTGTAACAAGCTAAAAAAATGACAGAATTTTTTGTTTCTAAAAAAAGAATGTTTTTGGGGGGATGGGGCGTAGTGTGAAAAATGTCATCCTGATATGCCCTGTTTTGCTGAGCCGGTTGATACGGTTTCATTTGCAGGAAGGTTACCTTTGGGTGCCTGAGGTACGACAGGGTGCCTGCTTCCCTTTTTGCTGATTCGTGGTAAAAGAGGCCAAAGGGCAAAATTAGAACAAGAACACGCGGTCAAGGGAGAGTTTATGTTGCAGTTTTCAGTGGATAGGGACGCATGCATCAAGTGCGGAGAATGCGCGGCGGACTGTCCAATGGATATCATTCAAATGGTGGACGGTGAGCCTGAAATTTTGAAAGACAAGGAGCATCTCTGTCTTGAATGTCAGCACTGTCTCGCGGTTTGCAAGCCGGGGGCGCTTTCCATATTGGGTTTGAATCCAGCGGATTCAATACAGTTGAAAGGGAATATGCCTGCGCCGGAGAGTCTTGAAGTCTTGATGATGGGCCGTCGGTCTGTTCGACGGTATCGGGAGGAGCCTGTTGCGCCGGAATTGATCGAGCATATTCTCGAAGTCGTTCGCACTGCACCCACAGGAAGAAATACCAGAGCCACGCATTTTGCCCTGGTGGACGATCCTGCGATCATGAAAGAGCTGCGCGACCGGACCTACGCGGGAATACGGCGTGCGGTGGACACCGGGACCCTGCCTGAGGGCTTGGAGTTCTTCAAGGGAGTCGCGGACGCTTGGGATCGGGGGAATGACCTTGTCTATCGCGGAGCCCCGCACCTCCTTGTCGCATCGGCACCTGCCGACGGTCCGTCTGCCGTGGCGGATTGCCTTATCGCACTGACCTATTTTGAATTGCTTGCCGCCGGACACGGTCTCGGGACTGTCTGGAACGGTTTTGCCAAATGGGCGTTGTTCGACGTCGCGCCCGAAGTCGGGGACATGTTGGGAATCCCGGAAGGCCACGTCGTCGGTTACGTGATGGCATTTGGCAAACCCGCAGTGAAGTATCACAGGACGGTACAGCGTCCCGGCGGTACTGTCGGCAGGGTTACGCTGTAGCGCGTGACTACATGCCGCCGGTCATGGCCATGAAGCGGAATGTGCGTGCGGCAGGGATTTTCGGTTTCGTGTAGCCGCCGATGATTTCTTTTATGAGCCTGATGCGTTCGCCCGGATTGGGGTGGGTCTTTGGAAACCCCTTGTCGCCGGTTTTCGAGCGGGACTGCATGAGTTGCAGGGCGTCGATGAAGCAGTTCGGATTGTACCCGAGCCGTTGCAGGATGGCCACGGCGTCACGGTCTGCCTGATCTTCCTGTTTGTGAGAATAGCCAGAGTCTGTCAGGGTTGTCATGATGTCGCTGATTGATTTGTCAAAAGTGTGGGTCAGGTCTGAAAGGGTGCCCTTGGAATAAGTGGAGGTTCCCGGAATGACGAGGTCGCTTGCAAGTTTTGTTTGTCTGGATTTGTGAATGGCTCGCAGGGCGTGTTTACGTTGAATATGTGCGATCTCATGGGCCAGCACTGCGGCTATGGCGTCCTCGGTCTTGCAGCAGGCGAGGAGGCCGCGAGTGACGAAAATGAATCCACCGGGCGCGGCCATGGCATTGATTTCATCGCTGTCGAGCACCAGAAAACGGTAGCCTGAAAATGTCTCCGGTCGATCCGAGGCCTGAGCCAGAGCGTTCCCCATGGTGTTAAGGTACTGGCGGGTGCGTTTGTTGGTTGCCGTCTCGTATTTGCTTAGGATGACTGCGGAGACAGAGCGTCCTATGTAATATTCCTGCTCAGGCGTAATGTCTCTGAAATCACCATGCGACATTTGCCTTTTTTGCCCGAATTTCTCCATCTGGGCTGTATTGAGCTTGACGCCTCCCGGAAGACTGAAGTCCATGTCAAATGCATGTGGCTGAGTTGTCGTGCCAAGGAAGAATATTGTTGTAATCAGGAAAGTGAGAAGCGGTTTCCGAATCATTTCACGCCTCCGTTTCCGAGTTTTCCTGACCGGATGAAAGCGCTGACATCCTCGGCGGAGACCGGGGTGTTTTCCATCTGGTTCACTGTTGAGTAATTCAGTTCCGTGCGTTCCTGATACTGTTTCTCGATTTCCTTGCTGGCTCCTGCGCCGGAGAGTAAAAGATTGCTTTCATGAGCCGCTTGTATGTCGTTGTTGGTAGGGCGCAGAACGATTCTTTTTTCAGTCAGGCCAGAAACATGCATCCAGCCTGTTTTCTTCTTTTTGAGGGATGTGATCTTTCGCCAATCTCCTTGTTTTGCGTCGAGTCGAACACTGTCTCCATAAGGGAGTGAAGCGATGACAACACCGAGATAGGTCGGTTTGTTTTTGATCAGCCCAGAGCGGACCTGTACGTACAGAGTTTCGGCAGCAAGCGAAGTTGAAGCCATGAAAAGAAACCATGCTCCGATCAACAGTATGGTATGACATAGGTGCTTCATTGCGGAGAGCCTATCAGAAGAAGCGTCAGTAATCACCCTTATGGCATAGGGAATCACTGATCTTATTTCATTCTTATTTTGGCAGAATATATGTCTTTGTACGCCGTTTTTATCCATCCGCACTTGGTATGTGACAATCAACTGTATTTCTCTCATATTTTTGGTTGACATCATTCACTGCATTCTGCAAATTGACTTTCCCAACGACGTGGGGCTGTAGCTCAGTTGGGAGAGCGCTTGAATGGCATTCAAGAGGTCGTGGGTTCAATTCCCTCCAGCTCCACCAAGAATTTCAAGAGGTTATCCATTAGTTTGGATAACCTCTTTTTTGTTGGGTGTTATCTGGATAACATTTGCGTCTCTTCAGGATTGGAAAAGCCAGTGTTTGTACCCGGTCAGAAGGCAAGGCTGCTTGAATTCTGAGCAAGAGGACTCCTTGTCCTCTGTGTTCGTCTGATGGCGTGGGCCGGTTCCTTAGATCCATTTCTCCCGAAGTGATAGTATTACTGACTATATTTTAATAGCTTTTCCCTGTTTGCAGGCTTTGTTCAAGGCTAATGAACATATGGCAAGATCTTGCAATGCCATTCCAGAGCTATCGAAAATTGTGATGTCGTCGTTTGATATTCGGCCTTGAGCTCCATTCAGTATTTCTCCCAATGTCGTGATTTGATCCATGGTAATCAAGCCTGCCTTATATGCCGCTTCATATTCACCTACTGAAACGGATTGATGAACGACATCTGTAAACAAGGTTGATTTTGATATCAAAAAGGGATCAAGCTCTTGTTTCCCCTCACTATCGGCACCCATGGCGGAGATATGCGTTCCCGGACGTACCCAGCTTGCTTTGAAAAGAGGGGCGCATGCTGCAGTAACCGTAACAATTATGTCGGCAGACTTTGCAGCGATTTTCGCTTCGGCACATTCGGCGTCAAGCCCAAGCTCGTCTCTTATTCGTTTTGCAAATGCTATGGCACTGGCCTGAGAGCGGTTGGCGATCAAAACTTTTTTTATCGGACGAACTTCGTGGACGGCAAGAAGCTCAAACCACGCTTGATGCCCCGCGCCGAAAATGGCCAACGTGGTGCTGTCCTCGCGGGAAAGATACTTTGTGGCAACCGCATCAGCAGCGGCCGTGCGTAAAGCCGTCAGGTTGGAAGCCGCCACGAACGCATGTGGGTACCCTGTTTCAGGGTCCAGCAAGAGTGTTGATGAGGCATGGGCTTCTTTGCCTTGTTCGCGGTTTCCAGGCCAATAGCTCCCAACCTTGAGTCCCACGACACCACGCGCCTGCATCAGGCCGCTTTTCATGCTGAATTTATTTGATGTATCCGGCCCTTTCCCCATCACGACAGGAAACACAACAGCCTCTCCCTGGCCATACTCGCGAAACATATCTTCAATCGTCTCTATCGCATCGGCTGTGGAGACAACCCTTTTCGCTCTTTCTTCACTGACAAAAAACATGGAAATCTCCCTACCATCCCCTGAATCGGGGCCATTCGGCAATGATGCCGTCTTTGTTCGGTGTGATCACGTGGTATTTCTCAAATTGATCTGCCGTTGCACAGGCGTGGTTGGGTAATATGCGCAGACGTGTGCCGATCGGCAGATCCGGTACAGGTCCCGAACTACTAGATCGCTTGGCGATAACACCGTGTTCTTGATTCACATTGACTACGTTAAGGCCTGAAATAGGCCTTCCCGCCATATCACAAACAACGCCATACCCTTGATCGACGGATTGATCTACGGTCCCCCTGTCTGATGACAAGGCTGTCCAGCCTGCATCAATAATTATCCATTCCTTTTCGCGCTGGTGGCCGATGACTGTTGTCAGTACGGAGATCGCAATATCATCCAAAGTACATACGCCGATGCCAGCCTGCACCAGGTCAAAGAACACAAAGGCTCCCGCTCGGACTTCGGTAACTCCTTTGTAGGTTGGAGCAAAATGCGCGGTTGGTGTCGAGCCAACACTCACGACCGGACAGGCGAATCCTTGGGCGCGCATGAATATCGCCGCAGCGACAGTGCTTTTGCGTTCGTTCTTTGCCGCCTCGACGAGTTCGCGTGTATTGTGGGCGGAGTAGCTTTCTCCTGCGTGGGTGAGAATACCGTGCAAAGATGCGGACGGCTCAAGTCTGTTGGCGATGGCGAGCATCAATTCACAATTTTCCGGGGCCACCCCGGAGCGATGCCCGTCGCAATCAATTTCGATAAGTACGGGAATGGGATTGTTTGCCGGGGATGCTGCTGCAACCGCTTCTGCCTGTTCTGTACTGTCCAGAATTATCGACAGGTCCACGCCTTGATCCCTGAGTGACAATACTCGCGATAATTTGCATGGCGAAATGCCTACTGCATAGGTCAGGTCCGTGATGCCCGCCGCTGCGAATTCCTCTGCCTCGCGCAGAGTGGAAACCGTGGCAGGGCCATTTGCTCCATCGACCATCCGTCGGGCGACTTCAATCGACTTTGCTGTCTTCAGATGAGGCCGAAAGCCAACTCCGGCACGTGAAAGCCTCTTTCCAAGACGGCGAATGTTGTTCTCCATTCGATTTTGATCCAAGAGGAGGCATGGCGTGGGCAAGCCCATCAACTCCTTGTTGAGTATGGATTCCCCCTGAGGGGATGGAAATGTATTCAGCATGTCAAACTCCTTTTCGATGCAAAATACGAAAAGGTGAGTAAATTATCAATTTACAGTTTGCAAATTAACAATTAAGCTGAGCTTAATGATAAAGTCAGATGACATGCTTTTTATGGTTGCTATCAGCTGTTCGGCTTCTCTCGCGGCTGCGGCGCGAATGCTTAATGTGACCCCTCCGGCGGTTACGCAGCGTCTTCAATCGCTGGAGTCACGCCTCGGGGTACAGCTTGTGGAGAGGGGGGGCGGCTTGCTCGTTCTCACTAACGAAGGAGATTTGTTGGCGAGGCGTTCAAAAGGGATTCTTAATGATGTGGACAAGCTCATCGAGGAGTTGCAGAAACGCAAAGGTGTGGTTTCGGGGCATCTGTACATCTCGGGGCCCACGGGTTTTGGGCGCCGTTATATTGCTCCGGTTGTCAGGGAATTTCGTACCCAATTTCCGCAGGTGAACATAAACCTTGAGCTGTCGGACAATCCCATAGCTCTCAAGCCCAACACGTGCGATATCATTATCCACATCGGTGAACTGCGCTCTCAACCGTATAAAATGATCACGCTCGCTCCCAATGATCGAATCCTGTGCGCTTCACCGAACTACCTTTCGGTCAATGGAACGCCGCGTACGCCTCATGATCTCGTAAACCACGATTGTCTTACGTTACGGGAAAACGATGAAGATGTGACGCTGTGGCGTTTTCACGTGGGCGGTAAAACCGAAACCGTACGTATTACAGAGGGGATATCCAGCAATGACGGTGACGTTATCCTCGACTGGGCACTGAGCGGGCTCGGTATCATCTTACGGTCAGAATGGGATGTGGCAGATGCTCTTGCGTCAGGGCGGCTTATCCGGCTGTTGCCGGACTGGGGTATTCCAGATGCTTCCGTGGTGGCCCTGCTCGGGCTCAACCACCGACGTACAGCCCGGATGCGCATGTTCTTGGAAGCATTGCGCCAGGCATTTACACCGCCCCCATGGCGATAGGCGGAATTATCCGACTTCGCTGTGAAGGGGCTCATTAATTTGATTAAAAAACGTCATCTCTCGACTCTAGGGCTTACCCATTAAAACTGTGTAGGGGAAAAGGGCAGGCATTTATAGCACCTAACGCGTCCAGCTAAAACGGACCTCAACCGCAAATCAGGACATAAAGCGCAGGATGAAGTTGATGATTTTTGGGTGGTCTGGATAACCTCCGCCAGCACAAAATCGCCGCTTTTCGCCAAGAAAAGTTATCCGCCTGAAAATTTTGTCAATGATTTCAGCAAATATAAAACACACGCCTTGAATGGCATTCAAGAGGTCGTGGGTTCGATTCCCTCCAGCTCCACCACTTAAATTTCCTAAGAAAAAGGACCGGTTAGCTTGATAGGCTATGCGGTCCTTTTCTTTTTGGTGGTGAACCAATTGGTCAACCGGTTGTTGACCAAAGTGTTTGAGATCACAGATTAAAGGCGTGTATGAACTGTGTTTGAGGATGCATGAGGTAAGATTGGTTTTAGCCAGTGCTTTGCGGCGATTTTTTGGAGGCGTGATATTTGCGCTCCTCCTGCCCGCTTTGGGGATTGGGGCGGGGTTTTAGGCTTTTCGTTTGGATGCGTTTCTGGGATGATTTTGCGCGAATTTTGGGTGGAGGATTTTGGCAGGAGGGTAGGCTCCAGGAGCTGGATAATGTGGATGGACTATTGGATTTAGGTTGACCGAAGTTTTGATCTATCCATTTGTTTTGTAATGTGATAACGGCGTATTTTGTAAGGTGGTGAAGCACATCTGCCATTCAAAAAAGAGAAAGGACTTCTTCTGAAACAATATCGTCTCAAAAGGAGTCCAATCAGCACTATATGAAGATTTTGGGGCAGACATAGGTGCTATGCCCCATTATGTCTTTTTATCCAATTTTTCAGAGTTGTTAACTGCTCTTTTTGCGAGCCGTAATTAAACCTGTATTCACACTCTTTCAAATACAGCCAAAAATGCTTGCGAGGAATGCCGTTGTATTTTCTCAAATGACGCTTGGCTTGATTCCAAAAAATTTCAATCCCATTGATGTGGTTATGATCGTCCACATACTTTTTCAGGTGGTTGATACGATAGCGTTTAAATTCAGACAGATCGAGTACCTTGTAAGACGATAAACCATCCGTATAAACCACATTGTCTGGCGTACCTGGGAGTCAATTATCTCCTTTAAATTCTTTGATTTGGTGTCCGAAAGTATCTGCGCGTAGACCTTGCCATTGCGTTTAAGGATGCCAAGTACTGCAACTTTACCAGCAGCTCTACGGCCTCGAATACCACGCCGATATCCGCTAAAGTAGCTTTCGTCGACTTCAACCTCTTCATCGAAGGCATTTGCTCGGCGATAATATGCCGTAACCTATGATAAAACTAATCGCTGTATTGCGTTTCACGCCTAACAATTCATTGGCCGTCCTAGCCGGAGTCCCAGCTACAAAATGCTCAATAAGGCGACCTGAAATACGCCCTGACAAACGCGATCTTTTTAACCTCATTGTTCCCCCTAATATGGAGAGAGATCTATGTCAGCCCCAAGATTTTAGCTATCAGCCAGAAAAGCAAGATAACCCAACCATTTTTGGTAAGGTGCATAATTGCTGCTTCGGCTGTCAGTTTAGCTCCACAGTTGAAACAAGAATCTTTTTAATTGGTTTTGTTAATCACATTTTGTGAGTTGTCTTTGTCGCTATTTTATATGTATTGAGTTTTTTGTTAGCTATTTTACTGTGCAATATGAAAGATTGTTTGGTTAGCATGTGTCGGTAAAAGCTTGTGGAGGTATCGTAAATGAATAGTGATATATATGCAAAATTGAAAGAAGAGTTTTCATGGTTTACAGTTTCTAATTTGCATAGTGTGACAAAGGAAGAATTTCATGATGAATTATCGAAAAGAATTGAAGTTGTAGATGCCAGAATGGAAGGATACTCTGCTGAGGAGCTTGATCGGCAGCGGGATTTGTCAATAAAATTTCATTGGGGGCATGATCATGATTTTGGAAGTTTCTCATTGAAAGGCAGGATGGGGGAGCGCCATTTACAATTGATGACTAACTTCATAACGAATAATGGGGTTGGAATTGATCATTTTCAAAACAAACACGTCTTGGATGTCGGGTGTTGGACAGGTGGGACAACTTTACTTCTTTCAAGACTTGGTGCCCGCGTAACAGCCGTGGAAGAAGTAAAAAAATATGCTGAAATGGTGAACTACCTGGCAGATTGTTTTGACCTTAGCACACAGATTTCAGTACTTAATGATTCACTGTTCAACATGGACGATGAAAAATACTATGGAATGTTTGATTCAGTTTATTTCCCTGGTGTCGTTTACCATCTGTCTGACCCTGTTTTGGGCCTACGCATACTTTACAACTCAACAAAAATAGGCGGAGATATTTTTGTTGAGTCAGCAGGAATCAATTCAGAAGAATCTATTTGTCAATTTGAAGGAAGTCGGATTTACCATGCAGATGGAAGTTGTAAAGAGGAGCTAAACAGAGGCGGGTGGAATTGGTTTTTACCCTCTCCATTAGCACTTAAGAGAATGATGGAAGAGGCTGGTTATGATGAAGTAGAGACATTTAGGAATGAAGAAGACGGCAGGGTGTATGGTTATGGGAAGAAAGTTCGGTTTGAAGGTATTTGCAAAGCGGGATTTGCAAAGCCTGATATGCTCTGATTGTTTTTTGTTTCTGTATATAAAGCTCGATCATGTGAAACTGCTTAAATTGACAGCATAATTCTGATCAACCGGGGCATTCAATACACCTCCAAAATTACTGATCATTTGTCGGCTTAAGATAAAAAGTTAAAGTATTTCAAGCTTTACCCTCTAGTCTTTCTGAATGGCATTCAAGAGGTCGTGGGTTCAATTCCCTCCAGCTCCACCATAAGAAAGTTAAGGGTTTCAAGTGAATACTTGGAACCCTTTTTTCGTGCCTAATGGCGGATTTTGGGAATATGTCCGCTATGTGTCCGCCGCTTCCGACGAGCCGTTTTCGGTGCCGGTTGCGGCATATCGTTGGGCCAAGCGGTCTTGCAGATGTTTCCCGTAACGTCTTTCAGATTGTGCTGTATCGGCTTGTCGTGCACAGGGACCCCGATGCCGGTTTGTGAGGCTGCGAAAACAGGAGGCCGTCTTGGCGGGGAGGGCTTTTTTGTCCCTGTCGTGGCTTCGGTTCCAGACACTGGCGGGGTGGACAATTCTACGGCGAGGGGATATGAATTTTAACGATATCGGTGAATCGAATGTCGGTTCATGATGGGAACGCGCGGTTGTCGATACGTGTCCAAGGTGACAATGATTTTTCTATTTGCCGTCATAGGATTGATTTTGGGAAGCTTCGCAGGGTGTCTGGCGTATCGGACGGCGGCAGCCAAGTCCATTTTTTCGCCGTCCCGGTCCTTTTGTCCCGGATGCGGTGCCACGCTTCGATGGTATGATAACATCCCTCTTCTGAGCTATTGTCTTCTCCGTGGTAAATGCAGATATTGCCGACAAGATATCGGTCTCCGGTATCTTCTTGTGGAGCTGGGACTCATGGCCGCATCCGTGGTGCTGTTTCTTCGGAGCGAGAGTATTGTGGTTTGGGCTGCGGGGATGGTTGCCGCATTCGTGCTTGCTGTGGTTGTGGTTACGGAAATTGAGCGTGGACGGTGTTGGTTCGCGGTCACCGTTGTATTTGCCTGTCTGACAGGCTCGATTGTCTGGATGACGGTGTGATGAAGAAAATAACGGCGATAGCCCTTTCGGCATTAGTTATTGCAGGAGCCTTCTGGCAAGGGGAGGCTCTTTTTAATGCCGCCCTTCGGGGATGGCTGGCTGTCCACGGCGTGCATTCAAACATATATGAGGGAACCGGCGGCACTCGCGTCCATTGGTTCGAAGGGGGCGAGGAGCACGGTCAGACCGTGATTCTGTTGCACGGAGTCGGCGGGAATGCCCAGACGTCGTGGTTCCGGATGCTGCCCGAACTTGCCGATCGCTATCACGTCATTGCGCCGGACTTGTTTTTTGCCAACCTGCCCGATCTGGTGAATTCCGATTACCGCATCGGTCATGAGCAGCTTTTGCTCGATATCCTTTACCGGGAATGCGGGGTGTCTCATGCTTCCCTGGTAGGACTTTCCTTTGGGGCGTGGCCCGCCATGCAGAAGGCCATTGCCGAACCGGCCAAGGTCGACGCCCTTGTATTGGTCTCTCCATTCAGTCCCGACGGTTGGAGGCGGGTGGCGCAGATGGAATTTCTCACGAGTAATCCCGGCAAGGAATTCTATTACCGGATTTTTGAGACTCCACCGCCCGTGCCGGAGATTTTTCTCAAGTCGCATTGGGACAGGACTACGCGGGTCTTTGAGGCCCTGCCCAAATTTGCTGGGGAACTCGAATCGGTGGGAAGGGGGTTGCGGCGCGGATTGCAGCGAGTGAACTGCCCTGCGCTTATCGTGTACGGTGACCATGATGCCATCGTTCCCCAAGAGCAGATCCGTAAGCTGGCCGGGGCGTTGAAGCATGGGGAGGTAGTGGAGTTGCCGTCATGCGGACATGCAGTGGTCTGGGACAAGTCCGACATGCTTTTCACTGTGGTGGAGTCCTTTCTTGACGGGCAGGAGGCTGCTCAGTGAAGCGGGACGGTTTTACTCTTCTGGAGGTGCTGGTCACCCTGGCCGTGCTGAGTATCGGGGCGGTGGCGGTAATGAAGTTTGCCACCCAGACGCAGGACTCCATGGCCGAGGCCGTACATGTCGAAACCCTGTCCCGGCTTGCCCAGATCAAGCTCGTCGAAGTTCTTGAGGACGATCTGTCTTCGGGCATGTCCGGCAGCGGAGATTTTGAGGACGCTCCCGGCTATGCATGGAAGATGGGGACCCGCCAATTGCGGGATGGTGGTTGGCATGTTTTGGTCCTGACTGTGTTCCGCAAGGACACCGGACGCTCGGTTTCGGTCGAACGCATCTTCCGGGAAGAACTATGAGTCGCCGCCAATGCAGGACAGCCGGTTTCACTCTGGTGGAAATGCTGGTGGCCGTGACCTTGTCATCCGTGGTCATGCTGGCACTTTTCGCCATGTTCAGCGGCGTGGTGGACGTGGCCGCGCATGTGCGGACTCGGGGGGAGGTGGCGCACGGCCAGACCACCTTCGAAGCGATTCTTTTCAATGACCTACGCTCCATGTGTTCCGGGCAGGGGGAGGATTTCCGTTTCGTGGGCAGGAGCGGCTCGTTTCTCGGCGACGATGGGGAGTTCCTTGAGTTTTGCACATCGGCGTCCCTTTCCGTGGTAGGCACTTCGGCTTCGCTGGCCATGAATCGTGTGGCCTATTCCTTGAAAGATGGCGAAAACGGCAAGACTGTTTTCAGGAGCGAAAGGCCGTATTGTGGTGTTGCCGGGGAATGGGATTCCGTCGAGGTTCCGGTGTTGGAAAATGTGTCCGAGCTTGAGCTGGAATACCTTGATTCGTTTGACAACACGTTTGTTTCCGAATGGGATGGTAGTGCGGGGTCCTATCCGCAGGCCGTGGCTGTGACCCTGACCCACGTCAAGAAGAACGAATATTTCTTTGTGGTGGAATCGTCCCTTGCTGCGACAGGACGGGGGGCTGGTCAATGAGAAAGGACAGGGAAGGCGCGGTGCTCGTCATCGTGTTGATCGTACTGGCCACAGCTACTTTTCTGATCATCGAGAGTGCCCGACTCATCCGGATCGACTATGCCAACAGCGCATATCAGCGGACCCTCGTCGCTGGTGGCGGTCTTGTGCGGTCCGGGGTTGCCGTTGCACAGGAACTGTTGATGGATGACCTGAAAAAACATTCGGACGGCGCGGATCACAAGTTCGACGGGTGGTATGATTTTGATGAATTCTTACAGTCTGTCTCCGGTTCTTTAGAGTCGGGGGAGATTTCCGGGAACATTGAACCGGAGGAGGGAAGGATCAACGTAAACCGCCTTGTCGGAAACTCTCCAGAGAGTGTGCAGTTGGGCGAGGTTTTTGTCCGGTTGGTTTCCGGTGTGTGCTCGCAACAGGGCATCCGTTGCAATCCCAAGCCGTATCTGGAGTCCATCAAGGCATGGACTGGTGGCCCGGACAAGAAAGGAGACAAGCGGTGGTATGCCGAACAGGATCCCCCGTATTCTTTGAGCGGCGTATCCTTTCGGTCGCCGGACGAGTTGTTGCTGGTTCGCTGGGAAGGCATGACGCGGGAAAGCGTTGCCAAAGTTTACAACGGCACTGAATCGGTTCCGGGGTTGCGTGAATTCGTGACCATCTGGGGAAATGGCAAGATCAACATGAATACGGCACGTTCGGAAATCCTCTATGCCATCGTGTCGGACGGAGACAAGCGGGAAGCGTACGTCGCATCGGTTGAAAATTACAGAAGCAACGGTGCCAACCAGTTGTCGTCCCCGTGGTTTGTGGGCATTGCCGCAGCTCAGGGCATCGACATGTCGAAGTTCCCCAGCAAGGCTCTCGGCGTCAAGAGTGAGGCCTTCCGAGTGACTGTGAACGCAACTGTCGGGGTTGGGCTGCTCCGGTCGACGTCAATAGTTAAGCGTTCGACCAAAGGACCTGTTGTGTTGTTCCAGAATATCTATTAAATCGAAGTAAGATATGAAAAACGGTCTGGTCTATATTACTCTGTCTGACGACAAAATGCATTTCCTCTATCGCCGGGACAGGAATGCCGATCCGTTGATGCTTTCGACTACGGTGCAGTCTGACGACGATATCCCGCGCATGGTTGTGCAATTTGCTTCGGACAACGATATCGAGCTTGACCGGGCCGTAGTTGCCATGGACGGGCGTCACTGCATGTTGCGAAACTATGCCATGCCGATCCAGCGTCGGCGGCAACTCGATCAGGCCGTGCAGTTCGAAATGGACGACGATATTCCCTTCGAGTCCAATGAAATCATCAGCGACCATTTCCGGGGCGGTCTGTCCGATGGTATTTCCTATGTCTCCGCCGTTGTTGTGCGGAAGGATCAACTTGCCGATCTCCTTTCCCTTTTTGAAACACAGGGTGTGGAGGTGGAGTCCTTGGACGTGGATGTGGCCGCCTTTGCTCGTGCCTGCCTGACTCAGGCTACCGGCGGGGAACCCTGCGTCGGGCTGGATATCGGGCGGGAACGTACGCTTTTTTGTCATATAGTCGAAGGAACGGTCCGGCAACTGGGCATTATCCCCTGGGGTGAATCCCGACTAGTCCGGGATTTTGCTGCGAAGCACGGCCTGCCGGAAGATGAAGTGGACAGGATCATGGTTCTTCCCGAGCGGGATGCCGGGGAAAACGGGCAGGGAATGCAGGACTCTTTCCGTGAACATCTGGAAGGTTTCGTCGATCGTCTCATGCGTGAGGTGTACCGTTTGCTCGGTAGTGCGGAATGGCCAGCCCATTTCATCCTGAGCGGCGAAATCGTCAGGGCATACGGGTTCAAGGAATGCTTTGAGGGCGTGGCCGAGAGCCGGTTGGACATTTGGGATGAATCCTATTTCAAGCTTGGCGGCGAAGTGGATACCGGGCAGCGGGGCAGCGGTCTTGCCACAGCCTATGGGGTCGCCGAAGATTCCGGGTGCCGCTTCAACCTGCGAAAGGGAGAATTTGCCGGCAACACGCATGCTTCCGTACAGGTGAAACAGCTTTGGTACGCGACCTGCCTGCTGATTTTGATGTTCCTGTCATGGGGAATATATTCGTATGCGTCGATGATCGCCGGGGAGCGGGAGTTGGCGTATCTGGAAGAGGCCACGGCCCAGGTTTACCGGGACAGTCTCCCCGGTGTGTCTGACGGAATGGCCACGGTGCAGTATCGGAGCATCTTGTCGTCTCGAATGGCGATGTTGACTGGTGAGCAAGTCGATGGGGGCACTATGTCTGTGTCCGTGATCGAGGCTTTGCGGGCCATCAGCTCCGTGTTGGACAGGAAGATACATGTGGAATTTTTCAGCCTGAGCCTGGACGGCAAGCGGATTGGCCTTCAGGGCGAAACGCGTTCCATGAATGAAGTAGAAGGGGTCCGCAAGGCTTTTGAAAAGACGAAAATCTTTGAGGACGTCAAGATCAAGAATGCCATTGTGGAGAAGAGGACCAACAAGATTCGTTTTGAAATCGAGGTGACGCGATGAGCGTCCTTTCTCTGGATATTTCCATCAGTCGTCCAGTCAAGATACTGATCGGCGTGTTTTTCGTGTTGTTGCTCGTGTTCGGCATCGGTATGCCCATGGTGAACGCCCAGCGCGCAATACGCGAAGAGACGCAATCGGCGCGGATCGAATACCTCGAAGCGCTTTCCCTGGCCCGTGATTACCAGTCTTTGAAGCAGGGCAAGGGCAAGAAGTCGGTGGTGCTCAACGAACGGCTTTTTCCGTATGTCGAGCGGATTACTTCCCGCCTGAAATTGGCCCGTCGGATCGACTATGTCCGTCCTGAAAACAGGACTGACGACGAAGGCCGGATCGTGGAGGTCGTGCATGTGGCCTTCAAGGGGATAACCCTCGATGAATTCGTGCGGTTCCTTTACGAGATAGAAGTTCAGAAAAAGGAAATCTACGTGAAGACCATCACTATCAAGAAGGACGACAAAAAGAACTTGAACACGCAGATGACGCTTCAAAAGGTCGGCTGAGTAAGGATACGCAGTGGTAGCGAAAAGTAGGCACAACCCCTTTGGGGATTCTTCGAAGAATTTTGTCTTCTTCCCTTCCTTGAGTCACAAGAAGGGAGTTCACCGCGTTGTGCGCGGGCTGGAATCCGATTGCGGCCTGATCCTGCTTACTGGGGAGATCGGCATCGGCAAAACCTCGCTTTCGCGCTACATCCAGTCCTTTCTTGCCGAAGGGTTCGCATTCGTGGAGTTGGGCAACCCTTATCAGACGCCGTTGGAGCAGGTCTTTCATTGTTGCGAACAGTTTGGTCTGGATACAGCGGGGCTCAGCTCCATTCATGATTGCGTGGGTGTTCTGGAAAAGCATTTCCGGGAATTGCAGGAAGTGGACAAGCGTCCGGTGATTGTGTTCGACGAGAGTCACCTGTTGACCAAACGCCATCTCAGTCTCATTCATATTCTCTCCAACCTCCGTGCGGGTGACAGGCCGCTGGTCCAGATTCTTCTGGTCGGGCAGTTGGAGATTCTTGATCTGCTGGCCACCGAAGGCATGGAGGCGCTCAACCAGCGTATCGGCGTTCGGTGCGAATTGTCGCCGCTGCTTCTGGATGACACGAATAAATACATCGATTTCAAGTTGGAAAAGGGCGGTACTCCCGAGTTGATTTCTTTTTCCCGGGATGCCGTGAAGCGTATCTGGAAGGAGAGTGGCGGACTGCCCCGGCTCATCAATCATGTCTGCGCCCATACGTTGGACGCTCTCGCCTTTACCGGCAGCAAGGTCGTCTCGGACGAGATGGTCAAGGAAGTCTGTCAGGATTCGGTTTACTCCGGCCTGTTTCAGGCTCGCACCCGCAAGTCGTCGTCCAGAAACTGGGCTTGGCTGGCGGGCGGAGTCGCAGCCCTGTTGGTAGTCGCGGGGATCGGCGTATCCCTGCTCTTGAACCGCGGCAATGATTTCGCCATGCAGAGAACCCCGGTCTCGACGGTGGTCAAAACGGCAGTCGGAACGCCGGATTCCCCTGCGGAGAAACCGTCTGAATCCGACGTTGTGTCAACTGCTTCCGAAGGAAAGGCTGCAACTCGAACTGCGGCTGGGCCGACTGGTGAGTCCGTGCCCCCGTCTGCCGTCTCCTCTTCCGCCCGGAGCGAGTGGACATACGAGCCGGACACGAAGGTTGTCACAGGCAATGCTACAAAGAGCAGTGCCCCGGCTTCGCGGACCGTGAGCGGGGAATATGATGACACTGAGTTTGTCGTGGTGGTCGAAGAGGGGGCCGAGGCCTCTCCTCCGTCCGAAGCTTCTCCGGCTGGGGGGCCGGAAACCGGTTCTCCCCAACCTGCCGTTGCCGTGCCGGGAACTGCTGCTGAAGGTCCTTTGGACGGTGAATCGCATGACGTGGTCGGTGAACTGGTGCTTGGGGCCATTGCCTGGAATGAGGTCCCTTCCGAACGCATTGTGGTGATTAATTCGAAGCTGTTGCGGGAGGGGGAAATGCTTGACGGGGTTAAGGTAATCGATATAGGTCAGGAGTCTGTCCTCCTTGAGTATGGAGGCAAAATGTATAAACGAGTCATTTCAAGATAATTTGGGAGTTTACAACAATGTCTTTCAGTCAGACCGGACGGAGCCTGAAGAAGACGCGCCGGGGGCGCGAAGGTTTTACCCTCATTGAGCTGATGGTGGTCATCGTGATCCTTGGTGTGCTCGCCGGACTTATCGTTCCCCAATTTATGGACGAGCCGCAAAAAGCCCGCGTGGTCAAGGCGAAGATGCAGATCGAAAGCATTTCCACCGCATTGAAGAAATTTTACATCGACAACGGCTTCTACCCGACCACTGAACAGGGGTTGCAGGCCTTGGTAACCAAGCCGTCTGTGGGACGTACGCCCAAGAATTATTCGCCTTCCGGCTATTTGCCGAAGGTGCCGAAGGATCCGTGGGGAACGCATTACGTTTACGTGTCGCCCGGGAAGCACGGTCCTTTTGACCTGATTTCCTACGGTGCCGACGGTGCTGCCGGAGGAACCGGGGGCGATGCCGATGTCAACAGTTGGGAAATCAGCTGACGCGATGAGGAAAAAGGGGTTCACGCTTTTTGAACTCCTTGTCGTCATGGCTTTGCTGGCCGTGGTTGCAGGGCTTGTGGTTCCGCAACTGGACATGAATTTTGGCGGAACTGGCGTCGAGGCCGTGCAGAAATTCCTGCGTGGATCGGTGGATCGTTGCCGAATGCAGGCGCAGCTCGGACGTACCGACGTGGTGCTGCGGTTCCACCAAAACTCGCTTTCCATCGATGGAAGCAAGGAGCCGTTGCGGTTTCCGCCTTCGGCCCGGTTTAAGGAATTGGTCTTTCCTTCCGAAAAGGAGAGTGAAGAAACTCGGCTTGTGTTCAATCGGCAGGGCATTACGTCCACGACGATTGTCCGGGTGGAAATTGGTTCCACGATGTACAGTTTTCTGGTCAGTCCGGTGATCCAGCGTGTGGATTACAGAAAAGGCACTGCCCGTTTCGACGATTTCATGGATTAAGGATATATATGGAAAGAGGAAAACGATATAGCCTGTTCCTGCTTGCCGTTTTTTTACTGTGTACGGGGTGCGCGGCTAAAAAAACGACTCCTTCCCCTGCCGAGGATGCGGGGATGAAAGAACTCGGCCTACAGGCCGGGGGCGCGTATGATGAAGGAGATTACGGGAAAGGGCTGGAGTTGTATCGGCAACTTCTCGACAAGGACCCGGATAACGCCGTGTATCTGAACAACATGGGCGTGTTGCTGTTGAAGTCCGGTCAACCCGATGCGGCCTCTGAAGCCTTTGAACGTGCATCGATTCGTGCCCCGGAAAATCCGTCCTATTTGGTCAATGCGGGCTTTGCCCTGATAAAGCTGGAAGACTATGAAAAGGCGGAGACCTTTTTTGATCGCGCATTGCAACTCGACCCGAGCCATGGACGTGCCGTTTACGGTCTTGGTGTCCTGTATTTGTACCTGAATGAGTTGGAGATTGCGTATAACTATTTCATGAAGGCTGTGGCCCTTGACCCCATGAACATCCAGAGTCTGTTCATGGAAGCCTATTCCGCGCAGAAAAACGGGCTGTGGAAGGACGCGGCCAAAGGATACACCGCATATATCGGGTTGTCCGACGAGACCGAGCAAAAGGCCAATGCCTACTGCAACAGGGCGCTCTGCTACATGAAGCTGGGGCGTCAGGCAGACGCCATGAAGGATTTTGATGAAGCCGTTTCCCTGAACGGAGAAAGTGCGGTAATATTCTATAATCGGGCTCAGGGATATCAAGCTGCCCTCAAGTACGAGGAAGCCGTGCTGGATTATACGCGTGCCATCTCCCGTAAGGTGAATTTCCCGGAAGCGTACATCAATCGTGGGGAAATGAGTTACCTGCTCGGCCAGAAGGCCAAGGGGTGCCATGATTTGCGTCGCGCCTGTGAATTGGGATACTGCGAAGCTCTGGAAAAATATCAATCGGCTGGGAAATGCGAGGATTAGATGCTCATCTTGACGGACGCCTTCCACGGGTCGTCCTGAACCTGCTGGTCACCGCTGTGGTGGCCTACTTCCTTGCCTGCGCGGCAGCCGTGCTTGTGGTCGACCCGGTCTTGCCGGTTTCGGCAAGCGGCAACGAAGTCTCCGTATCCCTCAAAAACAAGATTTCCATTCCTCCGCTTTCCTATTTTTCTTCCATCTGGAGCCGGAACCCGTTCAATGCCGCGCGTCCCAAGCGCAAGGCCAAGCCGAAACCCAAACCGAAACAGAAATCCATTGACCAACTGGCCATAGCCAAGCTGAACATCCGGTTGCTTGGGACAATGTATTCCGATTTTGTCGGTCTGTCCCGGGCGGTGACTCTGGATGGGAACAAACAGAAAATGGTGAAGGTGGGGGACAAGCTGAGTGGTTTCGTCATTGACGAAATCCAACGCAGGGCCATCGTGCTTCGGCGGGGCAAGGATCGGCAGTTGCTGCTGATCGACAATGCTGACAAGAAAATCGCGGCCAAAAGTGCGAATTCCCGTTCGACCGTAGCCCGCAAGGATTTGAAAGCCAAATTTCAGGATCTTGATGCCCTTTCCAGAGATATTCAGCTCGCCCCGGCTACGCGGGGGAAGCAGAAAGGTTTATGGATTCGGCGGTTGCGCCAAGGGAGTATGTTTAGTAAAGTTGGACTGCGAAAGGATGACGTCCTGCTGAAACTCGACGGAACCCCTGTCGCCAAGGGAGCCAATCCTCTGGCCCTCATGCGGCTGCTCGATCAGGATCGGGTGGTCGTGGATATTCTCCGGGACGGCAAACCCATGCAGCTTGTCCTGATCATCACGGGATAAATATGAAAAAGACACTTTGCCTGTTCCTCACCTATGCACTCATCATCTTCTGCGTGGTTCCTCCGGTGACCGCGAGGGCGCAAAAAACTGTGTCGCCGCGAACCATCAGCATGGACTTCAAGAATGTAGATATTCACATTCTCATCAAGTTCATGAGTGAATTGACGGGCAGGAACTTCATCGTCGACAACCGGACCAATGGCCGTGTGACAGCCTATTCTCCGTCCAAGCTCTCTTTGGAAGAAGCCTACAAGGCGTTTGAGGCCATTCTTCAACTCAATAATTTCGCGGTGGTGCCCACGGCCATCGACAATGAATACAAGATCGTTCCCATTGGCGAAGCCCGCCGGGAAGGAATTCCCGTCAAGGCTGGTCGTTTCGTGCCGCGTGGCGTCGGTGTCGAGTTGGTCACACAGATTATCCCTTTGCGTAACTCCAGTGCGCCCGAATTGGCGAAACTTTTGGGCGGGTTGGTCAACAAGAATGCCGTGGTCAATGTTTACATGCCGACCAACACCCTGATCGTAACGGCTCCGTCCACCAATATTAAGCGTATTTTGTCCATCATCCACGAAGTGGACAAGAGTACTTACGCGCCCCAGATGGAGACGTTTCCTCTTGAGCACGGTGATGCCAAGGCTATTGCATCCAGCATCTCCAAGATCATGACCACGAAGATTCAGGAGCTGGAAAAGATCGGCAAGAAGGGCATGGCCCTGGTTGAGGCGGACCAGCGTACCAACTCCGTGGTGGCACTCGGTGACCCGTATAGTTTGGAAACCATTGCGGAGATGATCGAGGCTTTGGATATCCCCACCCCTCAGGGCAAGGACGATATCCATTACATGAGCCTTGAGAACGCGGACGCCGAGGACGTTGCCAAAATATTAAACGAACTGATTTCCAAGCAGACGGATCAGGAGGGCAAGACTACCAAGTTGTCAAAGGATATCAAGGTAGTCGCAGACAAGGCCACCAACAGCCTGATCCTCACGGCCCGTCCCGATGAGTTCATCACCCTTCAGGGGACTATCCAGAAGTTGGATATCCTGAGAAAGCAGGTGTATATTGAAGCGCTGATCATGGAAGTCTCGTCCGATGCTGATTTTTCTTTCGGTGTGAACTGGGCCGTGGGCGGCTCGGGTAAAGACACTTCCGGTTTCGGTGCCGTCAATGTTGGAGGCGGAGGCATCACCCTGCCTGACACCGGGGCCAAGGTAGCCGGATTCCCCTCCGGCGGGTCCATCGGGGCCATCATGAGTGATGCCCTGAATATTGGCGGGACGAGCTACAGCATTCAATCCATTATCAGCGCAGTGGAGACGAATAACGACTACAAGATTCTGGCGACTCCGCAATTGTTGACTCTGGACAACGAGAAGGCGAGCGTCAGTGTGGTCGACAACATTCCGTATTCCAAGCAGACCCAGACGTCGAACGTCAATTCCGACTATTCTTCGCAGAGCCTTGATTACAAGGATGTCGGCGTGAAGCTTGAAATCACTCCGCACATCGGGGAAAAGGGCACGTTGCGTCTTGAGATCCGGCAGGAAGTCAGTCGCCTCGTCGAAAGCCTGGTGGCTCTCTCCCAGACGCAGAATGTGATTGCGCCGACCACCAAGAAGCGTGAGATCGAGACGGTTATCCAGATGCAGGATAACCAGACCGCAGTTATCGCCGGACTGATCAATCAGGATGACTCTGACGGCAGGGGCAAGGTTCCCGGACTGGGTGACGTTCCCCTGCTCGGTTGGTTGTTCAAGCAGAAAGAGAAGAAGAGCGCCAAGACGAATTTGTTCGTGTTCATCACGCCCAAGGTCATCAATACCTACGACGAGTCCGCTTCTTTGGCCCGACTGAAGAAGAAGGTCATTCATGACGCCGAGCTGGACGGGAGCGGGTTGGGATTGCCCAAGATACTCATGTCCGAGCCTGTGGATCCGATTTTTATGCGCGCGGTGGAATCCAAGGGGATGGTCGAGAAGGATCTGGGTGAGTAATGTTCGATTTCAGCGTCGAGAAGGCTCTGGTTTCATCCGGCGTGATTTCTGCCGATGAAGTGCAGGAGCTTCTGGAAAAAGCACAGGAGCAGGGGCTCGACCTCCCTGGGCTCTTGTCGAAAAATGGGCAAATGTCCGAGGTGGACGTTGTGCGTTTTTATGCCGACTTCCATGACGTGGAGTGCCTTGACGCCATTGATTCCGGCCTTGTTTTTCCCGAGCTTGTTCGCAAGTTTTCCATCCATTATCTCAAGCGGCTCAATGCCATTCCGTTGCAACGGGAAGACGGCACGATCATTATTGCGGTCAGTCACCCCTCGGCCTTGGGGTCGCTCAATGATTTTCGGCTTGTATTGAAAAACGATTCGATTCAGGCGGTGTTTGCTCCGGCGGAAGGTGTGCTTGGTGCCATCAACAAGGTCTTTGGTGACGTAGAAGAGGATCTGGAAGCCTTGGAGGTGCTCGACGGAGCGGCCGTCGGCTCCTTCAGCGATTTTGACGACGACACCATCGAGGATTTGCTGGACGACACAAGCGACGCCCCGTTCATCAAGCTTGTCAACATGGTCCTTTCGCAGGCGGTCCGGGCTAATGCGAGTGACATCCATATCGAGCCGTACAAGGACATTCTTCGCGTCCGTTTCCGGCTTGATGGCGTGCTGTACGACAAGCACTCCATCGACAAGCGGTTTCATGCGTCCATTGTGTCGCGTATCAAGATTATGGCCAAACTCAATATCGCCGAGAGACGGTTGCCGCAGGACGGCCGCATTGCCCTGTCCCTTGGAGGTCGTCTGGTTGATCTCCGTGTCTCTTGTCTGCCCACGGCTCTTGGCGAGCGCATCGTTATGCGTTTGCTGGAAAAGAGTACCAAGATTCTCAATATGCCCGACCTCGGCTTGACCGACGAAAACCTCGCCCGCATGCAGCGGCTCGTGAAAATTTCCCATGGCATCATTTTGGTGACGGGGCCTACCGGCAGCGGCAAGACCACGTCCTTGTACGCGGTGTTGAACTACATCAATTCGTCGGACAAGAATATTCTGACCATCGAAGATCCGGTGGAATATCAGTTGGACGGCATCGGGCAGATTCAGGTGAATTCCAAGGTCGGGCTTGATTTCGCTTCCGGCCTGCGTTCCATTGTCCGTCAGGACCCCGACGTGATACTCATCGGTGAAATACGCGACAAGGAAACCGCTCAAATAGCCATTCAGGCGGCACTGACCGGGCATCTGGTTTTTTCAACGCTGCATACCAACGATGCGCCGAGTGCTGTCACCCGCCTCTTCGACATGGGGGTGGAACCATTTCTGTTGTCGTCTGTGCTCCGGGCCGTTGTGGCCCAGCGACTGGTACGCAGGCTGTGTCCTGAGTGCAAGACGTCCTATGTTCCCTCCGAAACCCAATTGGATGCTGACTTCGGCTCGTTCGCTGACGACTTCCGCGGTCACGAGATTTATCAGCCCGTGGGGTGCGATGCCTGCATGGGAACGGGATACAAGGGGCGCATGGCTATTTACGAGATCATGGAACTGTCTGATTCCACCAAGTCTCTTGTGCTCAGCACTGCTGATTCCAACCAGATTCGTGTGCAAGCCAAGAAGGACGGCATGGAGAGCCTGACCATGAATGGCTGCTTCAAAACCAAGGCGGGCCTGACGACTTTGTCGGAAGTGCTTCGCGTGACCAATCTCTAGCGTATGAATCCGTTGAATACCGTCCGTGAACTGTTTGCCAAGTCCCCCCTGCTTGGCAGGTTGCTTGATTTTGAAGTGACGCGAGGGATGGTTTTGGCAGGGACCGGGTATTTTCTGTTCGGTCTCGCTGTCTTTAGTTTGGTGTTTACGGCCCGATATTATGTCGTTCAGACTGACGCTTTGGTGCGTGAGGTTGTCGGCGAGCTGGACGGCGTCACCGTGGAATTCCCCTATCTTGAACCACAACTGGTGCCTCCGCGGGTGACCGTGGAGTATGTGCGTGTTTATCACAAGAAGACGAGGAAACCTCTCTTGATCCTGAAGGATACGGACCTTCGTCTTTCCCTTTTTCCGCTGCTGGTGGGTAAGCTGAGTCTGTCGGCCACGAGTAGGGCGTATGGCGGCCTTGTGGACATTGATTTGTCTACTGGGGCGTTTTTCAATACGGACTGGCTGAGTGCGGACGTTCGGACCGAAATGATCGATCTGGGGACCATCCCTCAAATCAAGTCTTTTGACAGAAGTATGAAAGGATTTCTGACCATCGACGCCTCGGTTCAAGGGCCGGTCAACGCCCCTCTGGAAGTCGAAGGTGAGGTGGTAGCCCGTCTGGACCGGCTTGATATGGAAAACCGTTTTCCGGTGATCAAAGGGGCTCGACTCAAGGACTTTTCCGTGAATCTTGATTGCGCCATGGAAAAGGGCGTGTGGTCCTTTTCTCAGCTTGATATCGTGAGCACGGACGGCATTTCCCTGAAGACGGCTGGCGCGTTGTCTGTGGATGCCAATAATTTCCAGAAGAGCACGTTCGATATGAACGGCAAGTTTCTCGGTTCGCCCAAGAGACTGGCCACAAGCGTGCTCGATCCCAAGGCCGTGGCCATGATGAAGAAGAAACAGGCCGTTCCGGTTCGGCTCCGCGGGAGCGTCGCGAATCCGCAGGTCATGTTGAAATAGTACACACCATGGCCGCAGTGGATACACGTGGCGAGGAAGGATGATCCGGAATCCGGGGTGACAAGCAGGATGCACGTTTATTTCGTCAATTATCACCACTTCGAAGGCTCAAGTGGAATTCATATTCATTTTCTCGCTAATGCCCTGGAGCGCCTCGGCGTGCGTTGTACTGCCTGTGTGCCTCGTGTGGCTGGGCATGTGTTCAATTGCGGTTCCCCTCGATATGATGTCATTGGGTTTTCGGCCCTGAAACGCAAATTCCTGTTTGGTGGTGGAGCGCTTCGCAAAGAGGGGGCGATCCTGCATGCCTGGACACCGCGAGAGGTCGTTCGAAGTTGCGTTGATGCCGTTGGCAAGCGTGCAGGCATTCCCTATTTCGTTCATTTGGAGGATAACGAGCAACTCGTCTTTGAGACGCACATGGGCGTTTCTCCGGAAGACGTTGGTCAGTTGTCGTGGCTTCGGCGGATGCGGATGCCCCGTGCGTTCATCCATCCGGCACGGTACCGGAAATTCATTGCGAACGCCGCCGGAGTGACCTGCATCATGGACTCCCTTGAAACAGGAGTGCCGGAATCTGTTCCGGCCATGACCTTCTGGCCTTCCTGTGAGCCGGAAATATTTGACCTCCCGGTCACGCCTGACCTTGGGGTGCGGCGATCCTTGGGAATCCCCGAGTCGTCCATTGTATTGACGTACACCGGGAACGTGCATGCGGCCAACCTTGGTGAAGTCAAGACTTTGTATGCCGGGATTGCCGAACTGAATAGCCGGGGCCGGGATGTGAGATTGCTCCGTTGCGGCGCCACCCACGCAGGGATGGATGAAGACGTGAAGCAGGCCTCAGCCCCTTTTGTCGTGGAACTGGGGAGTCTTCCTCCGCAGGAGTTGGTGCGTTATCTTGCCGGGGCCGATATTCTGGTTCAACCCGGCAAGCCGGACCGGTTCAACGATTTTCGCTTTCCCAGCAAGGTCCCCATGTTTCTTGCGAGCGGGCGGCCGGTTCTTCTCCCGGCAACCAACATTGGCCGTCATTTGGAGCATGGAAAGGAATGCCTGCTGCTTAGAAACGGAACCGTGGAAGAGTTGGTGCAAAGTGTTGAGCGGTTGATTGCCGCCCCTGCGTTGCGGAAGGAGATTGGCGCTGCGGGGCGTATGTTTGCACGTACGCATCTGAGCTGGGAAAAAAGTGCGAAGAACGTCCTTTCATTTTATGAACGATGTTTACATGAATAGTCAGGAGCACGTCATGCGCCTTTCGACGACTGCCATCGTGCTCGTGCACTATGGCAAGCCTGAAACGACCAAGCGGTGTCTGGAACGTTTGGCGAGTGTGGCACCGGAGTCTTTGGTGGTCGTTTCCAACAATGCCGGACGGGAACATGCGGAGGAGCTGGCTTCCTTTGCCGAGAATTCTCTCGAAGTGAACAGCCTGTTGACCGAGTTCGAAGACATTTCTGAGTCGTGGGACAAGCGTGGCGGTGTCGTTGTGCTTCACAATTGCGGGAACCGGGGGTTTGCAGCTGGATGCAACAGCGGTATTCGCTTGGTCCGAAGCCTTGGCGGGTTCAATGCCGTTTGGCTTCTGAATAACGATACAAGGCCCGAGCAGGGGGCGGTGGAAGCGTTGCTCACGACCCTTGCAGCATCACCGAAGTCCATTCTCGGCGCGACAGTGGTGCATGGCGGGGAAGCCGGACAGCGCATTCAAGTGGCCGGTGGTGTGCAATATACGCCATGGCTGTCCCGCATTGAACCGAATCACGCAGGGACACGGCTGGAGGATATGGCCGGATTGTCGAATTTGCCCATGGATTACGTCTATGGAGCCAGCCTGTTTGTGCCGATGTCGCTTTTTGACGACATAGGTCTGCTTGATGAGAAGTTTTTTCTTTTTTACGAAGAACTTGACTTGTGCCTTCGTGCGAAAGCGGCCGGATATTCCCTTGGCTGGTGCAGGGAGTGCATAGTGAACCATGACGTCAGTGCCTCCATCGGCAGGCCAGAGACAGCTTCTCATCATCAAGGCCGTACTGCGGCCTACCATGAGGCCCGTTCTACCTTTCTGTTCACACGCAAGCACTACCCATGGCTCCTGCCTCCGGTGCTCTTGCTCCGAAGTCTGCTCAAGCCAGCCCTGCTCGCCCTGCGGGGAGAGTGGCACTGCATAGGCCCTGCATTGTCAGGTTTGTGGGCTGGGGGTTAAATGCTATATTGGCCGGTCTCTTCCTCTCTGGCTTACCGCAGGCTGGCATTTTGCTTATACTTTCAAGGTGGTTGATTCGGTTTTTATGTTGCTGACTGCTTTTGTGCAAATATGCAGTACTGTCCGCCAAAAGGAAGATGTTCAAGATGAGGTTCCAGAAATCTGAGCGGTTTAAGAGCGCCGGGGAAGATGAAGTGATAGCTGCGTCTGAGGACGGTGAGGCCCGCTTGTTCTATGAGTTTCATTCCTGTGGATGGATAGACAAATATTGCATCCCGATCAAAAGGAACCAGTTTGTGAAGTAGTCGCGTGCCAGGATTCCACGGGTTGTTTTCCCAAAAAGCCAAATATCCGCCATCTTGGAGCTTTGCCGCAAGATATTTTATCCACATCAGTCGTTCCTTTACCGGGATGTGATGGAAGACTCCGTTGACATAGGCTAGTTGAAAGGAATCGTCAGCCACCTTGCTTGTTTCTATAAAAGAGATTTCGATTGATCTCTGCGTCTTTTCAAGCTGGGTTTTGCCGACATTCATGGCCTCGACGGCGGTGTCTGTCCCTGTATATTCTGCCACATCGGGAATGCCCGCCAATGCATGAGCGCTGGAACCATCTCCACATCCGAAATCCAAGACGTTGTTGACCGAACTTTTTCGTTTCTCAAGCCATGCCTTGACAAGGCGTATTCTGGCATTGATGAAATAATTTCGTGACTCACCGGTCAACTTCAGTCCTTGATTCAGCTCGTCTGAATATGTCGGAGCGTTCTTATCAAAATTCACTTATCGACCTCGTTTGATTTGAAATTGATTTCGATCATGGGGGATTTTTGTCTGCCAAGAGTAGCGGTAACTGTGCTTTAATTTGCTGGTTCGCTCCATTCCTTGGGAAGATTTTTCCCAATGAGCGAAGAGAGCTTGTCGTCATATTTATGAAATTCCCTGTAAAGATGCATGTATTCGGGAGACGTTTCATCAATGGCGAGGTCAATAGGTGGCTTTTTTGAGGAGAAGAAAAGCTTTTCAAGTAATATATTGGCCTTGAGTATTCCAAGAATGGATTCCAGTTTGTGTCGTCGGAGCATGTCTGCGACCCATGTGGCCAATGATGACAACAGGGCATTTCTTGGAGTCATTGCGGGGTTAATGATTTTGTGGGCGCTGGGAACCACGTGCGAAGGGGAAACTTGTAGAAATTCCAACATTGATGTGTAGAATTCCATTGGGGTATTTACGAGATCTTCATAGAACATCACATGAATCTTGTTGCGCGGAAACAGTTCATAAAATGGCGTCAAGTTTGAATAGTAATCGACGTAGTTGTTGACGTTTTCTGATTTTGCAAAATCAATGAAGTCCATGTTGGCGTGTTCATGTTTTGAGAATCGTTTGAATATTCGACGATCATACTTGTAGTATGAGCGTAACAAGGACATGGGTTCGCGTAGGCAGCAGAGTATTTTGACGTCCGGAAAATCCTTGTGGATTCTTTCTGCATATATCGATTTCAGGAAATAGTCGTGGGACAGTTCCCCTCGGCAAGCATATTCTTTCCCGTTTTCAAAGTGGGATAGATACCAGTCTGTTCCCCGCTCGTAGTAGTCGTTGAAAAACATGAGTTCTTTTGACGTCGTCACGAATATTTCCGGATGCTCGTCAAAGACTCGCCACATCCAGGTGGAGGCGCATTTTGCTGAACCGACATAGAGAAAGGTTGGTGTGGGCATGAATATCCTTTTATATTTTTCTGACTAGTCTTTGGTGCGTTGAAGAGGGGGATGGGGCGGCATTTCGTGTTGCCTTCGTTTTTTGCTGAATAAAAGAATCCAGGCGGAGCTGGCGATTATGATTTGGCAGCCCAAGGCCAGTAGCCGAAGTGACAGCGCGACAAGAAGTGACGCGTCTGTCGGAACGTGGAAAAGCGACAATACGCCGATCCAGCCGGCCTCCATGATTCCTGCGCCACCGGGGGTGATCCCGACGAGCATGGATAGCTGAACAACCGGAAAGGCCCAGAAAAGGACATGTAAATCCAAAGGGATTCCTACGGCAAGGGTGACCAGATATACCCGAAGAAAGAGATTGGCATAGCGTAAAAAAGTCAGCGCGGACAACGACAATCCTTCGCGCAAGTTTAATTGTGTTGAGTCCACTTGCGTCAGGCTGGGGGCACCGTCTTTTTTTCGGAATCGATGTGTAATGGACCTGAGCCTGTACAGGGTGACCACAACGATGTCGATCAGGCGTTTCTGAAACAGGCTTAAAGTCACGAATGCGATGGCCAGTATACCTATGAAAATCAATGTGCCGCTAGTGAAGTCAAGGGAGCCGTGCATGATGGGGATGGCGAGGAAAAAAGCGCATATTGGTGGGAGCAGGTCGTACATCTGATCGAGCATAGAACTTCCAAGGGCTTTGGTCGCTGAAACTCTTTGCCCTAGTTTTGCTCCGAGTCCCCGGGCTGTGCTGATGGCAATCTGCGCCGGCACGAAGTTGCCGAGTACGGCACCAAGAGATGTATACGCCATGTAGGGAATGCGTTTTCTTTCACCAAGACGGCGTAAAACCCGTTTCCATTTGTATGCTGAAAGCCACAGATTCAGAAAGGTGGAAAGCAGAACGGCGGAAGCCCAGAACATGTCCGTTCGCCTCAATGTCTCCGCGAGCATTGTTGCGTCGACCCCGGTTTTGTGAAGCAGGGTCGCAATCAGCCCGACTCCAGCCGCCAGAGAGGCAGCGCTTACGGTTGCTTTTTTCAGCGAGATCACAAAGCTTTTCCTTTGTCTGCTACAAGCAATTTCAGGAAAGGGGTTACTGGGAGTCCGTCTTGCGTACGGCGCAGGGACTGGCATCGCTTTCTACGGAAGCGAACAGAAATCCGACGAAAAACGTAAAGGAACCGCAGATCAGTGCCGTCGTCGACAACATGAGGGGACGCATGGCCCTGAGTCCTCCAAAGCCTTCCCCGGCCCACAGGATGAGAACATATAAAAAGAGCAGCGTGCCGATTCCAAGTAGACTTCCGCCTATGATAAAAAGGTTGTTCACCGAGAGTATCGCATGCATTTTTTTTATGTACCACGGCAACCGTTTTGAAACGAATTCTTGTGATGCGTGCAACTCGCAGGAAACAACGCCCAATAGAAAGAACTGGTAGCCTACGATGAGAATGGCTGATGCAATGGGCAGCCAGTGATCTCCCAGTTGGAGTCCTGCAAATTGCGCCAAGGCGTCTCCGGGGGTGGAGAGGAGCAGGGCAATGATTCCGCCGCCGACGAGCAGGGAAAGCAGTGCCGGTATAAAGAAAAGCCATAGCGGGCTGTAGACCAACAGGAATTTCAGGTGGCGCCAGCCGTCTCGCCATGGTTGGAGATGTGGCGGGCGATCCCGACCATCCTTGTGCAAGGTCGTGGGGATTTCCGTGCGCTTCAGATTCAGAATGGCAGCCTTGACCACCATTTCGCTCGCAAATTCCATTCCTTGGGATTCAAGTTGCATCTTGAAAAAAGCATCTTTGGTGAACGCCCTGAGTCCGCAATGCGCGTCAGAAAGCCCCGAACGGAAGAACAAATTCAAAATGCCTGTAAGAATGGGGTTGCCTATATGCTGGTTTTTCCATGGCATCGCTCCTGGCATGATGGTCCCCTTGAGGCGGGTTCCCATGCATAGTTCATAGCCTTCCGTCAGTTTGCGAACCATCTTGGCTCCGTCGCGGAAGTCATAGGATGCGTCGGAATCTCCCATGACGATGTATCGTCCTCTTGCTTCCCGTCCGCCCCAGATGAGCGCATTGCCATATCCCCGGTGTGGGCACTCGGTTACCCTGGCACCAAGGGATCGAGCCAGTTCCTGACTGCCATCGGTGCTGCCATTGTCAGAGATCAGTATTTCTGTCGAAAGCCCGTCCTTCTTTAAATCTTCTGCCGCCTCGAGGGCCCATTTGATGCAGGTGGGCAGAGTCTTGGCTTCGTCCAGACACGGCATGACAAAGGTGACATCAACGGGGGGCTGGAATTCTTCTGCGGACATTATTTCTCCTGATGCATAGGGATGATGGTCAAGTAAACAGCGCCACACAGTATGACACATTCGGCTTTTCGTCCAGATTGTAAATATCGACTATATGTCTTTCGAATTATGGGTAAGCGTGGAGTCGGGATAACGTTTATTTCAGGCGGTTATATGGATTTCGATATAGCTGCTTTACATGTAGAGACGAGTCTATTAGCTACTGAAAAGAGTATGATGCGAATGACTCAAGTGGAATCCAACAATTCTGTTTGGTATTGGGTGTTGGAGGCTCTCTACCCTTACCAATTTTATAGCAAGACTATAGGAATTGTTTCAAGATATACTGATCACCTTAAAATGGTGCGATGGTATGGTTTTAATTTTTTAAGATTTTGTGAACAGTAAGGGCGAATAAGTGTTAAATAAAAATGACGCTTCTTTGAGTGACGATTTCTCTTTGCTTCAAATACTCGTTTGCGCGTTGCTGCTTATCTGTTGCGGCTTTGTCCTGATTGAAGTGTTGTCTTATTGTAAGATGAGCATTTTTCTGGATCGGCCATTTCACTGTCGCGAGACGGCTGATGTCCTTTATGCCCGTCAACTTGCCATGGGAGAAAACCCTTTTTCCCTTCAAACCTTTCCGCGATTAATTAATACCTATGCCCCAATATATTATTATCTAGGGGCTGTTTTTGTAGATGCAGATACGTTTTCAGATATAGCGATAATACTCAGGTCGCTTGCGTGGGGAGCCTCTGGGCTTACTTTGCTTTATTTATTGTTTGTCCTGAAAAAAGACTCCATCCCTTTTGCTCTTTCATTGGCCATAGCTGTTACGGTTTTTACCTTTCTGACGACGTCCTCAAATGAAATGGGATCTAAGCCGGGGAACTTGGGATATCTCTTTATGGTTGCCGGAATCACACTCCCATATATTTTCCATTTTTCAAATAGGTCGATGTTCTTTGGGGTTTTCTTGATTGCCCTTGCTTATTTCACAAAGCAATACTTTATTGTCGGATTTGGTCCTTTGCTAACTTACTACTTTTTATACAAAAGCAAGAGAAAGGCTGTTTGCTTCGGCGTTTTGTCTGTTGTTTTGGTTGTATCAGGAATACTCTTTTTTGAATTTTTTCAGGAAAATTCACATGGAATTTATTGGGCGGGGAATGCCAAGGTTAACTTTAATGCCTCTGTATTTTTCCCTCAGGTATATCGGTTTGTATTCCACTATATGTGGCCTCTTTTGCTTTCTGTTCTCATTGTGGGAATGGTTGTTGCTCGTCAGAGAGGCTTGCGGGTTCGAAGTGTAAAGGCTCTTGTCACATGGGCTAGAGATTTAAAGCCGAATTACTGCACATTTGTTTCGTTTTTTTTACTAGTTTTCTTTTTAGGAGTTATTGGGTGGCATAGCGGCAACAAGGATATTTATATAGCGCATACCTTTTTATTCTTTTTCCTGTGGTCATCTATCAATTTTCTGTTGCGTCATATGAATAGAGGTAGCAAGAAGTTCAATATCTTTTTGGGGACATTGCCGTATATTTCATTAACACTGATCCTTTTGTTTGCTTATGGGAATTCACTCAAACCAAAAGTCATGTCGTGTAGCATGGACCGTTCAGAAGAATGGCATGAGGTGTCCGGGCTGATTGCAAAACACGACAAGATTTATACACACCGGTTGTTAAACAATATTTTAATGACGCAAGGTAAGACCGTCTATGATGCTGGACAGGGGCAGTACTATTTCAAGATACTAACTCCCTTCAATGAGAAGGCGTTTCGGGCTGCTCAAGAAAATTACTCCAAAGTGTTACATGAAAAGTTTGCCGCTGGTTATTTTGATCTTCTCTTGGTGACGCCACGATTCAGACGGAAGCAATTTCCTGATATCATAAAGTCATACGACTTGATTTATGACAAAAGAGTCCACTCGGTCATGGGGGGGTATCAAATTCAGGGATGGGTCAAGAAAACTCAGTGAAGGTACTGGGGAGGACGTGGTTGGTGTTCCCTTTTCGTTGCCCGGAGGCTAACAACTGAGATTTATGTCTCGTTCCTGCCCTTTCGTGTATTAACTGTTTCTTTGCTTCCGTAGTTGTTGTGTGACCTTGTTTAGCATGTTGTAGCGTCCATGGCGGGCTATGAGGCCGTCACGACATTGGATGACGATGACGTCGGCTTGGTTGATGAGGTCCATGGCCGGAAAGGGGGTGTCGCGAAGAATTTCCCATCGTACCGAGATGAGCTCTGTAAAATGTGCTGCTGTGAGATTGATGCAGGTGCCGCCGAAAAAAGAATCATGGATGACGAGCACTTTTAGAGGAGAAGGTGCTGCTTCTGCTGGACGATAAAATCTGATCGGTTTGCCAGGGGCGTTCGTCTTGATGGTTTTGACCACTTCGACTTTTTTGCGGTGACGGAATTTAGGATACGGTTCTGGAAGGTAGGTCTTCAGCCAGATGCGGGAGAATTCGGATTGCCGAACCTTGAAGTTGTCATAGTCGATGGCATAGCTGGAAGCATCCCAGAGCCCCGGACTGATGGCGTTCACCAGCTCTTGTGCCTGTAGGGTTTGTGCTGCCACGCCCCAGTGGAGATCTCTGGGATTGAATAGTAGGTGAAGGCGTTGCTCTTCGGACGGAACTGGCGCGATGAGCGAAGCATTTGCCTTTTTTACTTTCCACATTTCGTCCCACAATAGAAGGAACGTGTCGTGATTTTTGGCTGTCTCCGAGTAACGGTCATGAAATGCCGTAAAGTTGTCCTTCAAGTGCTGTCTTGCGAAATCCGGGAGGAATTCCGGGTAGATCATTGGTTTTGATGGAGAGAGCAGGAAAAGACAGCGTTTTCCTCTTTGAGTGACGGCTTTTTCGAATTGTTTGAATGCCTCGATGACCTTGTCCTGATCTCGGTTCAGAAGGGAAGATTCATCCAGTGTGATCACTGAAGCGTACAGCCAGTCGCCTTCTCCTCGAATCAGTTTATCCGGGGTGGGAGAGTCCTGAAGCAGGTGAAAGGATATCCAGTTGTTGGCTTTCAGCTGTTGTTTACGCATGGGGAGGTGGTCCCGAACATAGTCCGTTACCGTTGTCCAGTAGGTGGGGGACATGACTGCTGCTATTGTAGGAGTAGGCAGTTCCGCCAGTTTTCTGTTTTCCAGTTTTGCCGAGGGGGGCTCAACCACGAATCGGGCAACCTGCGGAAGCAGGAGGAAGGAAATGAAGAGCAGGGCTGCACAATGGGTGCTGAATTTCTGCATTTTGCCTCTAGAACTGGAAGTAGATGAACGGACTATAGTGCATGCTGCTGATCCGAAATGCCACTATGGTCAGGCACAATAAGCCGACGGCCGTGTAACTTGGCAGGCGGAGTCGGCCTTGGGTATTTTCAAGGTATTTCCCGGTGACGAAGTCCTTGGGGAAGAAAAGGGTGAATAATCCGCATAGTAGGGCGATTTTGTTGAAGTTTGTAAATATGTAGCGGAATTCTGGCGGTATCGCCCATTCATTGCTGAAAAGAAGCCTTTCCGTAAATTGGAGAGCGTGTCCGATGCTGTCGGCTCTGAAAAGGATCCATCCGAAGCAGACAAGTGTGAAGGTCAGGAACTGCCATAACATTTGATTGCGTTTATGCGTGCGTAGGCCGAAAAGGCGTTCCAAGGTCAACATTGCCCCATTAAAAGCTCCCCATACCACAAAGGTCCAGTTGGCTCCATGCCATATGCCCGTGCAGAGGAAGACGATCCAGAGGTTGGCGTACGTCCTGAAACTGCCGCAACGGGATCCTCCGAGTGGAATGTATACATAGTCTCGAAACCAGGAAGAGAGCGTTATGTGCCACCGACGCCAGAAGTCCGTGAATGAAGTGGCCGAATACGGGCGGAGAAAGTTTTCGGGAAAGGTGAAGCCAAGAATGCGCCCCAAGCCAATGGCCATGTCGGAGTATGCTGAAAAATCGAAATATATTTGGAACGTGTATGCCAAGGTTCCCAGTAAGGCCATGGAAGACGGCAGTTCGTTTGTCGGCATGGTGAACGCGGCATCGGCTATAACTGCACAGGCGTCGGCAAGGATTACCTTTTTGCAAAGGCCGAACATGAAGCGCGTTGCCCCGATGGCGAAATTCTCCAGACTGAGCCGTCTTTCAGACAGTTGCTCGTCAATGATCCGGTAACGGACGATCGGGCCAGCGATCAATTGGGGAAACATGGTGATGTACAAGGTGAGCATTGAAAAGGACCGCGCCGGTCGGGCTTCCTTGCGGTGGACGTCGATAACGTAGGATATGCCCTGGAATACGAAGAAGGATATGCCGATGGGAAGAGCTACGTTGGTTACGGGGAGCTGGATTGCCGCGATGTCCGCCAAAACAGGAGAGAGCTGGGACGTCGCGAAGTTGGCGTATTTGAAATAGGCTAGCAGTGAAAGCGGAACCACGATTCCCGAGTAAAGCAGGAGTTTATTGCCCAACGCCGTCTTGGTCGGAAGGACGCTGATGTAGCAAAAAAAAGTGACGATCAGCAGGATGCCGATATAGACGTTGGCCCCGTAAAAATAGAAGAAAAGGCTTCCAAGTAGCAGGATTGCGTTGGGAAGACGGGCTTTGTTGCCATCAGCCTTATATGCGAGAAAATAGAGCGCAAGGAGGAGCGGAAGGAAATAGTACAGAAATACTGGTGATGAAAAGACCATTGTAAAAGGCTCTATTGTCTTGTTCTGGGTATGGTTTTGGCGATCTGAAGCCTGTTCGTTACTGTGTCATGGGTGAGGGACGTTGTCCAGATATCGCTTTGCGGAATGTGTATCAGTTTTTGGGTGGAAACCAGATGTCCTGCTCGATGGAATCTATGAGTTTGTCGTTGGATTGAGCCGTTTGCGGTGTGAAGAATGATTGCCAGACCAATTTGACGCCTTGCCAGCCGCCTTGAAGGAGAGAACATGCTTTCCGGAGATCGCCCTTCAGAATACTGGCTGCGGTTGAACCAAGGGTAAAGCCGCAACTCGCCAGCAATGAACGCAACCGGAGTGAAGAGGGAAAATGGGTCTGTATGAGTCTGTAGCTGTTCGTTTCACAGAGGGAAATTCGCAGCAAGGGCACAAATTCATTGCTCGTTGCAGCGACCCGGTGCCCCATGCGGGCTGTCGGAACCAGATGGAGTGTATAACCGGCCTTTCTTAGCCGGAAAGAGATATCCACATCTTCAAAATACATGACATAGCTTTCGTCAAAACCGCAGGTCTCGTAAAGGGCTTTGTCCGAAAGAAACATGCCTCCCCCTGTGATGCCGCTCACTTCGCGGTGATGCGAGCCAAAGGTTGTGACAGGTCGCCCTGTCCCGGCATCCCAGCAGCGCCCGCTCAGGGAAATCCGGACCCCGGCTGATGCCACCAGATGTGAGCGCGCTTCATCAAGTTGATGGATGAGCGGCTGACAGCCCCCTGCGGCAGGATGATTTTGCATGAACGTTGTGAGTTCGGTGATGCACGAAGTCTCCAGTTCAGTGTCGTTGTTGACGATGAAAACGTATTCGAATCCGGCCTTGAGGGCATGGCGAATTCCCCGGTTGTTCCCGGCGGCAAAGTATAGGTTCTCGTTGTTTTCCAAGTACTCGAGCTGGCTCCCAAATTCGTTTTTGACGAGGGAAAGCGAATCGTCCGTGGACCCGTTGTCCACGAAGAGGACGTGGAGTGCCGGATAGTCTTGCCCAAGGAGCGAGTGCAGGCAACGGGAGTTGTGCCGGATGCCGTTGTAGTTGAGCACCACGGCACAAACGCGCGGAAGGCGCGGGGCGTTATTTGTCTGTTTGGTTGTCTGGGGTGTGTCTGTCATGAGATTTCATATCAATAATTTTTGCCGAGCCATGCCAGCTTGAAATACTCCCAATACGATACTGCTGGTTTGAGAATTCGCAGTGCAGCGGGTCTCTTGGAATTGGGGTAGTTCATGTACAGGATTCCCGGATAGCTGGGATGATACACCAACAGGTTGATGCCTCGGGTGCCTTTGAAAAAAATGTCATTGATTCTGGCTGATGAGTAGTCGATATGCATTCGGGTGTCGATGGAGTCACTCTTGACCTGCATATTGATTCCCTTGCCGGGAATGTCCATGTCAACTCTGGCAATGCCGTTATCGCCAAATGTTTCGTTGATGTGTCCTGCCTGAAGTATGCCTATGTATGAATCGAGTACCGGGAAATCGGTGTGGCGGCTCCCGACTTGACGTAAAATGTCGGCAAGCTCAGGGCTGAGTTCCGGTTTTATGTCTCCGTGTGCCCAAAGAATGACGAGGCTGTTTTTGAAGGTGGTCAGAACTTGTGCAAGGGTAAGGTGTTGCAGTTGCTGCGGGATGTATGCTCGATTTTTTTGTGGGGAGCCAACAATAGCTAAATAGTTGTAGTGTCCCTTGGGTGTGGGGGCCTTGATAATGGAAGAAATGCTTTTGCCGAATCGTTCCCGGATGAAAGCCTTGCTGTATGCCCTTTCGTCGCTTCTGGTGAAGAAGGCAAATCCATTGTCCGTAGTGACGGCCTCGGAGAAGTGGTAGTTCGTGGCTTCCATGGATTTATGGAAGACAAAATATCCGATCATGAGCGAATTGACGCAAAGTGCGATCATGATGGCGTTTGCCGTGACAGTCGCTGTTGGGGAGTTCCTGCGTTCCAATGCAAAGAAAAAGGCCAGGAGGATAGGAATCATCCAAAGTTGAGGAATGTATCGGCCAATAGCTGGTGCGGGGTTCAGAAAAACGGTCAGGGCTATTCCGGCAAGCAGAGTATAAACGAGTTTTTTGTGGGCGATGAATGGGGCCAGAAAAAGTGAGCCAATCAGCAATATGCCGAACCATGCTCCAAATGCGTTGGGTTCCTGCCATGGCGTGTGGGGTTGCGTGAATCGTTGGGTGGCTTTGGGGATGTAGCCGAGCGAAATTTGGGAGTCGTACAATTGAAGCCCTCTGTTGAGGCCTGAATATCCTTTGTGGACGATTGCCGGCATGATGGCGGCTTTTTTGGTCTGCGTGATGAACGGAAGGGGGTTTCCCTTTTCTATGAGGTTGTGGACATATGGATGGAAGCCGATGCCCCCGGCGAGAAGGCACGACAGAAGAAATCCGGCGGCCAGGAGAGGGAGTTCCTTTTTCGAAATTAGTTTTTCCAACAAGCCTCCGGCTACGAAGAACAGGAACAGGATTACGCTGTACACCGGGCCGGACATTTTGATGACGAGAATGTATGTAAGCGAAAGGATGAAGAAAACGATGAATTTTCGTTTTCGTGAGAAAAAATAGCCGATGAGTGATGTCGTGAAAATGATGAAGCATGAAGCGAGAACACCGTCCGCCATGGCAGTGTATAATTGAGCGACGGCTATGGGGCACAGGCCGAGGGCCAGTCCTCCGGCAATGGCCATTTCCTTTGTGACCTTCGGGATGGAGTCCAGTCCCATGAAGGCGATGAGGACGGAGAGGATGACCATGAGTCCATGGGTGTAGTTGGCAGCTCCTGTTCGGTTGAAAAATTTGGCAGCTACAGCTCCTGCCATATGTTGACCCAGCGCATCATCAGAAACGTGTGCATAGTTGAATTCCCGATCCTGTTTGCTTTTGACCTGAGTGAATTCCTGGACGTCGCTTTGATAAACAGGGTTCCACCCTTGGGCGAGTGTGATGATGGCAGGATTGTGGAATCCCTTGGCGTCACGGGCAAAATCATAAAACGGGGTGACAAAGAGTACCAGAGCCACCACCAGGATTATTGAGGCGGTCAGCGTTTTCAGCGTCTCCTTGAGTGGAAGTCTGACAAGGAACCGACTGAACATGGCGGAAAGGATGATAGCCAGAATGAAGTGTGCAGGGTGGATTGAAATTGTGAGGAAAAAACCGATTGCCGCTATCAAAGCTGACATGATCGGCAGTGCAAGAAGAAAATGTGTGGCAAACAGCAGAGGGGAGGGGGCGTCGTTTTCCATGGCGGAAGTGATATTTTCGAAATATTTGAGCAAGTTCATTGATGACTCCGTGATGACCTTCGGTTCTGACATCCTTTGCGTTGGCTTGGCATTTGTCTGTTCATTCCCGTCCGGTTTATGTCTTGTGCCTGTTTGGAGTTGTGTGGGGTGCAGATGGTCACCAGTCTAACGCATGTAGGCGACGACCCAATCCTTGTAAATGAAAATGGAGGAGGAGTGAGGCCATGGTTTACGTCCTTGGTCAAGGGCAACCTGTTTTGCTGCCGCAATTTTTTTCTTGAAATCCGGCATGTAGACGAGTCCCTTCCACCGGATTTTGCTGCCAAGGGATTGGAAAACCGTCGCCGGAGTCCACAAAGCCGAAATTTCACCGATGTCCATGTGTCCATCGCCGCCCCTGTCGAAAGCATGATTACGTGACTTGAGGGCCTTGGAACGGACTGCCGGATAATTGCCGATACGTACGAAAAAGTATTCTTTGGAAAAATCGATGTCGGGAAGTTGTTCGACCCGGTCAAGCATCCTGTTGGCCAGAGCAAGATCGTGCATTTCCCCCCGGAGCAGGACTCCCTGTCGGACGAGGTCGGCCTGGGCAAACAAGACGATGGTGAGAATGGTCAAACCCAAGACTGCATTTTTGAGCAGAGGCAGGTGGACTTGAGTAAGCAGGATGTAAAAACAGAATGCGTAAAAATAGCCGAGTGCGAAGTTGTACCTGTACTGCCAGAAGGCATTGTTGCTGGAGAGCAGGAACATTGTTTTGGTTCCCAAGATCATGGCAATGATGCAGGCGATGATCAGTGGTGTGCGGATCAACCTGTTCGATGCTCGCAGGAAAAGAGAGATTGTGAGGAGTATTGCTCCTGCCACGGCAACAAGCAGGCTGATTCGTGTCGTGGTCTGAATTTCCGGTTGGGTATACCAAAGGGCTTTCAGGCTTTCTGTCGCGACGACAATCACTCTGAACGGAAGTTCGTTCAACGGCACCGTTTTGAGGCTGTGGGCAGAGCCTACTTCAATTCCCAGCATGTGGAGGCTGGCGATATAGCCCAGCCCGCCAAGTAGAATTGCAAGGGCTTGGGGGACCATGGGCGACCAGTGGTCCGCGATGCGAAAGGGGCGGTCCTTGTGTTTTATTAGACTCACTATCCAACAGGAGAGAGCTATGGTGATGGCGGTGCTGAGGCTTGGCTGGTAGGTCGCGATTCCCAGGGTCGTGAGCAGGCTGCCTGCGATGACTCGGATTGGCGAAAGGGAGGAAGCTGCCCACTGGCCGAGAGCACATAAAAGCATGGCTCCGGCGAAGATATTGACCTGCCACGTATAATAGAAGGCGGCGAGGTTGGCTGGATATATCGTCAGGATCAATGCCGTGCAGGCAAGTACGTATGTGCTGGATTTCTTTGTTCCCCATAAGTGGAGCACAATAAAAGCTGTGGAGGTGTTGAGGATGATGCCGAGGGCCTGTTGGAGCACTGGGACGTTGGCAAAACCAGTGAGGGAATAAAAGAAGACGGCGAACCATCGTCCGGCAAATAACTGGTCATGCGGATTGATCCAGGGGAAACGGAGTCCGTGATTGTGCATCATATAGTGTGAAATGAACAACCAGTAGACGAAGACGTTGCATACCAGACATGCGGTGAATGCGAACTTGTATTTTTTATCAAGCGATTTCCACCATTCTGTGATTGCGACGGAGATGTCTATCTCCCAGAAACGAAAAGTCATGTTTTCTCCTTAGGAATCGCTTGCAACGTCCTGCTTTCGGGCCGACATGGCGTGCCGCGTGGCACGGTTGCTGGTATTAACCCTGGTTCAGGGTGTCCAGATATCGCTGTATAACGTCTTCAGTCTCTCCCACCATTCTGGTCACGCCGTTTTCTATGTACATGGTCCGGGGACAGAGTTCCTTGAGCGTGTTCAGGTTGTGCGAGACAAAGAGTACGGTTTGGTCGGAATTCATTTTTTCTTTCATGGCACGGGTCGACTTTTTTCGAAAGGACTCATCGCCCACGCCAAGCACTTCGTCCACGAGCAGCACATCGGGGCACATTTCTATGGCGACGGCAAAGCCCAGTCTTGCCCTCATGCCTGATGAATAAAATTTTATCGGCTCTTCGAACCAAGTATCGAGTTCAGAAAAATCCTTGATATCCTCAACTCGTTCCAGAGCTTCCTTTTTGGAATGCCCGAGAAGCATTGCGCCGAGAATGGCGTTGTCTCGCCCGCTGAGTTCATTGGAAAAACCGATTTGCAGCGTAAGCAGGGATACTGTGACGGGCTGCGGGGTAATGATTCGTCCAAAGTCCGGTTCGATGATGCCGGCTACCAGTCGGAGCAGGGTTGATTTTCCCGCGCCATTGCGGCCTATGACGCCGAGAGTTTCCCCCCGATGGAGGGTCATATTGATATCTTTGAGTGCATCGTGGTGGCCGAAGCTGAAACGGCTTTTGCGATACTTGTATCGGCAGCCGACATTTTCCAGTGTGATTAGTGGGGTGTTCATCATTGCTGGCATATCCTCGGGTAAACACGATCAAAACGGCGAAGGAGCCATACGGCGCAGCACAACAACAGGCCGGAAGCAAGCGTGACTTTGGTCAGATAAATCCAATCGGGCCATGTTGCGTAGATCAGGGACTCCCGGTACGCCCGGAGCAACCCCACGACCGGGTTCAGTTGCAACAAAAACTGGTGCTTGGGAAGGACGACGTCCTCGATGCGGTAGAAAACGCCCGATCCGAAAAACAGCAAATGGATTGCCGTGGATACGATGAATTTCAGGTCCTGCACAAAGGGAATGAGCGCTGCACACAGCATTCCCGTGGCAAGGATGAGCAGGGCCTGGACAGCCATGATGACCGGGAGCGCGAGCCATGTGATTGACACCGGGGTCGGGTACACGATGAGGAACAGCAGCAACAGGGCCACGACAAAGGCGTTTTTGAAAGCGTCTTGCAGGAATATTTCAAGGGGAAAAAAAGATTTCGGGATTTTGATGTACTGCATCAGGTCCCGCGCTTGGTAGATGCTGGTGGAAATGTTCTGAACGCTTCGGGCAAACCAGTTCCAGCCGGCAAGGCCGACAAGCAGGAAGGCGACATAGTGTTCCGTCCCCCTGTTCAGGAAGATGCCGAAAACAAGATAAAAGACCGCCATGCTCAGGATGGGTTCAATGATCCACCAGAGGTAATTTAGATAGTAGCGGGAGACTTCGGTGCGAAGGTTGGCCGCTGATTTGAAAAGAAGAAGATTTAGCATGTTTCCTTCGGCATTCGTTGTTTTCATACGGAGGAAAGATTTCCCTTACGCAGACTGCTGTTTGGGGGGCTTGATTCCTGTGCCGCCTTCAATGGTGCCATACAGAAGAAAATGCCGGAGCGGTTCAATTCGAGACTCCTGCACGTCCGGTCGGTTTTTATAGTAGGTTCCCAATTTGAATGCGGGACCGGGTTGCCTTCTTTCCTTCCAACCATATCGGACATAGTGGACGAGTGGATTCATGTCACTGTTTTTGACGTCAGGATTATTGTCCAGATACCAGGTCGTGTGAAAGAACGGATTGGGGTTGGTTCCCTCTTTTGCGCCATGATTGAGGTAATGAAAAATCGGGGATGCTCCCAACTCCCTGAATCTCGGGTTTTGGTATTCATAGTAGGCCGGAAGGAACAATCCTGATTGCCGTATGGCCCAATAGTCGCGAACGGTACTCGGACCATAGGCGACGGGAAGGAGGACGCTGTATTTTATCCAGGTGAGCAGTTTTCTGAAAGGCCGAGGCAATGTCCGGTAGATTCTGTGCAGGACCGGAGTGTTCACAAACTCCTCAATGGGGTGGAACGTTGGCTTTTCTTCCTGTTCCATGGTGTCAATTTTTTGCTGAATCTCAAAGGAACCTTTTTCAGTGCGTTCGCTAAGGTGTTCTTCGGCAATGGAACCGAAGTGCTCCCTCAAGAGGGAGTGGAGCTGTTCTTTCTCTTCGGGATGCGTCTCGAGACAGCGATCCATGAGACGAACCGTGTAGGCGAACGTATTGTTTTTCAAGGTTGAGAAAGGAGGTTGTTTGAGATCCTGCTCCGGATTTTGCGTGAGCAGGAAGTCTTGAGCGAGTTTGATGACCCTTCCTCGGCTGACGATGTGGGCTGCTGCTTTTCCCGGGCTGGGGATTGTCAGGTTCGAAGTTGTCCCGCTTGCCCTGTAGCGGTAGAGGTTTTTGTGCAGTGAGGTATAGTTTTTTGAGAAAAACATCAGCATGAAGAGGAGAATGTTGTCGTTGCCGTGGGGAATGGGGGCGTCGGGGATGTGGGGAATGATTGCCTTGTATACATCCCGTTTGAACAGGCTGACCCAGAAATTGTTTTTTATTTTTTTCCCATATGCTTGGAAGATATCCTCGCCTGTCGCGGCGAAGCGGGTCACGTTGCTGAAATAGCTATTATATTGTTCGAAGATGTCTTTGGAAAGAGTATTGTCTTTATCCAGGATCGTTGCGCCGCACTGTACGAAGTCCGAATCGGTTTCAATCGCTTTCCCATACAACTCCTCCAACATTTCCGGCTGAGCCAGGTCATCTGCGTCGATGAAAGCCATGTATTCGCCTGTGGCTTCTTCGAAGATGCGCTTTCTGGCTTGCAGGGTGCCGGTATTCCTGCCCTGGTCGAAGACTTTGATCCGGGCGTCCTTGCAAGCGTAGGCATTGAGGATGTCCAGAGAGTCATCTGTACTTCCGTCGTTGACGCATATCACTTCAAAATCTGAAAGGGTCTGCGACAGTATGGAATCCAGACATTCGGCGAGATGTTCCGATGCATTGTAGACTGGTGTATGTACGGATATTTTTACCATTGGAGTCTCTTTTTTAGTGCTGGCGGCTAGTTGGCTATGTCGCAACGTGTAGCGTATTTCCATGAATCCTTGGCTTTCAAGGCGGCATGAAGATTGTCGCAGTCTGGGTTGTTGCGGATGAGCTCTTCGACGAATTGATCTTTAATACCGCCGACCCATTTGAGTTTTTGAAGATCCTGTTCATTGATTCCCGGGAAGAAGCGGGGGTATATTTGCAAGCGTTCCTCGGCGTGGCGTTCGGCCAGGGCAGCACTTTGGGAGACACCGATTTTTCGGAAGAACAGCAATTCCTCATCCACGATGGAAACATTGAGCTTCATCGTGTCGTATGCTGTGGCCATCCAGACCCAGTCCGCACAGATTCGTATGCTTTCGTCATAGAGGCCCACCTCTTCGTACACATGCCTTTTTACCAACATGGTTTCGTGCTTGAGCGGGCATGCTATGTAGGCAAAGGGGGTCCAGGTCGAGCGGGAAAGGCCGCCGGGTTTGCCCTCCACCCGGTTACCGGACGGGTCGATATTTTTTGAGTGTGCAGCCGTGATGTCGGCTTTTTCGGCAAGGGCCTTGTTTACGAGTTTTGCAATGGCATCCTCAGTATAATAATCGTCCGCATTGAGAACGATGGCGAATTCTCCGGAAGCAAGGGAAAGCCCCTTGTTCATGCCGGAGTATATTCCTTCATCCGGTTCTGAGATGAAATAGTCCACGCGGTCTTCGCAGGCTTTTATCACATCGAGCGTTCCGTCTGTGGAAGCGGCGTCGATGACGATGTATTCGATGTTCTCATACGATTGATTAAAAATCGAGCGCATGGCTTGCTCAAGGTGCTTCACTCCGTTGTAAACAGTCGTGACAACTGTGACGAGTGGTTTGCCCGCTTGGGAATTGCGAACCTTTCCGGAAAGGCGGCTCCCTCCTTCGGCTTTTCTTTTGCCTGTAAGATCGGGATATCGTCTGAGTGAACCGTATGGGTACACGACAGCAGGGGCGGTTTTTTCCGCCGGGGGAGTCTGAGCCGAAACCGAGTCGTCCGAAGAGGGGATTACCGGTAATGGTTCCTTGAGGATTGCCGGGGAATCCGGAATGGCCGGTGTGGGTATTTTCGGAAGGAGCAGGTTGGGAATCGGACAGGTATCGAATGCATTTTGCCAAGCATGCATCCCCATCGCGAGTTGAAAATGCCTGTCGAATTGTTCTTCGGCACATCTGGCAACAGCAGCACAGTGGTTGACGAGTCGCGTAGCGGCCTTGCCGTGCGCTTCCCGCTCTTTTTGGTTTTTCCGGGTGAGCTTGGCGTTTTGTTCTTTTTGCCTTGTCAGGTTTTGGGTCAACTGAAGGTTCGCGGCCAAGGCGGCTTCCTTCTCTTTTCCCAAAGCCTTTTTCTCGTTGCGGAGAGCCTGTATGTCGGCTTCTTTCTCTTTCTCCAAAGCTCTTTTTTCATTGCGGAGAGCCTGTATGTCGGCTTGAAGCCGTTGCAATTCCTTATCGGCTTTCTCGATCTCGGCATTGAAATGGTGAGTTTGTTCCGTCACCTTGGTCGTGAGTTCGTTCGCACGTTTTTCCCATTGATTGCCGTTTTCGATAGCTTTGCCATGGGCCTCGGTGATGAAGCGATCATACATGCAAAGCGGTACATCGAAACGGTGTTTCAGCGAGAGGGACTCCTTCCTGAGATAGTATCTGTTCAGTCCATCGAAATAGACGAATTCATAACCGGCGTCTTGGATGATAGGATCGAAGGAATCCCAGTCCTGATATACTTCGACTTGATCGGTGATGGGGTTGGTGTAGGTCTTTTTTGCCTCAAGCAGAACCACGGTAGGGCGATAGCGTTCGAAGTCGCAGCTTTTTAAGACTTCAGCTTCGGCTCCCTCTACGTCGATTTTGAGAAAATCTATGAAATCTGGGCAGAATTGGTCACATATGTCTGCCAATGGTTGTGTTTTTACCGAAATTTCTTCGTATTGGAGTTCTCTGCCAAATTCATCCGTATGCTTGCGGCATGTCTCCTGGACTTCTTCAAGATTCGATGAAGAAAACGCGCTGACATCCGTTTTGTCATGGTTTTGATCGACGACAACGTAGAAAGACATATGCGTCTCTGCTTGTCCAATTGCGACATTCAGGTTGATATCGCGGGGGCGGGCTTCTTTGAGTCGCTGATAGCTTCGTGGGATGGGTTCAATATTGATTCCGTTCCAACCCTTTTCGTAAAAATGTTTGGTGACGGACAATTCGTTTGGATCGTGAGCTCCGACATCAATATAAAACCCATTTCTTTTATGTTTGAAAATGCGGTTGAGAATGACATCTTCAAAGTTTTGTGAATAGGAAATCATGTTTTTTCCAGATTTTTTTACGGAGGGATTTATTTGTGTTTCACGCGGCCTTTCCGTGGAATGCAGGACGGGGAGCGGCAACTGTTGAGAAAGAAATTTTTGCGTAAGCTTTGAGTTGGTTATCTTTTTTTGAGATGCGACGTAAATGGCTCGCGTCAGAGTGCCGTTGTGGTCTGTCGTCCAGTCTGTCGGGAATTGAAAGTGGTTTGGTTGGGTTTTGGGAAGGTATACATAGGGGAAAAGTTCTGTGAGCTTTTCGTATATCAATTCCCGGCCCGGTCTGCATGCTTCTCCGGTAAGAGCCTGTGTGGCATCGCCAGAATCTTCATCGACAAGATTGATCTCTTTCCCGCGTGGGGTAACGCAGGTCTCAAGCAGCAGTGTTTCGGTCGTAATGGACGAGACCCAAGTCAAAAAAGAGAGTGGGTCGTTCAAATGGTAGAGCAGCCCGTAAGCAAAGACGATGTCATGGGGGGGGATATCCGATTCCGTCGGGTTGGTGAGATCCATTTGGATGATCTTCACATTGGGGTACTGGGTTTTGGGGTACCGTTTTTTGATTTTCGCGACGTTTTCCTGCCTTCCTTCGACGATTGTCATCTTTTTCGCGTGGTCCATAAAAAAAGGTGACAGGTCGCCAACGCCCGCTCCAAGTTCCAGAATTGTTTTATTTTCGACATTCAACCCCAAGCTCGCCAAATGAGTCAGACGGGCTTCATTGATGTCCAAATATTTCTGTGCGTGAAAGAACTTGATTGGGGCAGACATAAAAATCTCTTTGTTGCGTTGGGGAAGGTGAAGAGTTGCTTGTGACAGCTCTCTCTGTTGTATCAGTAGTCTGAATTACGGCGAGCTACCTCTCCGTGCAGAAATGTCGATACGTTTCGCTGATGCCTTCTTTCAAGTCGATTTTCGCCTTCCAGCCGAGTGAATTGATTTTGCCGACATCCAGCAGTTTTTTCGGCGTTCCATCCGGTTTGGTCGTGTCGTATTGTATCTTTCCGGTGTAGCCGACGACCTTAGCCACGAGTTGGGCCAGTTCCCCGATGGAGATGTCTTCGCCGACACCGACGTTGACCCACTGTTCCTCTTCGTAGGTCCGCATCAAGTGAACACAGGCGTCGGCGAGATCGTCCACGTGCAAAAATTCGCGGCGGGGGGTTCCTGTCCCCCAGACGACCACATGTTCCGCACCGGATTCCTTGGCTTCATGGAATTTTCGGAGCAATGCCGGAAGGACGTGTGAGTTCTCCAAATCGAAATTGTCGCCTGGGCCATAGAGGTTGGTAGGCATGGCGCTGATGGCGTTGAATCCGTATTGCCGTCGGTAGGCCGCACACATCTTCAGCCCTGCGATCTTTGCGAGGGCGTAGCATTCGTTGGTGGGCTCCAGTTCGCTGGTCAGCAGGCAGTCTTCGGGCATGGGTTGCGGAGCGAATTTGGGATAAATGCATGACGATCCCAGGAACAGGAGTTTCTTGACGCCGGATCGATAGGCGGCGTCAATGATGTTGGTCTGAATCTGGAGGTTGTCCCGGATGAAGTCTGCCGGATAGGTGTTGTTGGCGTGGATGCCGCCGACGCGGGCTGCCGCGAGAAACACGTAGTCGGGTTTTTCTTCTTCGAAAAAGGTGCGTACATCGGCCTGTTCCCGCAGGTCCAGCTCACTGCTGGTGCGGAGAACAAGATTGTCGCAAGCGTCCTTGGTCAGTCTGCGGGCGATGGCGGAACCGACTAGTCCTCGGTGTCCGGCAATATAAATTCTGTCAGAAGGGGCTAAAATCATTCAAATTACTCCTGCGGCAGGTTGACTTCAAATCCATTGCGGCGGCACATTGCCTCGCGTTCGGCCTCGCGCAGGTCTTCCCGGACCATTTCGCGGACCAGTTCGCTGAACGAAATCCGGGGTTCCCAGCCCAGCTCGTTCTTGGCCTTTGAAGGGTCGCCTAGCAGGGTCTCGACTTCGGTGGGACGATAGTAGCTCGGGTCCACGGCCACGATCATCTTTCCGGTGGCTGAGTCATAACCCTTTTCGTTTTCGGCTTTGCCTTTCCATTCGATACTGATGCCGAGGTCGGTAGCTGTGGCTTCCACGAATTCCCGGACAGAGTGTTGTTCGCCTGTGGCGATGACATAGTCCACCGGAGCGTCCTGTTGCAGCATGAGCCACTGCATTTGTACGTAATCCCGGGCGTGTCCCCAGTCTCGCAATGCGTTCATATTGCCCAGATACAGCGTGTCTTGCAGGCCGAGCTTGATGCGGGCCAGCGCACGGGTGATTTTTCGGGTGACAAAGGTCTCGCCGCGAACCGGGGATTCGTGGTTGAACAGGATGCCGTTGCAGGCATACATGCCGTAGGCTTCCCTGTAGTTGACGCAAATCCAGTAGGAATACAGCTTGGCAACGGCGTAGGGAGAACGGGGATAGAACGGGGTGCTTTCCGTTTGGGGTGTCTCCTGTACCAGTCCGTAGAGTTCCGACGTCGACGCCTGGTAGAAGCGGGTATGTGCTTCGAGTCCGGCGATGCGGATGGCCTCAAGGAGGCGCAGGGTGCCGAGGCCTGTTACGTCGGCAGTGTATTCCGGGCTCTCAAAGGACACTGCGACGTGGCTCTGGGCTGCGAGGTTGTACACTTCGTCGGGTTGAATCTGCTGGACGAGGCGGATCAGGTTGGATGAATCAGACAGGTCGCCATAGTGCAGGAAGAACTTTTTGTTTTCCGCGTGAGGCCCTTCGTAGATGTCATCGATTCTTGCCGTATTGAACAGTGAGGCCCGACGTTTGATGCCGTGGACCTCATAGCCCTTGTCCAGCAGCAGGCGAGCGAGGTAGGCTCCGTCCTGTCCTGTAATTCCCGTGATAAGTGCTTTCTTGGTCATGAATTATCCTTCTGTCCGTCCGTAGACGTCTTCAAAGCGAACGATATCGTCTTCGCCGAGGTATGAGCCGGTCTGGATTTCTACCAGTTTCAGCGGTATCTTGCCCGGATTTTCCAATCGGTGCATCGCTCCGAGGGGAATGTAGGTGGACTGGTCTTCAGTCAGGATGAATTCCTTGTCCCCGTTGACTATTTTGGCGGTTCCACTCACCACGACCCAATGTTCCGATCTGTGGTGGTGTTTCTGAAGGGACAAGATTTGTCCCGGCTTCACGGTGATGCGTTTTACTTGGAAACGTTCATCCTGATCCGTGCATTCGTAAGCGCCCCACGGGCGGTACACCTTGCGGTGGAACATGGCTTCGCTCCGTCCGGAATCACACAATTCCTCTACCAGCTTCTTGACGTCCTGGGTTTTGTCCTTGGGAGCCACGAAAATGGTATCCGCTGTTTCTACGGCAACGATGTTGTCCAGCCCGACGGCGGCGAGAAGGCGGGTTTCGGCATGGAGATAGCTGTTCTTCGTGTCCAGAGCGATGACGTCACCCACGAGCACGTTATTGTCCCGGTCCTTGTCCTTGGCGTCATACATGGCGCTCCAGGAGCCAAGGTCGCTCCAGTCCGCATCCATGCTGACCATGACGCATTTGTCGGTCTTTTCCATGACCGCGTAGTCGATTGAGTCGGACGGGCACTGTGCAAAGGCTTCGGGGCAGAGACGGACAAAGTCGAGATCCTGAATACTGTCAGCCAATGCCTTTTCACAGGTTGTCAACATTTCGGGAGCCAGCGCGCCGAGTTCGGAAAGGTAGACGGACGCCTTGAACAGGAACATGCCGCTATTCCAGAAGTGCTGGCCGGATGTGACATATTCCGTGGCCAGATCGAGCGGCGGTTTCTCCTCGAATCGCTCGACCTTGAATCCGGCTCCGATGGAATCACCTTTACGCAGATAGCCGAATCCGGTTTCCGGACGGTCCGGAACGATGCCGAAAGTCACAAGGAAGCCATCTTCCGCCAATGGCGCGGCTTTCTTGACGGCAGCTTCGAATGCCTCGACATTCTTGATCACATGATCCGAAGGAATGACTAACAGCAGTGGGTCGTCATCCTTGTGCATCAGTGCTCCGATGGCGATGGCTGGGGCCGTGTTTCTTCCAATCGGTTCAAGGATTATTTCGCCCTTGATTCCCAGCGTTTGGAGTTGCTCGGCCACGAAAAAACGATGCTCGGTATTGCAGATGGCGACTGGTGGACGCACTTCGTCAAAACCGTTTGTCCGCAATACGGTTTCCTGGAAAAGGGTTCGGTCTTCGCCGATGCGGAGATACTGTTTCGGATAAAACTCGCGGGACAGGGGCCAGAGCCGACTGCCTTTGCCGCCGCAGAGTATGACTGGCTGGATCATATGTTGCCTATTTACCCATAAGGGTTTTGGGTTGCTGGATGGCCTTGGATTTCTAAAGTCATTCGTTGTCTATCTTTTTTTGTGCTGATGTTCAACTGAAGCATTGTTCTGTATGTGGATGGCGTATGCATGATTCGCCTTTACCTGTGCGGTGTGCGGCCATCGTGCTCATGGTATGGCGATACGCTGTGCCGCGACGCTGATATCGAATCGTGCTGCGTGTTGTCTGATGCTGTCTGTGTTCCAGACCGTTTGCCGCATGGAGCTGATCGCCTGTGCCAGTTCTTTCGTGTCACCGGGGCTGACGACTAGTCCGGTTTCGTGGTTTTTGTTGACCCACCCAGTTCCCGAACCGGGGATGGCCGTGCTCAGGCATGGCTTTCCTTTACTCATGGCTTCCAGCAACACGACGCCGAATGCCTCGGTTCGCTCCACGGACGGCAGGCAGAAAAATTCGCATCCCTGCATGAGTGCCCAGTACTCTTCGTCTGGGACGTACCCCGGACACAGGACGCGGTTGGTCATGCCCTCGGATCGTATCATGTTACGTATGGCAGGACGTGTTTCTCCCTCCCCGGCGATGAGAAACATGAGGTTCGGATCGCTTTCCCGGATGGCGGCTGCTGCTTTCACCAGCCGATCAAATCCCTTGTAATGTGCGAATCTTCCGGCTGCGAACACGTATTGTGCATCCGCGTTTCCAAAATATGCCCGTTTGACGGCAGCCACTGTTTCCTTTGGCACATTTGGTATCCTGTCCGGAGAAATGCCGAGGGGGATGACCTCGCATTTGTCGCGGAAAGGGCGCAGGTTTTGGCTGGTTTCAAGGTAGGGGGGGGACGTCGCTATGATGCGACGGGCTTTTCGTAGCAGTCTGTTTTCGAAAAATCCGTATCCTTTGTAAGCCGTATTAAGAAGTCTTTCGCTTTTGGGAAAGATCACATCCGCGTGCCAGAAGACCGTGAGTGGGCAGGGGAGAGGCATGAAAAGCGGCCAGAATCCGGAGACATTCGGCATATGCACCAGCAACACGTCCGGTTTGAAGTCCTTGAGCAGTCGGTGGAGATGGAAAGGATATGCCGGGGCCAGAGGGGCATACATGATCTGACCGTAACTCGGGACGCGGATAACCCGCCCCATGTCTCCTGAGATATTGTGGGGTTCGGACGGTTCGAACGTATGAGCAAGTACGGTGTTTTCATGGCCTTCAGCCACAAGGGCGTGCGACAGGTCTCGGACAAAGGACTCGATGCCACCCGGTGCCGGGGGATAGAACTTGGACAGTTGGAGAATTCGCACGTTTTGCCTTTATCCGCCGACGAGGTTGCTCATTTCGAAGATCGGCAACATGATCGCAAGGACTACGAAGCCGACCATTCCGCCAAGGATCAGGATCATGACGGGTTCCATCAGGGAGGTGAGCATCTGGAGCCGCGAGTTGACCTTGCTCTCGCAGTCGTCGGCAACGATGAGCAGGAGCTCATCAAGCCTCCCGCTTTGTTCGCCTGCCGCGATCATCTGGACGGTTGCATGCTGGAAAATGGATGACGATTCAAGGGGGCCGGTCAAGGGTTTGCCTTCCTGTACGTCATGATGCATCTCTTCGATTACAGCTTTCATGGCCTCGTTGCCCGATGCGCTCTTGACTATTTCCAGCGCACTGACCAAAGAAACGCCGTTCTTCAGAAGCATGCCGAAGGTCTTGGCAAACCTGCCGACCGCGAGTTGCTTGATGAGGTCGCCGAGGACGGGAGTGTTGAGGAGCAGGTCGTCGAATATAGCCTTGCCTTTGGGCGTCTTCACGGCCTTGTAGCCTCCGTAGCCGAGGGCCAATCCGATGAGCAGCAGGATGTCCCAGCTTTTTCTCATGAGATCGCTGACCGTGATGAGAATGCGCGTGGGCGTGGGAAGTGCCCTTTCCATGTCAAAGAATATTTCCGTGACTTTCGGCACGACAAAGGACAACAGGAAGATGACGACGCAGACGCCGACGATCATCATGAGAACGGGATAGGCCATGGTGGCCTGGACTTTTCGCCGTAACGCCAACTGCTGGTCGATATGATCGGCCAGTCTCTCCATGACGATGTCCAGTGTGCCGGAGTTTTCTCCGGCGCGGATCATGGTGATGAACGTGGTGTTGAATACGTTGGGGTGTTTTGAAAAAGCCGTGGCGAGGTCGCCGCCTTCCCGGACCGTTTCTCGTACTTCGGTCATGATGCGTTGCAGTTCATCCTGCTTCCCTTCTCCCTTGATGATGGCGTTCAGGGCCTTGTCCAGCGGCATGCTTGCGTTCAGCAAGGTGGCCAACTGGCGTATGGTGGAGGCGAGGGCGTCCCGCGGAACCCGGCGTAACTGATTAAGGGAAAATTTGGGGCTGGAGGGTGAGTTGCCGGTTCCTTTGGCTTTGACCTGCGTGATTTCCAGCGGGAAAAGGCCCTGCTCCCGGAGTTTGCGTGCGGCTTGTGTGCGGCTGGCGGCATCAATGATGTCGCTTTTTTTCTTTCCTCCGCTTGAGGCTGCCTTGTACTTGAAGACCGGCATGGTGATTATTCCCCGGTTGTGTTTCCGGTTTCGGAACGGTGCTTTTCCAATTTTGCTTCAAGCATGGCCACGCGCTGGATGAGTCGCCGGATGCGGACTTCCTGTTTTGAGCGGTCAATGTCCATGAACAGGGTTTTCACGAAAAGCATGAGGATGGCGGCGAGGAAGAAGAATGCCGGAGCGTAGCTGATACCCAGGGAATGCACGAGAATATCGGACAATTGGGGGAATATGCTGAAGACAAGCACTGAGGCGCATATGAAGACCCACCAGACTGTGTATCTTATATAGATGGAATATTTCCGGATTAGCCAAAAGATGCAGGCCGTCGTGCTGATTCCGAGGATTGCGGTGGTTATGTTGTAGTTTATCATCGCTTTTTCGTGTGTTTCATGTGGCTTACAGCAAGGATTGCACTGTAGAGCATATACTGGGAAACCGCCAGCCAGGAATGGAAAATTCGTGATTTCCCGTCGGCCCTCGGATACATGCAGACATCTGTTTCGATAATTTTCATCCCGGCATTGTTCATCAGGCATAGGACGCCGATGTCCTGATAGTCGAGGCTGGTGGCGGCCCGACTTGCGAGAAGCGATATCCCTTTGTGTGAGTAAGCCCGGAAACCGGAGGTCAGGTCGCGCATGGTGAGGCCTGACAGGATGCGTAGCAATGACCAAGCCGTTTTTCTTGCCGCACTTCCGCGGCGGGTGCAGGAGCCAATGACCAGGTCTGCATCTTCTGATCGTATGGTTGCGAGTAGATGATTAATGCTTTGGGCATCGTGCTGCCCGTCGGCATCGATGGTGACCACGTTGCGGTAGCCGTTTTTGAGGGCGTATCTGAGTCCTGTCTGTGTCGCCCCCCAAGCTCCGAGTTGGGCCGCGAGGGGGATGACCTGTGCTCCGGCCTTACGCGCTCTTGTTGTGGTGTCGTCCGTGCTGGCGTCGTCGACAACGACAACCGGCAGGTGTGTGGCATCAAGAATGTCGCGCACCGTGTTGCCGACAAGGGCGGCCTCGTTGTGGGCCGGAATAATGATCAGGGTATCGATTTTTGGCATGAAAATTCAGAAAAACCTTTTTGCGGACACTAGCAAAAATTATCTATACAGGCAATGCGGATACCTCGACAAACCGCTTGGAGTCATGCATAAACAGCGAGTCGTTGTCCACCTTGCAGAATGGAATTCCGTGTTGAAAAAAATGCATCTTGCCGTCAATGCCCTGCCGCTTATGGCGGTTCATACCGGGATCGCCCGATATCTGACGAATCTGTGTAGCCACATGAAGGCCACAGGGCGGGTGGACGTGACCTACGTGTCTCCTGGCAAATGCAGTTCCAAACCGCCGTCGGGTGCTCGACAGGGTGGGACGCTCGACTCCCTGCTTCGGTTTCCTTCGCGCTTTCTCTACTGGACGCGCACGGTCCATTGGCTGGCATATGAAGCCTATGCCCGGTATGTGGCTGAGCATCGCCACGTCGATATTTTCCATGAGAGTTTTTACACTCCGGCCCGGATTGGCACCGGCGCGATGCAGGTTTTTACTCTGCATGACCTGTCCCTTATCCGATATCCGGAAACCCATTCGCTAGACCGCCGTTTGTTCTTTGAGCGTTTTTTTGAACCCCGGCTCAATGAAGCGGACGCCATCATAGTCCCTTCGCTGTTCGTCAAACAGGAGCTGTGCGATTATGCCGGGATGGCCGGATCCAGAGCGGTTGTCATCCCCGAAGGCGTTGATACCTGTTTCGGGCCGCGGCCACAGGGAGTTATTCGCGAGGTGCTTGAGAAGTATGGATTGCCATCCGAATACGGACTTTTTGTCGGCACGCTGGAGCCGCGCAAAAACCTTTCGACTCTATTGAACGCCCTAGCCCGGAGCAAAGCGGCATTGCCGTTGGTGATCGTTGGTTGGAGCGGCTGGGGCGATCCGGTGTTCAGGCGCGAATTGAATCGCCTTGGTTTGCAGGACAGGGTTTATTTTCCCGGATACCTGAGCGATGAAGAGTTGGCTTGCGTGTATTGCGGTGCGGACGTGTTCTTTTACCCCAGCCTGTACGAGGGATTTGGCCTGCCGGTCTTGGAAGCCATGGCCTGCGGAACCCCGGTAGTGTGCTCGGATGTAGCCAGCATTCCCGAGGTGGCAGGTGATGCCGCGGTCAGGGTTTCACCACATGATTCCGCGCAGTGGGCCGATGCCATGGATCGAATCCTTCATGAAAACGACATGCGTGAGCGTCTTGCTGCGGCCGGCATGAAGCAGGCCGCGCAATTTACCTGGGAGAATGCCGCGAGTCAGACGCTTGAACTGTACGCGGTTCTTCAGAATTCCTGATGCCTGATCGTTTTTAGTCGACTCTCCAAGCTCCACCCACAAAGGGATTGTATCGGACAGGAGTGAATCCCGGCGTCTTGTCCGGGGAGACGAAGAGCAGGTGCAGGGCCAATGTGTTGAGGTGGTCCTCATCCATGTATATGACGTAATCCGTTCCGGATACGCCGATCACTACGACTCCTGATTGTTTGAAAACGTCGTGCCGCAACTCGTTGGGCCTGATGATATAAAAGCGGCTCATGGGAAGCTGGCGGCCTTCTGGAAGCAGGAGCTGTCCTCTTTCAGTGTTCACCATGACTTTTTCGTTGGGGATGGCGTAAAAAGGAGAACGTTTGGTCATGCCCGGTCCGCCGGGGACGTACTTGCCGATGGGCAGCCACGACCCGTGGGTCAGCATGTCGCTGAGTAGAACAAGGTAGACTTCCGTTTCCGGGAACAGGAATTTTGACCAGTTTCTTTTTGTTTTCGGCAGACCGTATTTTTCCAAAACTTCTGACAGCTTGTTCTTGTCTTTCAATGCTTCCAGCAAAAATGCAGTCGCTTTTTCCGTGTCTTTCAGCAGACGGGAGAAATACGTAATGGCCATGGGATTCTTCGCAAAGAAGCGAATCCAGTTCCGTGCCAGTGTATAGTTGTGAGTCGCCAACGGTACCGCTGCGATCCATGATCGTTGTGGTTCCTGAAGCCCGCCGTCAATGAAGGCTTTTCGTTGGCTGTAGTTCTCGATCATGTATCCCGGTCCCCACCAGTTCCATACGAATGCGGATTTGCCTGCTTTTTTGTTCACTTCCTGTGCTACGAGCACCATATTGCCGTCAAAGCTGGCCCGGAGCCCATAGCTCATGCAATGGACGGTGCCGGGAGCGATAAGAATAACGGCCGCGGCAACGGCCATTGCAGTTGCCGCTGATGCGCGGTCAAAGAGTGAAAATGCTACTGGACGGACAATTTCAAGAGCAAAGGCGGCGATGCCCAAGGCGATGCCGGGGGCAAGGAACATGATAAAACGGAGTCCTTCAAAGGACATGATTCCGAAGAATAGACAGGGCAGGAGTACGAAAAAGAGCGTACGCCTTTCCCTGCGTACCAATACGAGTAAGCCTGCGACAGCGATGATGGGCACGAACCATGATCCTGCAATCCATTTCATGGTGGTTTTCCAATCAAGGGATTGAAGCTCGGCGATGGTTTTACCCATGGCCGGGAAAAGGGATTTCGTTTCTCCTTGAATGAGCGTCAGATGTTGCATGTAGGGCGACAACAGGTCGTTTATGACCTTGGGGAGGACGGATGTGAAACCGGCCAGTACGAGGATGACGCCGCCCACTGCGGCACCGCCAAGGATAACGCCTTTGAGCCATTTGTCCCGTTTGGGAGACGGAAGCATGATTGAGCACCCGAGGAAGAAAAACATGATCAGTCCGAGTGGCAATCCGGCAGGAAACCACCAGTACCCAAGGCCGAAAAGAGAGAGCAACGCGAGTCCCAGATAGAGGAATCTGTCTTTTCCAGAGCGGCGGGTGAATTCATACAACAGGAATCCGATGGCCCAGAACAGGACTATATTGAGGGCGTCCGTATCGAACTTCCGAGCGTGGTTCGTGTGTAGAATGCATAGTTGATGGAAACGGCCGAACTGGCGATCACGGCTCCGAGTTTGTCGTCTGGGAAAATGCGGCGTGACCATACCCACATCAGTGGAATCATCAGAATGGCAAGCATGGGGGGCAGGAAAAAAGCTACATCGGCAAGGGGGATGCCGGTTGCACGCACGATGGAAGCTGCCATGGAAGAGAGTGCCGGAGGCGGGAAAGGACGCGCGGTAGGACGCACGGAGTCAAGAGTCGTGTATTGGTCTTTGAGCAGGTCGTCTGCAAGGCGGATGAAAAAGTATGCGTCAACCGTGGTCATCAGGCGATGGCCTATGCCATGTTCCCTGTTGGCCGGCTTTTGGTCGAAACTCGGGAGTTGCCAGAAGTGGAGTACGACAAAGAAGAGAATGGGTACGAGTACGAGGTACTTGCCCGGAGCAGACGTAAGGCGTTTCATCATGTTCGTATTCCGGTAGTTGTGGGTTGACGGACATTAAAAAGGGCCGCGCAAAAGCGCGGCCCTTTGTTTTTAGGTTATCTGGTCTGGCTTATTTCTTACCCTGGAAGGTGACAGAAGAGGAGGTCACAGAGTAAGTGGTGCCGCTTTCAACGTACTTCCAGATCAGGGTGATGCCATCTTTGTTGTCATCGCCGGACTGCATCTGGACGGTGTAGCTGAGGTCGGCAACCGGAGGACCACCAGCTCCGTTCACGACGGTCTGGGTCTCAGTCATGGTTGCTGAGGCGTCAACGAAGGAGGTGATATCGTAGTTGCCGCTGGCAACACTGTCAGCCGTGAAGCCCTGATTGTCGCGGTCGACGACCAGAGTGAAGGCGTCAGTGGCACCGGTCTTTGCGCTGATCCAAGCGTCGTCGAAGGCTCCGCCAACGGAGGTGAGCCAGGTCACGAAGGTGACGCGGAATGCGTCGAGGTTCGTGGAGGCCTGGTCGGCAACACTTGCAGCAGTGGTGCGGTATTTGCCGTAGGAGACGGCACCAGTGGTGTCAGTGTCGATATCCAGGGTGATTGCCTTCAGGCGGTTGGCGTTGTCAACCTGGTAGTAGTCTGCGCTTGAAGCCTTGACTGCCGGGGACAGGGCCGTACCGCTGTCATCGGTGATGACGGCGCGGAAGTTGCCCTTGGTGCCGACGGAACGGCTGTCGGTGTAGACCACCGGGCTGGAGCCGAGGCCGTAAGTGGCATCGTTCAGGTTGATGGTCGCGGGGCTTGCAACAGCACCGATCTTGACCAGGTAGTTGTCGTACTGGGTGGAGCCGGACAGGAACTTGGTGCCTGCGGGCGGGTAGAAGTTGACCTTGTAGCTGTCGGCAGCAAAGTTGCCGGAACCGAGTCCGGTCACAGCTGCGGTGACGTTGTACGTCTCAGCTGTCTTGTAGCCGGAGCCTTCGGTCACATCAAGTTCGAGCAGCGTGAGGTTGGAACCGCTGGCAGTCACCGTACAGGTGGTGGAGCTCGGGTTCTGGACAGAGCTGTCAAAGAACTTGATGGTGTTGGAGAAGGTGTAGGAGCTGTTGCTGGCAGTCGTAACGGTGCAAGTTACCGTAGCGGTGGTGCCGGCTGCGGGCAGCGGGTTCGGAGCAATCACGCGGATGGTGAACGCGCCGCCAGCCGTGTTGCCGGTCACAGAAGCGCCTGTAGTGGTGCCGCCGTCCACAGAAACCTCACCAAGGGTGGTGCTTACGCTGAGCGTCGTGGTGTTCGCAACGTTGGTACCATCTGCCAGTTTGGCGGTGTAGTCAGCATCATACCAAGTCACCGCACCGGGGTTCGGGAACTGGATGACGTTGTCGGTGGGGCTGGCATTGTACGCCGGAGTCGAGGCGTCGCTGCCGGTCAGACCGGTCATGGTCACGGGACCCAGCAGGGAAGCCGCAGCCGAAGTGGAATAGTTGATAGTGCCCTGCTCGGTCTGAATATCTCCTGTGGAGAGGTCCGGGTAAGCATTTGCGATGGTTTCGCGGACGGTCGAGCTGGTTGCAACAGTCTGGATCAGGTTAAGCAGATTGGCAGAACTGGTTGCGGTTTCAAAGTTGCCGGTGATGGCAGCCAGCGGAGTACCGCCGCCGTTCAGGGTGGTGACCATGTTGTCGATGGCCGTGTCGAAACCGGAGTAACCGGTGTCAGCGTTACCCGCGCCGGAGTCGGCGTCAAATACCTGATGGACAATCGCCATTTCGGCGCTTGCCAGCGGGTTGATCTGGGTGAAGTCGCCTGCGTTGGCGTCGTTCACCAACAGGGCGTAGACAGACTGGATTTCAGTCTTTGCAGCAGTCAGGTCAGCTTGGCTGATGTCTTCAATGCTGCCTGCGATGCCGGCTGCGCGTTCAACCCACATGGTGGAGAAGACGGAGAAGTAGACTTGAGTGGTTGTGCTGGAGCTCATGACAGCGTACATGGTTCCGGCAAAATCGTCACCGTTGACGAGTTCCAAAATAAGAGGATAGTTGGTCACGCCGGAAAGGTTGGAAGAGGTGATGCTGACGACACCACTGCCGTTAGTTGAGCCAACATTGTTGATTCTTCCGGTGCTCGTGATCGCGTTAATGGTACCGTTTTTGACAGGGGTGTTACCAGCACCACCGCCGATGGCTCCTGCTGCTGCCGAAAGGCCTCCACCGCCGCCACAACCGACGAGCGCTGCTCCCATGGCGAGCATAGCCACTATGGCAAGTGGCACAATAAATTTCATTCCAGACCTAAGCATGCATCCTCCTCTACTTTTGCACGAAACAGGTTCATTTATAGTTAGCACATTGAAAAGCTGAAACGCATATGGTGTTATCAGTCCATATAACTGCCATTTTCTAAGTGTTTGCAGATAAGAAGTCAAGGGGGTTGGTTTTTTTTCTTCATCTCTTTGAAAAATAGTTTCTTTGTCGATAAGCGTAATTCTTTTAGCCGGTTATGGTGTTTTTATGCTTGCGGACGATAACAGACGAAGTGTTTTTTGTGATGTTTTTCACAGGTTTTTTGTGGGAGGTGAATCGAATATTTGTTTTTTTCTTAGCTTAGGCGATTTTAGGCCGGCGAGTTGTTGCCATGGCCGTTGTTGCGGGCGATATTAAAAAGGCTGCTTTGTTTTTTCGTAAAAGACAAGATACTTGCGGGCTGCGAAGTTGAGAATCAGACTCCCGGAAGTGGCCCAGAGTTTGGCGCTAAGCGGGGTAAAGTCGAGACTCATGAGCCAACTGGTGGCGCTGGCGTCTAGAATTCCTATGCCGCCTACGCTTATCCAATAATAGAGGTATTCAGATGTGGCGTTCCAGCGCACGCGGGAGCGGAAAAGAAGGCGTATGCACAATTCGTAATTGAGATACGCCGCTGCGATAAAGGCGATGAACGCGGCAAGGCCTGACGGCATGGCGAGCAGAAGAAGGAGGAAGCACACTGCGTTGAACACGGCTGCGGTGCCGCCTATAAAGAGGTATATGAAGAACTGGATCGGCATGGGGGCGCGGTAAGCATTGTATCGCATCAGGCAATAGAGAGCCCTGATTCCGTCCTTCCAGCCGATTTTTTTGCCTTCATCATATGTCCGGCCTTCATAGGATATGCCGATTTCATAGATTCGCGCTCCGGTCTGGGCCACTTTCGAAACCATTTCAGGTTCAATGCCGAACCTGTCTTCCCGAAGGTCGATGGATTGGATCAGTTCTCTGCGGAACAGTTTGTAGCAGGTCTCCATGTCCGTCAGCATCAGGTCGGTAAACATGTTCGAAATGAAAGTCAGGCACTTGTTGACCATGGTGTGGTAAAAATACAGGACGCGTCGGGCCTTTCCGCTCAGGTAGCGAGAACCGAATACCGCGTCCGCCTTGCCTTCCAATAACGGTTCAAGCAGGCAGCGCAGGTCCTGCGGGTTGTACTCGAGGTCAGCGTCGTGAATGCCGACATAGTCCCCCGTGGCTTGTTGGAATCCGGTCCGCAGGGCCGCTCCTTTCCCCTGGTTTCGGTCATGTTGAAGGATACGGATTTCATTGTGCCGTTCGGCCAATTCCTGTGCGAGTTGCAGGCTCTTGTCCGTGGAGCAGTCGTCCACGATGAGTACTTCCAACGACAGGTGCTCGTCTGCGATTTCAAGGAGGCGTTCCACGCTCTGTACGAGAGTGGCCTCCTCATTGTAACAGGGGACGACGACTGAAAAAACGAATGAGGTGGTGAATGTGTGGCTCATTTGATTGTCTTGAAAATAAAGGTGTTTCCGTTTCTGAAAAGTAACGTATAGCCTTTTTTCTGTTTCAGCAATTTTTGCGCGGTGAAGGATGGCTTGCCGTAGACCTGCTTTGCCCCGATGAAGACATAATCTGGATTGGTGCGCTTTTTTGCCTGGAATTGTACGGCGATATTGACATGGGGGCCGACGACGGCATGGCCGGTAATTGCCGGAATCCAGATACCTGCGTCGCCGTAGTTGTTGGCGATGAGTGCGTCGTGCGGGACGTTGGAGGTCATCCATTCCATGGCGGCCATGTCGGATTGGGTGACCGTGGATTCCCCTCGGATGCCGTTGACGTAGTATTGTTGCGAGTAGAAATCGCCTGCGCCGAGGGCGACGAGCAGGATGGAAAGCCTGATGTAGTTGGCCGCATCCTTGCTGGTTTTGTTCAGAAGCAGGTCAAGCCCTGCGGCGGTCAGCACGGCGATGGGAATGGCCAGCATGGCCGCTGTCCGTTCCGGGTAGATGAGGTAGGATGCTGGCAGCACCCAGTATTGGCAGTTGAGTACCAGCAGGAAAACGAACGGGAAAAAGAGGGCGTAGGTGAGGCAGGCCTCCCGTTGCTTGTTCCAGAGAGATATGCCGCCGATGAGTCCTGTCAGCAGAAACAACGGCAGGAACATGCTGTTTAGGTTCAGGCGGTGGTATAGGTAGACCGGGATGCTCCAGAAGCTGTTGCCGAGAGTGCCCCGCCATGCGTGTGAGGTGTTGCGAACCCAGTTTTCGATCCAACTGGTGACTTGGCTGTCGATTCCGCCGAGGTTTATATTAATGATATATGGGAGCTGGAGTGCGAAGAAGAGCAGGCAGACGGCGGCCACGGCTTTCCAGTAGGCAGCGGGTGGCCGAGGCGAGATCGTTTTTACGATAACAAATGTTGGGATGCAGATGTATGCTGTCTGAATGAAGATGATGGTGTGCGTTTGAAAGAGGCCTATCAGACATGCCGTGCACATGACCGCCCCCAAAGCGGGGCGCTTGGTCATCAGGGTTTCTCCGGCCAGGAGCATGGGGATGAAGGCAAGTCCGAGAACCGTGGGGTTGCCGCCCCAGTGGGCCATCTCTTGAGGCGCGCGAAGGAGCAGCGATGCGCCGATGGCACAGGCCAGTGCGCTACGCCAGTCTGCCACCTGCCGTGCGAGTTGGAATATGGCCATGCAGAAAAATGCGTGGGAGAGGCAGGCCATCAGGAAGGCCGCCCGCCACGAAGGAAGATCGGATATGCTGCTGATGATTGCGGAAACGGTATGAAAGCCTATGGGAAATGCGGAAAAAGTGTCGAGATTGACAAGCGGCTGATAACTGTCCGGTACGCCGTCGGTCATGGCGATGAGCCGTGTGATGTACGAATGCATGCTCATGTCCGCGCCTGCCGGGGCGATGGTGGAAAGGTAGGGGACGAGCTTGTACCACGTCATAAGCCCAAGGGCGATGAGGATGAACACATCCTTGGCCGTGACAGTGACGGAGTGTGCCGGTCTTTTCCACCACCCCACGAGAGCCGGGAGTATCGAAAGCCCTACCGTGCCATAGCAAAACAATGTCATGGGAAGCCCGACTGTCTTGAGGATCCATGCCGAGGCAATCCAGTAGCCGAGGGAAAGGAAAATGCCATTGATGAGCGTGCCGGAAAAGTCCCACGCAGCCTCGTCGTGTCCTTTGGAAAAAGGGTGCGTCATGAGGATGATGCCGGGAAAGAGAAACGGGAGTGCGGGCGGATAGGCCAGAACCGCACCGAGGGCGGCAACGGTGATGAGCAGGGAGTTCGGTATCGTTTTGTGCATGATCGTGAGTGTAGGGCTGGCCGTGAAGCGAGGCTTGCCGACACGCTGTACGGAATCATATCAAGGTATTGCGAATGTAAGTATCTCATATGCTGTATTTTCAGATCAGGTCAAGGGAGATGACGTCTTTGGAGGTGTTTTTTCAAGTGTGTGACGCTTTGCAATTCTTGGTGAGGGCCTTTACCCGATAGATTTCGTATTCGTCGCCTTCGTGAATCGGAGTCTTGTGTTTGCCGTCTTTCACTTCACGTTTTTTCTGGTAGGCTGGGTGTGATTTGATATGATTGGTGACATTGTTTTGGGTGGTGGGGAATGTGATTGGTCGTTTTTCGCGCGGGCGATTTTTCCATGACCGCTTTTCGTTGCTTGGTGAGTGCCGAAATGGGCCGCTTCATGGCTGAGCCTTGTGTTTTCTCCATACGGGGAATAGGGGTTAAAAACTTTTTTTGAATAATGCAGGAAGGACTGTTTCATGGTCAGGCCGAATCTCAGACAGACCATCATCATTGGAATCGTGATTTTCATTCTCGCTTTTGGCGGTATCGCCTTGCTGTCGCTTTCCAATATCAATCAATTGCAGCAGGAAGTTGTGCTTGTGGAGCAGGCTGACGACCTTCTCAATCTCATTCTCGAGATTCGTCGTGAAGAGAAGAACTTTTTTCTGTATCAGGATACGTCGCTGTTTTCTGTCGGCAAGGAGAATCTGGGGAAGGCGACGGCAATTCTCGGTTTTCTTTCAGAAGAATTCACCGGAACGCAGGGCGAACAACACGACATCGGGTTGGTGCGGGGTATTCGGGATTATGCCGGTCTTCTGGAAGCGATCCGTTCTGCTCCTGATGAAATAGGCGAGAACAGCCCTGAGGCGCGCGCCCTGCGTGAAACGGGCCAGAGGCTTGTCGAGCACTCTCGAGCCATTGCCGAGTACGAGCGGGAATACATTCTGCTCATCAATCAGGAGCTGCGGATGACCATGGTCATCTTCATGGCCGTTGTGGCCGTGGTGGTCCTTGCTTTGGTTGTTTTTGTCTCCAGGAGTATTCTCGGGCCGTTGCGCGAGGTGCAGGAGGCCACGCGTCAGATTGCCCGGGGCACCTTTGCTCCTTTTGCAGTCAAAAATGCGGAGGATGAAATCCAGCAGGTTTGCGTCGCGCTGAATTCGATGGTCGACGAACTCCAGAAACGTCAGGCGCAGCTCGTGCAGGCGCAGAAACTGTCTTCCATCGGCACTCTGGCGTCAGGCATCGCGCATCAGTTGAACAATCCACTCAACAATATTTCGACCTCTGTTCAGATTCTTGCCGAGGAAACAGCCGGACGAAATGACTTTGCGGACAAGATGATGGACAATATCACGCAGGAAACGCGGCGCGCCCGCGATATCGTCAAGGGGTTGCTCGAATTTTCCCGGCACAAGGATTTTTCCCCCCGTCCCTGCAATCTCAAGGATATACTTGAAAGTGCTGTCCGGTTGGCAGCCAGCCAGCTCGGCCCTCGAATATCTGTCAGAATAATGGTGTCTGACACGGCGATCCTGTTTTTGGACAGAAGGCGTTTTCAGGAAGCACTGCTCAATCTCATCATCAATGCCGGTCAGGCCATAGGTGATGATAAGGGAACCATTGAAATCAAGACAACGCCTGATGGTGATCACAATATCCTTACCATTTCGGATACGGGGGCAGGCATTCCTCCCGACGTCCAGGAACGCATATTCGATCCGTTCTTTTCCACAAAGGATGTGGGGCAGGGAACAGGGCTTGGGCTGTATATCGTGTACGGAATAATTGAAGAACACCGAGGTTCGATCCGGGTTGAAAGCCTACCGGGCATGGGAACCGCTTTTCATATCAGACTCCCGCTGGGGCAGGAGGGGGCAGCATGACGCGATCGTCTGTTCTTGTCGTGGAAGATGAACAAATAGCCAGAGAGAACCTGACGCATGTACTGACTGCGACAGGTCTTGATGTCACGGCCTTGGCTTCCGCAGAAGAAGGGCTTCGTGAATTGGAGAAAAAGGAGTACGACCTCGTCATCACCGACCTGATGCTTCCGGGGATGGACGGCATCAGTATGCTGGAGCGGATTCGTACCCAGCATCCGTTCGTCATGGTCATAGTGGTCACGGGGCATGCCACTGTTTCGAACGCTGTCACGGCGATGCAGAAAGGCGCACATTCATACATTGCCAAGCCCGTCAAGCTGGATGAATTGCGGCTTCAGGTGGAAAGGGCCTTGGAGCAGCACGCTCTTTCTGCGGAGGTTCAGCGCCTGCGAAAAATCGTGGCGCAGGGCAAAAGTGATTTTCCCTTGGTCGGACAAAGCGATGTGTTCGTCCAACTGAAAAAGACTGTCAGGCAATTGGCCCAGATGAACTGCAACGTCCTTGTTCAGGGTGAGACAGGCACCGGCAAGGAGCTTGTGGCACGGGGCATCCATCAGTTCAGCCAGCGGTCCGAAGGACGGTTCATGGCCATCAATTGCGGCTCTTTCACCCCGGAGCTTATGGACAATGAGTTGTTCGGCCACGAGAAGGAAGCGTTCACCGGGGCCAATCGGGGGCAGAAGGGCATTCTTGAAGTCGCGGATGGGGGTACGGTCTTTTTCGATGAGATCGGCGAACTGTCGTTGAGCATGCAGGTCAAGCTGCTCCGCGTTCTTCAGGAGCGGACGTTCCTGCGCGTTGGCGGTACGCGGGAGATACCGGTTGATATTCGTGTGGTCGCTGCCACCAACTGCGACCTGCGTGAGCTGGTTGAAAAGGGACAATTCCGCCGGGACCTGTATTACCGTTTGAACGTGGTCACTATTCAGGCTCCTCCGTTGCGTGAGCATCGTGAGGACATCCCGGTTCTTGTCGGCCATTTCTTGGAGAAGCATCGTCAGTCCGGACAATTTGTCAGTTCCATCGCACGGGATACGCTCGACATACTCATGAATTACCCGTTTCCCGGCAACGTGCGCGAACTGGAGAACATCGTGCAGCGCGCCCTCGCCCTTGGGCAGGGACAGTCCTTCACACCGGACCTGCTGCCGTCTGACCTTTGTGACGCCAAGGCAGATGCTCCACTCCCCACACTGGAAGATGTGGAAAAGACCCACATCCGCAAAGTGCTTGCCGCATCGGGCGAAAACAAGACGCAGGCCGCGCGTATTCTCGGAATAGACAGGGTCTCTCTTTGGCGAAAGCTCAAAAGGTACGACTTGGGCTAGAGCACAGGACTGTAAGGAAATGGTGGGGCTGTTACGTCGGGATTGCATTTTGCAACACCTGCCTTGGTTGAAGCCGTATTACGTTCTCCTGTTTCGCTTTCTTTTTTATCACAGGGTAAAAGTCAATGACGCTCGGAAAAAGTGCGAGTTTGTCAATGCTTTTATAAAAGTGAATTCCCCTCAATAAAGCCGCATTTCGGCTCATTCCCGTTTCAAGAATACGGATTGGCATAGCTCTCTGTTGCGTTTTGCATCACTTGTTTGTTGCAGGAAAGGCGTCTGTCTTGCGACGGTGTTTCCTTGCTTTGGAAGTGGGTGTTGCAAAGTGTAACAACTCTTTCTCCGTTAGGTGTTTTTGCTTTTTGATTTGTCAATGTTTACAGTGTGTTGTTATGGATGTGATTTTGGCATGTGTTTTGATTGAAACATGAAAGAAAGTGAAGAGAAATCTCCGACAATCTGATCAGGGAGAATTTCATGGCTTTCCTCAAGACGATGAAAAGAAGAGGGCGCAGGCTTTAGCGGAAAATATCCGCAGCAAGCCGAAGTGCGTGTCTTGTCGGACTTTATGCGACCTGCAAGGGAGCACGTCCTTTTTCCTCCCTCACCCGAGGTTCGTTGCAGGCATGACAGACCTCCACTCGGGCGTGATGGTCGTCGCATTCATGAAATCTTATTGGAAATCAAGAAGGTATCGGTGGTGAACATCGATTCTTTTTTTTCGGACGCAGGAAATATTAATCGTTTAACCAACTAATTTGACATTCCATTGGAGAAACGTCTCTGGGGCGGCATGAGTAATAGCCGCCATGAGATGTTCTCACCGTGTTGAAGGAGAACTCGAATGAACACACCGTTATCAAGAACATTTGCCCAGACGTTTCTTGGAAATGCCCCCGGCTGGTACAAGCTGGTGATAGTGGGCTTCCTTGTGGCCAACCCCATTTTGATGTTGACCGCAGGTCCCTTTGTGGCTGGCTGGGCATTGATAGCCGAGTTCATCTTTACACTGGCCATGGCGCTGAAATGTTACCCGCTGCCCGCGGGCGGTCTGCTTGCGATCGAAGCGGTCGCCATGGGCTTGACCTCGGCCGAGACCGTGTACCACGAAGCCATGAACAACTTCGAAGTCATCCTGCTCCTTATCTTCATGGTTGCGGGCATCTACTTCATGAAGGATTTTTTGCAGTTCACCTTCACCCGCATTCTCGTGAAAGTGAAATCCAAGAAGCTCATTTCCCTCATGTTCTGTTTTGCGGGCGCATTCCTTTCCGCCTTTCTGGATGCCCTGACCGTCACGGCTGTCATCATGGCCGTTGCCTATGGATTCTACAATCTGTATCACAGGTTCGTTTCCGGCAAAGGGTATGCTGAATCCCATGACCTCAGCTCGGATGAGGCTATCAAGGAAAAGAACAGGGAAGACCTGCAACAGTTCCGCGGTTTCCTGCGTAATCTCATGATGCATGGCGCAGTCGGTACCGCTCTCGGCGGTGTCTGCACCCTCGTTGGCGAACCGCAGAACCTGCTGGTTGGCGGCGAAATGGGCTGGCACTTCATCCCGTTTTTCCTGCATGCCGTGCCTGTCACCATGCCTGTTCTCGCTATCGGCCTGCTGACCTGTCTGGCAGTGGAGCAACTCGGCATCTGCGGATACGGATTTCAGCTTCCCGGCAACATCCGCTCCTTTCTGCTCGAGAGCGCAGTGGAGATGGAAAACAAGGCCGGGAGCAAGGGGAAATTGAAACTGGTCATGCAGGCGCTGGTCGCTGTCTGGCTTATCGCGGCGCTGGCATTTCACCTCGCTGCGGTCGGTTTGATCGGACTTTCCGTCATTATTCTGCTGACAGCCTTTACCGGCGTCACCGAGGAACATCAGCTCGGGCATGCCTTTGAAGAAGCCCTGCCTTTCACCGCTCTTCTGGTCGTGTTTTTCGCCATTGTCGCAGTGATCCACTCACAGGGACTTTTCGCCCCGATCATCGGATACGTCCTGAGCCTGCATGGACAGGATCAGCTCGCAGCATACTACCTTGCCAACGGAATCCTCTCTTCCATTTCGGATAACGTGTTCGTGGCAACGGTGTATATCTCCGAAACCAAGCTGCACTTCGTTCATGTGCTGGATGCCATTCAGGGAATCGGCATGAGCGGGCAGGAGCTCATGGCCAAACTGACTGACGCGCACATTGCGCGGGCCGATGTCCTTGCGACCCTTCCCAAGGATGTCGCGATGCACGTCAAGGAGACAATGGATCACTTCGACAAACTGGCCGTGGCCATCAATACCGGAACCAACATTCCTTCGGTGGCAACCCCGAACGGTCAGGCCGCGTTCCTGTTCCTGCTGACAAGTACGCTGGCCCCGGTCATTCGCCTTTCATACGGCAGAATGGTCATATTGGCGCTTCCGTATACCATCACCATGTCCCTGACGGGACTTGCGGCTGTGTACGCCTTCCTCTAGATCCCAAAACAGCATCATCAAACACAAAGGGTTCCCGAACCGATGTTCGGGAACCCTTTTTTGTATGGTCGTTTGAGGCGTCGCCATGAGAGGTTGTCATCTCATGGCAGGGGCGTTTTGTTTACGTCGTTTGATTACGAAAGCGCCCGTAGCGGGGTGACGCATTCATCGGTTCCCCACCGTTTGAAGTTTTTTCCTTCAATGCCGAATTCATGGAGGATTTTCCCCACGATGTGATTGGTCGCATCAGCAATGGACTGCGGGTGATTGTAATATGTCAGCATGGGAGGCATGACCACGACACCGGATTCGGCAAGGGAGAGCATGTTGCGTAGATGAATAGGGCTCAGCGGTGTTTCCCGGGCTATCATGACCAGCTTGCGACGTTCCTTGATGGTCACGTCGGCGGCCCGCAGAAGCAGGTTGTCGGAATATCCGTGGCAGACTCCGGCGACGGTCTTCATGCTGCATGGGACAATGACCATGCCTTCAGTGACAAACGTGCCGCTTGCAATGTTGGCCCCCACGTCTTCACGGTCATAAACCCGGGTGGCATAGTCGGTCAGTTGGGATTCCGTGACATGCGTCTCGTGCTCAAGGGTTCGGACGCCGCCTTTGCTGATGACGAGATGTGTTTCCCATTCCGGCATTTCCTTGAGGGATTTGAGAAGTTCCAGGGCCAGTACGGAGCCGCTGGCACCGCTGATGCCTACTGTCAGACGTTTTTTGGTGGTATGGCTCATAGTTCTTTCCTGAGGCTTGAGGGCTTGGCGTATTTAATCTTGTACAGGCCATGGCATACTGTCTGCCAATGCGGATTTCAATGTCAAAGCACTTTTCCGGAGGTGGCCCGCTCGCCATTTTTTTATAAATGGAGGCTAAAGTCCAGCAATCCATGATGAATAAATCAACATCCTTGCCCTGCGCGAGGCTGGGCCGAGTTGTTTCGGGAAGATGTATGAGTTCAAATAAGGAAGTTGCTTGTCGAGCCGCTATGGCGCTATAAGCCGTTCCACTATTGTGTCGATGTCCAAACTGAATGCGTGTTCCGGCGCTTCGAAAACTCTGGAGGCTTCAGCCGCGGCCGAGGGTATTTCCTGAAGAAGTTTCTTGGACAGGGCCCGGTCCAGGCGCACCGTGGGCACGGAACTACTGATGGTGGCGATGATTTTTCCTGTGTCATCAAAAACAGGTGCGGCAAGACAACGTATTCCTTGGAATAGTTCCTCAAAGTCCATGCCTATGCCTATTCTTCGGATTGCTTCAATCTCTTTGTAGATGAGATTGATTTTATCGGTGTTTATGTCGGAATTGCTGCGCCTCAGTTCCTTGATGAAATGCCGCAGATCGTCTTCGGGCAAAAAGGCAAGAAAGGTTTTTCCGGATGCCGAGATATACGCGGGAAATGATGTTCCGATAATCGAATCCATCTGCAAGGCGTGGCTGGAGGTGATTTGATGAACGACCACCATGTCCACGTCGGAAAGGACGCTCAGGTTGACGGTTTCATTCACCTTGTCCCGAAGACTGCGAAGGGTTGGCTGCAACAGGGATACGATGCTGCTTTGAGATACGATCTGCTTGCCCAGTTTATGGAATTTCAGTGTCAGTGTGTAAGCGCCGCCCCGTTCTATCTGACGTACATACCCGAGTTCTTCCAGTGTTCGCAGGATGCGTTGCAGCGTCCCTTTGGGGATTGAGCAGACTTCATTGAGGGTTTTGAGTTTCCAGTTGCTTCTGGTTGCCATGGTTTCAATGACAAAAAGAGCCTTCTCCAAGGAGCGCATCATGTAATACTTGTCGTTCTGGGGCATTGTGTATCCGGAAAACAGGTTTTCTATGTCATAATATAAGGTGGAAAGCGAAACGCCCTTCATCAATATGAAGGGCGTTTCGTTGTTAGCTGTTTTCGTTTTTATTGTCCAGCCAATTAGGTTTATTTAATAAATATACCCCATCTTTTACAAGCGAAACGCACATTGCGAATGTGAATATCATCATGGGGAAACCGGCAAGTGATATCAGGCCTCGGACCGGTTCGATCCCGCCGCACGCACACAAAACGTACGCGATGAGTCCGGTGACAACACCCCAGACGATCTTCAGACGCTTGGGGGGTTCTTCACTTGCCCGGACTCCTTTGGTCGAAATGATGGCCAGGGTGGCGACCAGAGAGTCTGTCATGGTGGCAAATGAAAACACGATGGTGACGACGAATATGCCCATCAGGATTTTGCTGAACGGGAACTGGGAAAGCAGGATGTATACCATGGATTCCATTCCGTACTGGTGAATTCCGGTCCAAACGTCGACAAGTCCGCTCCATTGGAAGAAGACCGCTGTTCCGCCGAAGGTCGCAATCCAGAAGTGGCAGAAGATCGTCGGCGGGATGATGTTTACCAGAATGAACTGGCGGACAGTCCTTCCTTTTCCCATGCGGGCGAGAAAGTGCCCAAGCAACGGAGCAAAGATGAAAAAGATTTCCATGTAAGGAACAAGCCACTGCATGGGCCATGTGTCGTTGATCTGCATGGTGTTGAGCAGGGTGCTGTTGCGGAAGAAATTGTTGGCAAAGTATCCGAATGATTCAACACCGATCCCCAGAATGAAGAGCGTGGGACCCATGAAAAGGACAAGGGCCATGAAAAAGAAAAAGGCCCGCGTGGTTCCCGTTGAAAGGATACGCATGCCTTTTTTCAGGCCGGAGTATGAGGACAGGACATAAATCGGAATGATGATCGCGGCGGCGGCTGCCCATGTTGTGGGGCCGGGGGTGTAGCCGAAGATTTTTCCGGTCCCGCTACCGATCTGCATGAGGCCGGCGCCCATGCTGGTGGCAATGGCGCAGCAAAGGGAGAAAAGGCAGATTGCGTGAACCGTCGGAGCCAGTACCGGATGCCATTTTTTCGGGAAAAGAGCGTACATTCCGGCTGCTACGGACAGCGGCTCGTTGCGGTTGTAGCTGACCAGTGCGATGGCGACGCCGCAGATGGTGTAAAAACAGTATTGGGCGATGGTCCAGTGCAGGGTTGTCTGAGCTATGGCAAAGACTCCGGCGTCCTTGGATCCGGGGTCTATGTGAAGGCTCAGCGGGGGCTGCATCATGTGAAAGATGGGTTCGCCCATGGCCCAGAAGAGTATCCCGATGCCGATGCATCCGCACAGAGAGAGGGCGAACCACTGCCAGAAAGTGAATTCGGGCTTGGCGTCCTTGCCGCCGAGCCGAATGTCGCCGATGGGGGAAAACGCGATGCCTATGGTGAACATGACAATGATGATGCCCAGTGAGACTTCAAGCCACCCGAAGTTGATGTGAATCCATTCCTTGGTGTTGCCGAGGATGGTCGCGAGTCCTTCCTCGTAAATCAGTCCGAGTGTGATTCCAGCGAGTAAAAGCAGAAATCCGGGCCAGAAAGTATAGTGATTGAGTTTTCTACGGTCATCTATTGATTTTCCCTCTGGCATAATCTTTCTCCTGTTTGTCCGAGAAATTGTCTTTGTAATCGTGGTGTTGACTATCACGAGACAAGATCAAAGTCGTTGTTTAAACGAGGCGACAATTTTGTCGGAACATTTCTGTGAAAAAACACATTTTGAACCATAATTGTGTATGGCGTACCATTTTGTGGTAAGGTTAGGAGTCTTAAACAATAATGTCAACACGCTTTTTGCATTTTTTTGAGTGGTCGGTTTTTGCGGGCTTCGGGTGTGTGTGGTGCAGCATGCCTGCTCTTATATACTCATATTATTATGTAAAAAAACTTGCACTCAACTTTGAAAAAGGGGGTTGACGTGCATAAATGTCTCAGCTAGTGTTCAGACAAGTGGTACACAGTACCGCAATATGGTACAAAGAATTGTGTCTCAAGATAGCGGCAAAAATTTTTTGATCAACTAAGTGGTACGACGTACCACAATACGAAACGCAGTCGTTGCGATTCGATGAACGAACCACAGCAGAATTGCATTGAGGTGAGTATGACCCAAGAAACTTTGTTTTTGAAAAACACGGAAACCTTTGCCGAGAGTCTGGCGCGCTGCGGAGTGAAATATCACTTTGCCTACCCGATTACTCCGGCAACGGACGTCATGAAGCGTATGGCCGTCATCCTGCCCAAGTACGGCGGTGAAATGATGCAGATGGAAAGTGAGCTGGCGGTTTCCAGCGCCCTGGCCGGTGCCGCCTGTACCGGTACGCTGGTAGCAACCTCCAGTTCCGGCCCCGGCCTGACCCTGATGCATGAAGCCATCGGTTTCATGTGTGCGGCCGAACTGCCGTGCATCATGCTCGACTCCATGCGCGTCGGTCCTGGTGACGGCGACATCATCGGTGCCCAGAGCGACTATCACGTTGCCACTCGTGGCGGTGCCCATGGCGACTACCATGTCATCGTTCTGGCTCCCGCTTCCGGTCAGGAAATCGCCGACATCATGCCGCAGGGTGTCAGGTTGGCCTACAAGTACCGGACTCCGGTCCTCTTCGTGGTTGACGGTGTCAGCGCCCAGACCACCGAGTCCACGACGCTTCCCGCCTACAACGACTATTCTGCCGAATTCGATACTTCCGATTGGGCTTTCACCGGAACGCAGGATCATCCCAAGCGCGCTCTCATTACCGGCAGCTATTCCCATCAGGATGGCTACGACATGAATGAAAGGCTTCGTGCCAAGTACGAAGTCATTCGAGAAAACGAGCAGATGTGGGAAGCGGAGCAGGTGGAAGACGCCGATCTGGTGGTTGCCGCCTTCGGCATCCATGGCCGCATGTGCCGCGATCTGGTCGCCAAGATGCGAGCCGATGGCAAGAAGGTCGGTTTCATCAGGCCCATTTCCCTGTGGCCGTTCCCTGACAAGGCTTTCGAAGCTCTGCCTGATTCGGTGAAGAACATTCTGGTGGTCGAGATGAACCACGGGCAGATGATCGATGATGTCAAACTGGCCGTGAATGGACGGATGCCCGTTCATTTTCTCGGCAAGACCGGTGGCGACCTGCCCATGTACACCCTGGCAGACATGATTGCCGAAGCAAACAGAATCCTGGGGGAATAACCAATGGAAAACTTGAGTGCAAAATACGGAAAAACCTTAAATCTGGACAAGCTGACCAGCTACTGTCCGGGTTGCGGTCACGGAATCGTGACGCGTCTGGTGGCCGAGGCTATCGAGAATCTGGATATTATGAAGCGGACTATTGCCATTGTGGGCATCGGCTGCGGCGGGTTCTCCCATCACTACATGGACATTGACGCCATTGAAGCCACCCATGGCCGTGCTCCTTCCTTTGCCGAAGGGTACAAGCTGGCCAGACCGGACAACATCGTCTTCACCTACGCCGGTGACGGCGACACCTGTGCCATCGGCCTTGGCGACCTCCTGCATGCGGCCAACAAGGGCATGCCCATCACCACCATCATGGTCAACAACACCGTGTTCGGCATGACCGGCGGACAGATGTCCCCCACCACGCTGGATGGTCAGGTCACGGCAACCACCGTGAAGGGCCGTGACATCACCAGTCAGGGCTATCCGCTTCTGGTTCCGGAAATGATGCGGGCCATGCCCGGTGTGAAATACCTTGCCAGGGAAAGCGTGGATTCTCCCAAGGCGATTCGCAAGGCCAAGAAAAGTATCCAGAAGGCGTTCGAGTGTCAGGTCAAGGGATTGGGCTATGCCTTCGTGGAAGTCATCGTTCCCTGTCCGACCGGCCTCAAGATGAAGGTCAAGGATTCCTATGAAAGGTGTGGAAATGAGATGACCGATTACTTCACCCCTCAGGTCTTCAAAGATGAAACGGAGCAGGAAGATGTTGCATAAATGTATGTTTTCAGGGTCAGGCGGACAGGGTTCCGCACTGATGGCAAAAATGGTCTGCCTTGGAGCGATCAAGGAAGATTTGAAGGTTGTCATGACGCAGACGTACGGCATTGAACAGCGTGGCGGTGATTCCACGGCCTACGTCATTGTCTCTGACGAGCCCATCGGCAGCCCCATCGTTGAAAACGATGCCGATATTGCCGTGGCGCTCAGCCAGTCCATCTACGGCAACTGCGTTGAAGGGGTCGTCCCCGGCGGAAAGCTGTTCACCAACAGTTCCATGGTCGAGGAACCGAAGGATGCTGACGGTTTCGAGCAGTTTTTCCTTCCCGTCTCCGACACGGCCGTTGAACTCGGCACCGTCCGCTGCGCCAACATGGTCATGCTGGGTGCGGTGATAGCCGGAACCGGCATCCTCAAAATGGAAACGGTTGAAGAAGTCATCAATGATTTTCTGGGAGCGAAAAAGCCCAAACTGGTCGGCCTGAATATCGATGCACTTCGCACCGGTTATGCCGCTGTGAAAAAGGAGTCCGGTAATGAGTGAGAAACATCATGTAATTGATGCCCGCCGCTGTAAGTCCTGTGGGATTTGTGTGGACAAGTGCCCCAAAGGTGTTCTTGCCATCGGCTCTGCGATCAATGGTCAGGGCTACAACTACGTAGTTCAGGAAAATCCGGAAAAGTGTGTTCTTTGCGATATTTGCGGCATTGTTTGTCCTGATGTTGCTATTGGTGTTGTCGTAGAAAAGTAGTAGTGTGCCATCCCCGGCCCGTGTCGGGGATGGCACTGACAAGGAGTTTTTTCATGAGTGATCTGGTTCCTCTTTTTCAACCCAAGAGCGTTGCCCTGATCGGCGCTTCCTCCAATTCGAAGAAGTACGGTTATTGGACAGCAAAGAGCCTGGTTGAAAACAAATTTGAAGGGGACATATATCTTGTTTCCCGTTCCGGCGGCGAACTGTTCGGTCATACCACGTATCCTGACATCCTTTCGGTGCCCGGTGATGTGGATCTTGCCATCCTCGCCATCGCCCCGAAATTCATCCTGCCCGTCATGGAGCAGTGCGTGGAGAAGGGCGTCAAGTGCGCCATCGTCGTTTCCACCGGCTTTGGTGAAGTCGGCCCTGAAGGAAAAGAACTTGAACGCAAGATGCTCGAAATCGCCCGCAAGGGTAACATGCGCGTGCAGGGTCCGAACTGCATGGGTACATACAGTGCCGCCAAGAGCATGAACGCCAGTATCATCGATCTGGCTTCCGGCCCCATGAGTCTGGTGCTCCAGAGCGGCAACTTCGGCATTGACATCAACTTCAATGCCAAGGCCAGAAACCTTGGTTACAGCTGCTGGGCAACCATCGGCAACCAGATGGACATGCGCTTCCACGACTTTGTGGAATACATTGAAACCGACGACAACACCAAGGTCCTGCTCCTGTACATGGAAGGGTTGCGTGTCGAGAGCGAGGAAGATGGCCGCAAGTTTATCGAGGCCGCCAAGAGAACGGCTGCCAAGACACCAATTGCCGCGATCAAGATCGGTCGCAGTGCAGCCGGTGCCCGTGCTGCTGCCTCCCATACCGGTTCCCTCGCCGGAAGTGAGAAGATCTTTGATGCCGCCCTCAAGCAGGCCGGTATCATCCGGGTGGACAGCCCCGGCCAGTTGCTTGATGCCGCTGAGGCATTCTCCAAGTGCAAGCCTGCCAAGGGCAAGCGCATTGCCATTCTGACTGATGGTGGCGGTCACGGTGTCATGGCAACCGACTTCGCTGAAAAGTTCGATCTCGAAGCGCCGGTTCTTTCCGACGCCACCCAGTCCAAGCTGAAAGAAATCCTCATGCCGCATTGCCCCATCAAGAACCCGGTCGATCTGGCTGGAACTCCTGAAGCGGATATGTGGGTGTTTGACCGTTGTCTGGACGTGCTCCTGAAGGACCCGGATGTGGACGGCATCCTCATCGTCGGTCTCTATGGCGGCTATGCCGACCTGTCCGAGGAATTCAAGGTGCTGGAAATGGACGTTGCCAAGAGCATGACCCAGAAGATTGCCGAAAGCGACAAGCCTGTTGTCATGCATTCCATCTACGCACCGCAACGCCCCGAATGCCTGGAATACATCAGTGAAAACGGTGTTCCGGTTTTCGGAGAAGTGGATGCCGCGGTCCGTACCATGGGTCTCCTTTCCAACTACAGCGACCTCAAGAAGTCCCTGAAGGAAGAGGCCGGAGAAGAGCTGCCGGACATGCCTGCCGACCGCAAGGAAAAGGCCGAGGCCATCCTGAAAGCCGTCAAGGATTCCGGTCGCACCAGCCTTGTCGAAACCGAGGCAAGAGACGTGCTTCGCTGCTACGGCCTTGATCTCACGGAAGATTATCTGGCCACAACCGCTGACGAAGCAGCCGAATTCTACAGGAATATCGGCGGCAAGGTCGTCATGAAAATCGTTTCTCCCGACATCCTGCACAAGACCGATGCCGGTGGCGTGGCCCTGAACATCGACTCCGAAGACAAGGCCCGCGAAGCCTTCGAGCAGTTGGTGAAGAACGGTCGCAGATACAAATCCGATGCCGACATATTCGGCGTCATGATGACCACCATGCTTCCCGGTGGAGTCGAGTGCATCATCGGTTCCAGCCATGACAACACCTTCGGTCCGACAGTGATGTTCGGTCTGGGCGGTATTTTTGTGGAAATCCTGAAGGACGTTGCCTTCAGGGTGGCTCCGGTGAACATGCCTTCCTGCCGAAGCATGATTCGTGAAATCAAGGGATTGGGAATGCTTCAGGGTGCCCGGGGTACCAAGCCCTGCGATCTGGAAGCCCTTGCCGAAACCGCCTGCGTCATTTCGCAGTTGGTGAACGAACTGCGCGATATTGCGGAAGTCGACCTCAATCCCGTGTTTGCTTGGGAAAAAGGTTTGGCCATTGCAGATGCCAGAATCATTCTGCGCGGCTAGATATATAAATTTTAAACTATTTAAGAAGAGAGTTGAGTTATGCGAGATGTAAAGCGTTTTCCCACAACTACCGGTCAGAGCTGGGTGGAAATGTCTGCGTATAAGCACCATAATTTCAAAGACCGCTCTGAAATCAAAGATGCCTACGACTATATAATTGTCGGTGCCGGTTACGGCGGACAGGCTGCTGCCCGACGTCTGGCCGAGCTGCACCCGGATTCCAAGATCGCTGTTTTTGAAGCCATCAAGATCGGCGACAACGACAGCGGCAAGAACGCGGGCTTCATTATCGACGTGCCGCACGACTTCGGTGATCAGGGCGCTTCCTCTTTCGAGGACAACCAGAAATACTTCGAACTGAATACCTTTATCATCAAGTGGATGGAAGACACCATCATGAATAACGGTATTGAGGACGTCGACTGGGATCACTGCGGCAAATACCTTTGCTGCGCCGAGACAAAGAGCTTCAAGCTGATCGATCATGAAATCGAAGAGCTCAAGAAGATGAACTGCTCTTACGAAGTGGTCGAAGGCGAAGACCTGTATCGCCGTACTGGCACCCGGTACTACAAGAAAGCCCTGTATACCCCCGGTACCGTGCTCATCAACCCCGCAGATGTCCTGCGCGGCATGTTCTCCGTAATGCCTGAGAACGTGGATGTTTTTGAGGAATGCCCAGTCATGCGTATCGACGAAGGCAGCCCGACCAGCATCGTGCTCAGAAGCGGCAAGAGAGTCCGGGGCAAGTTCGTTCTGGTCACCGGCGGCCCCTTCATTCAGGAATTCGGCATTGGCAAGAAAGTGTTCTGCCCGGTGCTTTCCTACGGCGCATTCACCCGTCAGTTCACCGACGAAGAGATGCGGCACATGGAAGGCGTCAAGCCGTGGGGCTGTACTGCCGGACATCCTGCCGGAACCACTGTCCGCTTTACCAGAGACAACCGCATCTTCGTGCGTAACGGTTTCTCCTTTGCAACCAATCTCACGACTTCGCACCAGCGCATCCAGCGGTCCATCCCGAAACTGCGTAAGGCATATGAAAACCGTTACCCCGAACTCAAACACGTCAACTTCGAGTTCGTGTATGGCGGCATGATCAATATGACCATGAACTACCGGCCCTTGATGCTGCAGCAGCATCCCACTGTCTTTGCTTCGGCCTGCGGTGAAGGAGCCGGAGTGGCCAAGACAAGCCTGCTTGGCTACTACCTCGCTGAATGGGTCAGCGGCATTCCGAGTCAGAATCTCGATTTCCTCAAGCGGATTTCGACTCCCAAACGCCTTCCCCCGGAACCGTTCCTGACCATGGGCGCTGAAGCCAGACTCTTCTACGAAGAATTCAACGCCAAGAAAGAAATCTAAGTCACCCCATCCTAGCCAACTCCTGCCTCATGGAAGGGTGCTGATCATACCGTCAGCACCCTTCCTGCAGGAGCCCCATACCCAAAGGAGTACCCAATGGAATTCTTTAATTCAGCAGAATCGGCAGAAGTTGTAGGGCCTTACAGTCATTGTGTGAAGGCTGGCAACACATATTACATTTGTGGGCAGGTGCCCTTTCATCCTGTGTCCGGAGAGGTCGTCGGAGCCACCATCAAGGAACAGGCGTTTCAGACGCTGTACAACCTGAAGGCTGTGCTTGATGCCGCAGGACTCGACATTTCGGACATCACCAAAACCAACGTGTTTCTGACCAGCATGGATGATTTCGACGGATTCAATGAAGTCTACGCCGAGTTCATGGGGGACCACCGTCCGGCGCGACTCTGCCTGGGGGCCAGTGAAATCGCTCACGGATGCCTGCTGGAAATGGACGCAATCGCTTACAAGGATTAGCCGCTGATCTGGAGTGGGAAGTGTAGGTTTTTCAAATCAATGTGTTACTCGATAGGAGAGGTTTGCAATGGTACCTAATGGACAGAACGGTATTAACTTTGAAGATGCTCCTTTTTCTTCCATTCACAAAAAAATCGCAGTGGGCACCTTCATGGGGCAGATCTGCGACGGGTATATTCTCGGCATTGTCGGTATTGCCCTGTCTTATGCCACTGGGGCGCTGGGCTTGGACAGCTTCTGGATGGGATTGATCGGAGCCGGAGCCCTTTTCGGAATCCTGCTTGGAAGCCTGTTGACCGGAATCATCATTGACCGGGTGGGAAGAAGGGCGGCCTACGCCTTTGTCGCTGTTTTCAGTCTGATCTTGTCTGTGTTGCAGTTTTTCCTGTCTGACCCGACACTGTTGGTGATCGTCAGGTTCCTGCTCGGCATGTGCGTCGGTGCCGACTACACCGTCGGTGTCGCACTGCTCAGCGAATGGACTCCGGAAAAGGTCCGCACGAAGATGATGAGCTGGCTCATGGCCGCGTGGACGTTCGGATACATCATCTCCTACTTCGCCGGTTTCTTTATCGCCTCCCTCGGCGATTTGGGTGAAAACGGATGGCGCTGGATCATCTGTTCCTCTGCCGTACTCGCCTTGATTACCCTTATCGTGCGTCTGGGTACTCCCGAGTCCCCGTCCTGGACTCTGGCAAAGAAGGGTGCCGGTGCAGCCTTGGCATTGGTCCATCAGCATCTTGGCACCAATTACGGTCTTCCCGAAGAAAAGGAAAAGGTCGAATCTGCTTCCTTCTTCAGGCTGTTCAGCCCTGAGCTGTGGCGCAATACCCTTACTTCCTGTACTTTCTTCCTCTGTCAGGTCCTTCCCTTCTTTGCCATCTCCATCTTCCTGCCGGTGGTCGTGAAGGGACTCCACATCGCCAACCCCCATGCCTCCGGCATGTTGTATAACGGCTTCACCATGGTCGGTGTCATCATCGGTATCCTGATTGCCGACAAGATCTCCCGCCGCGCCTTCCTGCTGTGGACGTTCTATGGTGCTGCCGCTGTCCTGACCCTCATGACTGTCTGGCAGAATATGCCCGCCACTCTGGCTTTTGTCCTGCTGGGCACATTCTCCACCGTTCTCGCCATCTCCATCGTTGCCGAGTGGCTGTATCCGCCGGAACTCTTCCCCACCGAACTTCGAGGCTCTGGTGTTGGCCTGACCATCGCCTTCAGCCGCATCGGTGCCGGTATGGGAACCTGGATGCTGCCTGTCGTCACCGAGCAGTATGGCGTTACCGTCACACTCGGATGCTGCATTGCATCTTTGGTCATCGGTGGTGTTGTCTGTCAGGCTCTGGCCCCCGAAACTTCCCCCAAGTTCGCAGGCCGCCATTCCTCTTCCGGAGCATCCGTTGAACATGCCGGAGCGTAACCCAACTCTGGCCTGACCTCGTTATGGCAGTGTCTCCCGGTGTATGCCGGGGGGCACTGTCTCTTCCTGAACTGATGGTGAAAATAAAAGAATTTCAAAGCAATGATTAGAGTCTCGTCGGGCTATGGCTTCGTTGCCCTCGCCGCTTTCTGCTGGTCGCTCATGACGCTTCTTTCGAAGATTCTCTTTGCGGCCGGTTTATCTCCTCTGGAGGTGTCGTTCTGGCGCGCTTCTTTCGGGTGTCTTTGTTTTGGAATTCATGCTGCCAGTTCGCGTGCACTCGGCATCAGGCCAAGCCACGTATTGCTGTTCATGGCTTGGGGAATGATGAGTATCGGTGGCCTGTTCTATGTCTTTTTCATGTCGATGCACTACAGCGGGGCCGCCATGGGAGAGATCCTGCTGTATACGGCCCCCGTCTGGGTTGCCATATTTTCAAAGTTCATTTCGCATGAAGCCGTCTCAAGGCAGCGATGGTTGGCCATCTGCATTGCCCTGTGCGGTGTCGTGTGCATCTGTTTCTCTGGCGGAAGTCTTCAGGCGAAAACATCCGTCACAGGCATTGTCTGCGGATTGGCTTCCGGGTTCTGCTATGCCTTGCAGTATCCATTCTTCAAGCATTGGCAGAAATACTACAGAACCGAAGTATTATACACATACATGCAGCTGGGCGGGGCCTTGGTCCTGCTGCCCTTCATCCATTTCCATACCCCATATTCCGCACAGACATGGCCTGCCATCCTGATGACTGCGGTTTTCACGGGCTATGTGGCTTTCTGGGCTTACGGGCAGAGCATGAAGCGCATCCCGCAAGTCCATGTCGCCGTGTTTTGCAATCTGGAGCCGATTCTGGGGACGCTCTGGGTGTGTCTCTTTTTTGGTGAAAACTTCACTTCCATAGGGTGGGTAGGGTTTTCCCTGATTCTCTGTGCCGTGTTTTTGCTGGCCTTGGAGCGAAGGAGCGAACATGCCGCGTAAAATATGGATAAATTGCAGTGAGGCTTCCGGTGACATGTGCGCCGGAGCGTTGGCCGGAGAGTTGTTTCGGCAAAATCCGACGCTTGAGATATGCGGCATGGGCGGGCCTGCGCTGGAGCAGGCGGGAGCCGACGTGCGTTTCCCGATGAGCCGTATCTGTTTTACCGGTTTTTTCGATGTCCTGCTGGGCCTTCCGGGAATTTTTCGCCTGCAAAAGGAAATTGCAAAAAGCTGGGAGCAGGACCGTCCCGATGCGATCGTGATGGTGGATTGCCCCGACTTCAACCTGCCGCTTGCCAAAACGGCACATGCCATGAATATCCCGGTTCATTATTTCATGGCACCGCAGTTCTGGGCATGGAAGCAGCAGGGCATGAAGATCATGCAGAGATACGTGCAAAACATCATCTGCGCCTTGCCGTTCGAGCCGGAGTATTTTCAGGAGAGAGGGTGTCGGGCTTTGTATGCGGGGCATCCGCTTCAGGATGTCATTCCGTTGCAGGCTCTGGACAAGCTGACTCCGAGCCATCACCAGATCGGCATCATGCCGGGAAGCAGGAAAAAGGAAATATCGTTTCTGCTGCCTGATTTTGCCGAGGCTGCGTCCAGAATTTATCGGAAAAAGCCGTGGATGGTGTTCTCGGTCGCCCGTGCTCCGGGTGTCAGCAGGGAGTTCCTGCTAAAATTATGGCCCGAGAACCTGCCCATGAACATCGTGGAACCGGAAAACAGGTTTCAGATGATCCGGAAATCCTGCCTGATTCTGGCCGCGTCGGGAACGGCGACCCTTGAGACCGCGCTTATCGGAACGCCGACCATAGTGGCATACAAGCTGGATCGTCCTGCTGCATTTGTTCTTCGCAGGCTTGCCTATTCAAAGTTCATCAGCCTGACCAATATTTTATTACAAAAGGAATTATTCCCTGAATTCTTACAGGAAAAGGCCAATGCGGAGAGTCTTTATCAGCAGACTGCGACCTGGCTGAACAATCCCGGCGTATTGGCTGAATTGCGTTGCAAGTTGAAAGAGTTGCGTCATATCGCAGGCCCCACTGGCGGAATGGCGGCTGCTGCAAAAACCATTCTGGCGCAGTAAAAAGGAGGCTTGAAATGAATATCGGTTTTATCGGAACGGGAAACATGGGCGGGGCTATCATCAGAACCCTTTCTGGGATGGATGGGCTGACTGTGTATGGCTTGAACCAGACCAGAGCCAAACTGGAAGAGTTGGCAAAAGAGACCGGCCTTGTCCCTTGCGACAGCGTGCAGGAATTGGTTGAAAAATCGGATTTCGTCGTCCTTGCCGTCAAGCCGCAGCAGGCAGAGGATGTCTGGCCTGAAATAATTCCGGCTTTGACGAAAGATAAGTGTCTGGTCTCCATTGCCGCGGGATTGACTCTGGAGTCACTGAAGGCCAGTACACACAATATCTGTCCGGTCATTCGGGTCATGCCCAATACTCCCGTTGTCATCAGGGAAGGCGTGACCGCCATCTGTCTGGATGACAAGACTCTTTCAGAGGACCAGAAGGAAGGCATTCAGGCCGTGTTCCGTAATTCGGGCGACGTGCATATCCTGTCTGAAGGTGAGTTCGACGTGTTTACCGCAGTCATCGGATCGGGACCTGCCTTCATATTCTATCTCATTGAAACCATGATTGAATCAGGCGTCGAGCTGGGGCTGCACCGGGACGTTTCATCCCGCATGGTCAAAAAGCTGTTCAGTGGTGCCAGCCTCATGGCCGAGCGGGCGGACGAGCATGTCAGCATGTTGAAGGAAATGTCCATTGCACCGGCCGGAACGACTATTGCCGCTCTCGCTCATTTTGACCGTACTGCCGTGCGCGGTAACATAATGGACGCGATCCGCATGGCGTATGTGCGAAGCATAGAACTCGGTTGATAGAACAGCCGGACAATATATTTGCTTTGGTAACAGGCCATGACACTATGGGTGTTCCGGAAGTGTCGTGGCCTGTTCTGTTTTGTCTGAGGCGTTGACCCTACTCGGTTTTCTCTGAGCACATTGACGCATCGGTGCCGCCGGTATAATTTGCATCGCTGTATTCAATCCGGGCAGCGCCTGCCCGACCGGAGGTCTTTTCATGTCTGCGCTTCGAGTTACGCTCTTCATTTTCGCTTCCTTCCTGTTCATTCTCGGTGGTTGTAGCGGTAAAAAGGCCGCTGGGCCTGAGTCATTCGGCTCGGAAAAGCTGCTTCATACCTTGTGGTTTGATGAACAACTGGCCGGAGCTGACAGCGATGTGGCCCGTGCCACTTTGGCTGACCCGGATTTGCGCCCACCGCTGCGAACTCGGCCTGTCCATGTCCTGCCTCAGGTTCCACCCGAGTTGCAGCAGGTCATCGTGCGTGTCGTTCCGGAAAATGGCCGCAAGGTCATGGCGCTGACCTTTGATCTTTGCGAACGTGCTCCTCATCTGGCGGGGTATCAGAAGGACATCGTCAACTACCTGCGGAGCGAAGGTGTGAAGGCCACGTTCTTTGCCGGGGGCAAATGGATGCAAAGCCATCCGGAAAAGGCCATGCAGCTCATGGCCGATCCTCTTTTCGAGGTGGGGAATCACGCTTGGACTCATGGCAATTTCGCCTTGATGAACGAGGCCGAAGTGCGGGAGCAGGTGGATTGGACGCAGGCCCAGTATGAGGTGCTGTACGAGCGATTGCAGGCGTGGGCGAAGAAGCGTGGCATGGCCGGTGAAATGGGCAAGGTGCCATCTTGTCTCCGGGTGCTGCGCCTGCCGTATGGCCGCAACAATGAACATACCGCAGAAATATTGGCCTCCATGGGGCTGCCCATGATTCAGTGGTCCATAGAAGGCGAACAGGATGAACTGGAGCGTACCGTGGAGCAACTGATGCAGTGGGATTTGGACAATGTCCAGCCCGGAGCCATTATCCTCATGCACGCCAATGCCGTACCCAAAAAGACGCACAAACTGGTGCCGAGGCTGGTCCCGGAGCTGAAGAAGCTGGGATATGAGTTCGTTACCGTGAGCGAGCTGCTGAAAATGGGGCCCGTGGAAACGGTGAAAGACGGCTATTTCACCGAGCCGGGTGACAACCTGTATGTGGACGACCTTTTCGGCGGCAAGGGGACACTTGGTCGCATCAAGTAGTGGCGTGCCACGCATGTAATGAATGAAAAGGACCTCAGTTGATTCTGCGGTCCTTTTTTCTGGTTTTCAGTCTTTGTTCACTCCACATCTCGTAGGCCCTGCATCGGTTGCGGTGGCGTTGCTCAACGAGTTGTTCTTGACAGTTTCAAGGGGAGGATTTAGGAAGATTGTTAAAGATAATGATTTTCAAGATCAATAAAGCAGAGGGGCTTTCGTTGAACAATACTACTTATTTTCACGACAAAAGCTGTGGTCATCCCAAAGGTGGTGTAGCTGCGAAAATGCCGGTTCGCGATTTCCCTTCAATGGGGTGCCGGGAGAAGGGCGAACTCCTTCAGTCGATGTGGCAGGAGTACCATGTGCGTCCGGGGTTGTCCGTCAGCGTATTTGACGCGTTTTCGGACGAGGATTTTTCCTTTCATTATCGCAAGGAAAACTCGTTCGTGGATTTCGGTTTTTTTCTTGAGGGCGATTTCGTGAACGACATGCGGGATACTCCGATCGGAAGCCTCAAGGTGAATAACCGGGCCGGAACAGGTGGGATAGGTTTTTTTCGTCATATGTCCGGTACGGTGAGCATCCCGGCCGGGAAGAAAACACGCATCGTCCATATGCATGTGCTGCCGGATGTCCTTTTCTCCATGCTTGACGAGGATGCGGGGTGTGCGCCGTCCTGCCTCAGGAGAACGTTGGAGCAGAAAGGGGCTGCGGATTTTTCCGTTCAACGTCGCCTGTCTCCCAAAGTGCAGGCGGCTGCCAATGAACTGTTTTTCGGTGTAAGAAACAACTTCGGCGTCAGGCTTTACATGGAGGGCAAGGCGCTTGAACTGCTGGGATTGACCCTAGCGGACGGGGATTGCCCCATGCAGAGGAGCGCGCACTCTCTCTGTCCCCGCGAGCGCGATGTGATTCATGTTATCCGCAAGGAGCTTGAGGACCGGTTTACCTCACCCCCGACATTGGCAGAGCTTGCTGAAAACCATCATATGGGCGTTCACAAGATTCAGGCCGGTTTCAAGGAATTGTACGGAGTGTCCGTTTTCGGCTTCATCAAGGAATACAAGCTGCAAAAGGCGAAGATGTATTTCGAGGAAGGCGACATGAACGTCAGTGAGGTGGCCTGGGCAATCGGATATACCAACCTCAGCCATTTTAGCACTGCCTACAGGAAACGCTTCGGCGTACTTCCCAAGGCGTATCTGAAGTCCATCCGGGCAACTACCTACAATCATATGGCTCGTGTTTCCTGATTGAAATCCGTTTGGTTTTCGATCCCGGGAACGACTGTTGACAGGCATGCAACCATGCCTGTTTTTTTTGGCTGATTTTCACTTCAAGGGCAAAATTATCTGCTGCGGGGGCAGAAAGTTTTTGCCGTGAATCATAGATTGCATCTTCATCAGAATGTCGAGAAATGCGGTGCGCTGTCCGGTGCGGATGAAAGGCGGCCTGTCGAACGAATTCAATTCCGGATTCGGGAGTTTTTTGTTTTCGACGATGCGTGAAGGAGCAGGCGATGAAATCAATGCCGGTTTGTGATGGTCGGGGAGACTCGACTGCGAAGAAAATGTTTTTGCTGGCCTCCATGTATTTGTGCCAAGCTATTCCGCTTGGCTATGTATTCGGGAGTCTTCCCGTCATCATGCGTGAGAGCCGGATGTCGCTTGAAGGCATCGGCGGGCTGTTCATTTTGCATCTGCCGTGGGCGTTCAAGTTCATTTATGCGTCATGGGTGGACAAGACCTATTTCCCGGCGTTGGGGCGACGTCGATCATGGATATTTCCTTTGCAATGGGTGGGGGCCGGCCTGTTGCTGGTCGCATCGCAGACACCTCCGGAGACGCATTACGGAGCCATGTATGCGGTGTTGATGCTGCTCAATATCGTGATGGCCACTAATGACATTGCCGTGGATGGCTATGCCACTGACATCCTGAAGCCGTCCGAGAGGCGGTGGGGGAATTCGGTGCAGGCCGGTGCGCGGTATGTGGGCATGATTTTCGGTGGCGGTCTGATGCTGTTTCTGCACTCGTCCATGGGGTGGCAGTTCCTGTGCCTGACGCTTGCCGCGGTGGTTTTCCTGCTCAGCCTTCCTGTGCTGCTGCATAGGGAAATGAAACCCGTCAGGGCTGTTTCCTTCGGAGGGATTGAAAAGGCGGGGGTGGTGGCTTTTCTTCGCCGAAAAGACATTCTTTGGCTGTTGCCGGTGCTGATCGCCCCGACGGCCTTTGCCTTTTGCGGATTTCAGATGCGGGCACCGATGTTCGTGGATTTGGGGCTGGACTCCAAGACTATCGGGCGGCTGCTCATGCACTACGGTTATCCGGCTGGTCTGGCCGGGACCATCCTGAGCGGTTGGCTGCTGCACCGGGCCGGACGGGATTTGTTCATGCGGTGCTTCTGCCTGCTTTCCATCACGCTTGCAGTGTCTTCGGTCTACTGGGCGCAGCAGGGCGGTATCTCCCTGTGGATGGCTGCCGTTGCCTTGTCGATGGACAGCATTCTCATGGGCGGTATTCAGGTCTGGGGTTTCACTCTCATGATGCGTGCCTGTGCAGGCCCTAACGCCGGAACGGGGTTTGCGGTCCTGAGCAGTCTGTACATCATATTCCCTCTGGCCATGGCTCCATTTATCGGGAAACTGGGCGACAACAGCGGGTTTGCCTTCCTTTACACCCTGCTGGCCGGTTGCATGGTTTTGGGGTTTTTCGTTGCGGAGGCCTCTCTGCGGTTTTCGCGGAACATCGTGAATCGAAGCGTCGGCCCCGAAGCCGTGGTTGCCGGTATTTCCAAATCAAAGGGCGGCATGCTGCCTGTTTGCGAAGAGGTGAACAATGACAACTAATACAAAGGTCAGAAGGGCTTTTACCGGCGACCATGTGCAGCAGTATGACATGAAATCGCAGAAGGCCAACTGGCTGGACCCGGAGATTGTTTTCGGACTGGCGTATAGGGACACTGCCCCGGGGGAGACCATCCTTGATGTGGGGATCGGAACGGGGTTGGCCTCTGTCCTGTTTCACAAGGCAGGGCTTCGTGTGAAAGGAATGGATTTTTCAAGCGAGATGCTCGGGATTTGCCGGCAGAAGTCTTTTGCGTCCGAATTGGCGGAACACGATGTGTCTGTTTCGCCGTACCCGTTTGCCGATGAATCGGTTCACCACGCCGTATGCACCGGAGTCATGCATCTTTTCAGCGATCTGGACGTGATTTTTTCCGAGGTGTCCCGCATTATGAAAAAGGGAGGCGTTTTCGCTTTCGTGGTCGCACATCAGGATGACGGGGATTCCGGCGAGCGTCCGTTTCATGGCCGTACCTGTCGTCCCGGTGTCACCTTTCATTTCCATTCTCCGTCTTCCCTGAACCGGTTGGGTGAACGTTGCGGTTTCGAGCCTGTCCGTTCCCTGCGCTTTACTTCCGCTTCTATCGGGAGGCGGGAGATGGAGTACCGAGCGTGTGTTGTACGAAAGGTTTGAGACGTATATTTTAGAGTATGAAAAAAGGACTCCCGGTGATTCGGGAGTCCTTTTTTATGGTCGCTGCATGGTGTTGATTATCGAGGTTGAAAGCATGCCAGATAGGTGTGTTCCAGAAGCAGTTCGGAGTGTTTTTCGAAGCCGCAGGGCGCGGCCAGCGCCTCGACATCTTCTGCTGACAGCCGGGAATGAAGGGGCGGGCCGAAATTGGCTTCTTCCTTTTTGCATTCCAGTACGGCCAGCATCCCGTCCGGGCGCAGCGCTCTCCTGAATTCGGAGAACATGCTTTCCGCCTGATCGCGTACGCTTTTTATGTGCAGCACGGTGCTCAGCATGAGCACATCCACGCTGCCCGTTTCCAGAGGGAGCGGGGCCGTGATGTCGCATACGTGGCCCGTTACGTTTGTCTTGCCCTCCTCAAGGGCAAGGACGTTTAGTTGTTCGATTGACGTCTTGACCGTGTCCAGAGCGATGACGCGCCCTTTTTCCCCCAGCAGGCCTGCGGCGAACAGGGAGTATTCCCCTGCGCCGCACCCTGCGTCCACGAAGACCGTGCCTTCTTGCAGGGCCAGATGGTCGAAGACCGCTTTCGGATCCTGAAGCCAGAAGCTGGTGGGGCCGTACCCTTTGCGGACAGGGGTCGTCCCCCTGCATTGCCGGTGACGCTGGTGATTCATGGGGTTATCCTTTCTTCTTCATGATTGTCTCTGTTTTCTGAGGATTCCGCGATGCATGCGTCGCAGAGTCCGTAGAGGTATGCCGTGTGGCTGTGCAGGGCGAACGCATGGTTTTCAGCCAGTTCCTCGAACAGCCAGTCCACCGCGATTGTCGGTACTTCGAACGTCTGTCCGCATTGTTTGCAGACCAGATGCAGATGCTGCGTCCTTTCGTCACGTTGCTCGTACCGGCCCTGTCCATCGCCGAACTCGAGTTTGCGTACAACGCCGGTTTCAACGAGTACCTTCAGTGTCCGGTAGACCGTGGAGATGCCCAGATTGTGCCCCTGACGGTGGATTTCACGATGGATTTCCTCCGGTGACGGGTGCCCGTCCATGTCCAGAAAAACCTCCAGAATAACCTTCCGCTGACGGGTCAGTTTGAGCCCCTGTTTTTGCAGGGTCCGCATGATCTTTGCCTGGGGAGTCAGCTCCCGTGGACGACTGGTTTTCTTGTGCATGGTGGTGTGCATTGGGTCCTCCTTGGGGGTTGCCCTCAGATGTAAAAGAGGAATGACTCGACTTTTGTTTCGTCCGCCTTGTTTCTGTTGCCGTCAAAGGTCAGTGTCAGCATCGGCAGGGTGCCGTCTCCGTTGCGTCGTTTTTGCAGAATCTCAAGGGAGATTCCCGTGTTTTCGTACATCGAGGTGACCGAGATGATGCCGTTTGCTTCCGCCATGGAGCCGAGGGGTTTGACGCTTCGATACCGTCCGAAGGCTCCTGCGTAGTAGCCTATGGTTTCGTCCGCCTTTGCCATGAGTTGTTTCAGGTCCGGCTCGAAGTGGCTTTGGTCTTCGAGGATCGCCGCAATGGAGCGAATGGTGTTCTGGAATTCATCCAGCAGACGCTGCTTGGGAGCCTTGCTGCCGTTGGTTTCAGGGGCGAAGTCATGCCAGAAACTCCACATGTATTCGCTGAGAGGGGCATAGATGACGCGGTGCCCTTCGGCCTCAAGCGTCTTGAACGTGTTGTCGTTCAGGATGTCGTTGTAGAGTGTCATCGGTTCCCCAAGGGCGAAGACGGTCTTTCCGTTGTGCTGCCCCTGTGTCCACGTCCTGACGTGTCTGGCTACGGAAGCGAGAAATCCCGGCGTCAGCGATTTGCTTGCAATCATTTCTTCGATGGTTTCCTGAAGCATCTGCCGCTTATCGCCGGGAGCGAGCAGAATGAGGTCACCAGCCAGCAGGCACAGGAACAGGGTCCTGGCGTGCTCTTCGTTCAGGGTGAGCAGGTCTTCCATGTAGGGAGCGGCGATTCCGACGTTTTCCAATCCGTTCTGGTCCAGCTTGGCGCGAATGAACCGCGGGTACTGCCCGTCGACCTCCGCCCCTTCGTTCTGCGGGAGCAGCAGTTTCACTTTCTCGCCTGAACCGTTCATCCCTTTCAGGGTGTGCAGCAGGTCTCCCAGCAGGACGGCCAGAGAGTAGTACTCATTGGTGACGGTATGGTTTCTGCCGAGATCGATCGACGCGGCGGTCGTTGCGTTGGCCTCGACAGCATCTATCCCTTCCGCTTCCATGGCTTTGCAGGCCAGTCGTGAGTAAGGCTGCATGCATGGCACGACGAGTTTCCCTGTTGCAGCACGGGGAGGTTCGGCGTCAATGTTCACGGGCTTTTCGGGAGGAAGCTCCGTATATGTTTCAAGAGGTCCGGCCTGCATGACGGGGCGTTTGCCAAGGCTGTTCACAAAGGCTTCCACCCGGGTGATAACGCCGACGCCGGAAGAGTGCTCGTCCACTTCAATGGTCAGATAGGGCTTGTCGCCCATGATTTCCTTGAAGTAGTGGGCTGTCACCGTGTCCGGCCCGCATCCGTGGTGTGTGAGGAATACCGCATAGAGGTTCGGATGCTTGGAGACCAGCTTTGCGGCTTCGAGAATGTGCTGCCCAAAGGGCCAGTACATGTTCGGGTGCTGATTGAAGATGTCCACTTCGGGCATGTCGTAGAACGGCAGGGTCTGGTATCCCATTGCCGCGAGTTTGTCCGGAATACCCAGATTCAGGACGGGGTCTGCTACGCCGTATATCTTTGAAATGAGCACAAAGGTCTTTTTGTCGGGATCAAGATTGGCGAGGGTTTCCTTGCCTCGCTGTTCGAGCTTGTCCTCGAATGCCTTGAACGACCCCATGGCCTTTTGCAGGGCCATGCCGGTTTCCTGTTCGGTCTTGCCCAGTTCGCGGCCCATTTTCATGAACACGCCCTGCATGAACTCCCGCCCCTGATTGAAGGCAATGGTCGGTGCCAGCAGTTTGATGCCCTTGTTCTCAAGGTCCATGGCCTTGTTGATGATCTTGAAGGCCAGCTGCATGTACGCGCAGCCATAGTCCTGCCGCGATTCCGAACCGGGATGGAACACGGTGTAGAGGTCGGGGAAGAACAGATAGTCCACTCCCTTTTTCACCAGCTCGGCAGCGTGGCCGTTGATGAGTTTGACCGGATAGCACGTCTCGTCCAGGGAAAATTCCTGTGACATCCGTATCGTCTCTTCCGAGGTCGGGGCGGAGAGCTTCACGTTGAAGCCCAGTTCCTTGAAGAAGGGGTAGAACATCGGGAACATGCCGTAGGTGAACAGGGCGCGGGGGATGCCCACGGTCTTCCTGTTCGGGTCCATTGTGTCATCGTACCCTTCGAAAATGAACTCCTGAACCTTCCGGTTGAAGTCGGAGCTTGTGGCTTTGTCGGAAGTGGGCATTGTTCGCGTCTCGTCCGGCGGTGTGGGGGCGAAGCCCTTGAATTCCGTGGTCGTCAAGCCTTCGGTCTGCATTTTTTCACGGGCCAGCATGGCGGCTCCGTATGCCCCTGTGACGCTGAAGAACGGCGGTACGGTGACGTCCCTGCCTGTGACTGCGCGGAAGGCGTTGACCACACCCTGATTGTGCGCCACGCCGCCTTGCAGGAATATCTTGTGGCCGATGCGTTTCTGTCCGACGACCCTGTTCGTGTAGTTCTTGACGATGGAGTAGCACAGTCCGGCAGCGAGATCGGCGATGTTGGTTCCCTGACCCAGATGGGCGGCGATGCTGCTTTCCATGAAAACGGTGCAGCGTTCTCCCAGACTTGTGGGATTCGTTGCCGAGAGCGCGGTGGGACCGATCTCCTCCAGAGGCACGCCTAGCTTCTTGGTTTGCTCCTCGATGAAGGAGCCGGTTCCGGCCGCGCAGATTTTGTTCATTTGGAAATCCGCGACCACGCCGTCTTCAATGGCGATGAATTTGGAATCCTGTCCGCCGATTTCGAAGATGGTGTCCACCGAAGGATCGATGGCCACGGCAGCACGGGCCTGAGCCGTGATTTCGTCACGGACAAGGTCAGCTCCCACCAGACGGCCGGTCATGTATCTGCCGGACCCGGTCGTTGCGGATCCCGCGACTCTGATTCTGTCGCCGAATTCCTCGTGCAGTTCCGCAAGCCCCTTGCATACTGCCCGGACAGGGGCTCCTGCCGTTCTCAGATAGCGGTAGCCGAGGATTCTGTCCTGATCGTCAATGAGAACGAGATTGGTGCTGGTGGAACCGACGTCAATGCCCAGCCAGCAGTCGACCGGAAGGGAGTCCGGCAACATCTGGGTGATGTGTTTGCCCTTGCCGTCGTCCATGCCGAGGCCCGCCAGCGGCTTGAGGTTCAGGTCTTCGTGCATGTGAATGTGGCGGGAAGGAGTATCGGCCAGCGCTCCCGCAGTTTCCCGGATGTTTATGGTAAGCTGCTCCTGTGCGGCCAGTACGGCTGCCCCGATGGCCCCGGCCATGCCGGAATGCTCGCTGGTACGCAGTTCGTCCGGTCCGAGTTTGAGCACCGAGGACATGGCTTCCGTGATCGCGCTGTTGCGGCAGACGCCACCCACAAAGAGCATGGGCGTTGTCTTGGGCAATCGGCGCATGACTGCACTTCTGTAGTTCTTGACCACCGCATGGGCCAGTCCGGCGAGAATATCCTCTCTTGGCACGCCTTCCTGCTGATGGTGCGTGATGTCCGTCTTGGCAAACACACTGCATCGTCCGGCGATGCGGGGGATGGAAGTCGCCTTTGCGGCGTGAGCAGAATAGTCTTCAATGTCCATTCCCAGCCGCGACACCTGTTCCTCAAGGAATGATCCCGTGCCCGATGAGCAGTTGGATGTCATTGATACTTCCACGCGGGTCTTATCGTCTGCGGTGAAGCCGGTGATGAATTTCGCGGTCTGGCCGCCCATCTCGATGATGGAAGCGCAGTCCTTGTCGAGGAGAAGGGCTCCTTCGACAATGGCCGCCACTTCGTTGACCGGGGAAACCTCTCCCTTGTCCGTAAGAAATGCGTTGCCGCTTCCGGTGACGGCTCCATGAACAATCCGGTCCGCATCAGGCCGTTCGATTGTTTGCCCAATCATTTTTTTCAGTGTCTCGGAAACGTTTCCCCGATGAAGGGCGTATTCCGAATGAATGATCCTCTTGTTGGAATCAAGGATTGCCGTTTTGATGGCTGAGTAGCCGATGTCTATTCCGAAGCTGTACATTGTTTTCGTCCTCCCCGCGGCGTTCGTGCTGCGGGCTTTCCATGAATTGGATTGATATGGTTTAGGTGCTTAACTGTGTGTTCGCAAAATTCGTTTATTGAAGGGGCATTCAGCCCCCTCGGAAGGGGAATCCCGTCACAGTCATGAGAACGGGACTCCCCAGTCATGAAGGAGTGGATATGGCCTAAATCGTTCTTGCCAGTTCAGAGGCGTGGTGCAGGGCGTCAAGACCGTTGGTCGGCATGAGGTAGGCATCCCCAATGACGTGCGTTTCCCCGGAGAGTTTGCCGTCCATTGCCTCAAGCGGGTCGTGGCTGCGTACCCCGGTCGCCATGACTATGGCGTCAAACGTTCCCAGACTTTCTCTTATGTCGTCCCGGGTGACGATCAGTTCTCCATCGGCTGTGATTTCGTTGACTCCGACGCCGGTTGCAATCGCCACGTTGTTTCGGGCCAGAGCCTGCATCAGCCACACCTTTCTTGCCGGCATTTCATCCGTGGCGATGTCGGGAAGGGCTTCAACGATGGTGACGTGTTTCCCTTTGGTCGCGAGGAGGTGCGCTGTTTCGGAGCCGGTTGCCCCGCCCCCGATCACGGCGATATTCTTTCCATGGACAGGCTCGCCACCCAGAACGGCGTGGGCTGTCGTCACCCGGTCATTGTGTATGCCGGTAATGTCGGGAAGGACGGGAACACTGCCGGTCGCGACCAGCGTGACGTCCGGGGCGATTTCGTCGATTATTTCCGGCGTCACTTCGCAGCCGGTTTTTACGGTCACGTTGTCCATCTGGTCGATCTGACTGACGCGCCAATCGATAACCCATCGGAAGTCCTCCTTGCCCGGAGGAACAAAGGCGAGATTCCATTGCCCGCCGAGTTTGTTGTCCTTTTCGTACAGGACGACTTCATGGCCCCGCTTGCCGGCTATGAGGGCGGCTTCCAGTCCGGCTGGTCCGCCACCGACAACGAGCACCTTTCTGGGGCTTTCGGTTGGGAGTATCTGCAAGTGGTTTTCCCTTCCCGCTTCCGGGTTTTGCAGACAATTGGAGTACCCGGCGGTCATCTGGGTGCCGATGCATCCTTGCAGGCATCCGATGCACTTGCGGATATCGTCGGCCTTGCCTTGCTGCGCCTTGTTCACCCAGTCCGGGTCGGCGATCAGGCCTCGGCCCAGCGCAACCATGTCAGCCTTGCCTGTCGCCAGAATCTCTTCGGCGCTTTCGGGATCGACGATCCGCTGTACGCCGATGACCGGGATGTTGACCCCGTTCTTGATGGTGGCCACATGGTCTTTGATCGGTGTGTGGCCTTCTTCGGCAATGGGCATCATCAGGGACCAGACCATCGGAGAAATGCCGCGGCCCGCCGTGATGTGCAGCCCGTCCACACCGGCCTTTTCCAGTTCCTGCGCGATCTGCACCGCATCGGCGACGTCTATCCCGCCTCCCTCGCCTTCGGTGGCGACCATGCGGAAAATGATGGGGAACTCCCGGCCCACGGCGGCCCTGACTTTTTCGACCACCTCCAGAGGGAACCGCATCCTGTCTTTGAAGTCTCCACCGTATTCGTCGGTGCGCTTGTTGAAGTAGGGAGAATAGAACTGCTGGAGAAGAAAACCCTGCGCCCCATTGAGTTCCAAGGCGTCCGCCCCGGCCTGTTTTGCCCGCAGGGCGGCTGCGGCGAATTCATCGCCCGCAGTCTTTATGTCTTCGTGGGACATGACGTTGGAAATCATGGTGGTGTTTTTTAGCTCCATGCCCTTGAAGCGCATCTGATTCGGCCCGAAAATACCACCCGATGGCGAAACGAGTCGTTTCTTTTTCGTGAAGAACGGGAACGCTTCCAGCCCGCCGTGCATGAGATGGATGCACAGTTTGGCTCCTGCCGCATGCACGGCTTCGGCAAGGGTCTTGAATCCGGGAATATGGCTGTCGTCGTAGAGTGAATTCATGCCCACCCCAACGGTTCCGTTTTTGGAAACCGCAGCGACGCCGGTTGTTATCAACCCTGCCCCGCCTTGGGCTATTCTGGCATAAAAGGATATGAGCCTGTCGGAAAGCGTGTCGTCCTTGTTGCCGAGACTGGTCCCCATGGGAGCCAGCGCGACCCTGTTTTTCAGTTCCATGGAGCCGATGGTCAGCGGCTTGAAGATATTCGGGAAGTGTCGTTGCATAGCTGTATTCCTTTGATCTTTATTGAGGCCTAGAGGAAGGCCAGCCCTTCGGGAAGCGATTCGCCGTATAATGCGAGGTTTGCCAGTCCTTCTATCTGTATCGGGGTTATCCCGGCGCCTTTTGCGGTCGAAGCGAGCGCCGCGAAGCAGTACGGGCAGGTGGTGACCATGTATTTGGCTCCTGCCTGTCGGGCGTCTTCGATATTCCTGCTGACCTGTGCTTCAGCGTGGTCGGAATCGTTTTGGGTATGGCCGGTCTGAAGGCCGAAAAATCCCCGGATTCCGCAGCACAGCCTGTCGTTGTAGTCATACTGCCGTTTGACGCGCCTGACGCCGATCAGGTCGAAGAGTTCGTTTATCCGGGTGTTTTTCCTGTCTCCGGATTGCCATGAGCAGGGGAGTTGGACCGCGGCGTCCGTATCAAGCGGCCGAACCTGCTGCCGGTTGTCCTTGACCTGCCGGATGAGCCATTCCAGTAGCGTGACAGGTGTGAAGTTCAGCTTCAGGCCCAGTTTGCGGGCCAAGTCGAGACCGCGCAGGCTTTCGTCGTGGTAGAAGACGATCTCTTCCGTGCCCAGAGAATTGAGATTGGCGACGGCACGCCCTATTTGCGTTTCGGCCGAGTCCTTGAGGTAGCCGTGAATGAAGCCGTGTCCAAGGGAATAACCATTGCCGCCGACAATGTTCATTCCGGAAAAGAGTCGGCTGGAGTAGAAAGCCTCGGAATTGGTTTTTTCCATGATCCCCACACTCATCCATGGGGCGTCCCGGGTGGTCTTGCGTATGTAATTGCGTGCGCCGTTGGCGAAAAAGCTGTTGACGAAAACATCAACGTGTTGTTGCAGCGCCGGCTGCGTCATACCGGAATCAAGTGACATGAGCCTGTCTCCTTGTGATGTTGGTGTGTGGTTAGAAAAGTCCTTCTTCTTCCATCATCTTGAAAACCATCCAGGCTCCACCCATGGCTGTGGTGCCGGACATGGAAATGGTGACGCCGATGGTTTCGAGGATTTCCTCTTTCGTGGCCCCGGCCTTGATGGCACCCTGAAGATGACCGAGCGTGCACGGCGCGCAGTGGTCTTTCACACCGATGCCGAGGGCCATCAGGTGTTTCTCCTTGGAGCCGAGCGCTCCGTCCTTGAAGGCGGCGTTCACTGTTTGCAGGGTGAGTTCCCATACTTCGGATTTCTCATTGTCGAAGTTTTTGCGGCAGGCCAGAAACTCTTCAAGCCATTGTCCCTGATTTTGCATTGTCTTTCTCCTTATGCCGTGTGCTTTCAGTGTTATGGTTAAGAAGCTTAACCGTGTTGTCGCAAGAGATTGATTGCGTGTGATTCCATTCGGATTTCGTATGTTGTCCTGAAAAGAAGTTATGGTTTAGGTGTTAAACCATGTATGAAAATTTTTTTATTCGTCAAACAGTTCGGCAATGCGTTCATCGACGACCGTCTCGACTGCCGAGAGAATGGCGGCTGCAACCGCCAGTTGGGTGTCGGGAAATGCATCCAACTGCCGCATGAGTGTTTTGAAGTGGCGTTCATGGAATTCCTTGTGGGCCTTGAAGGCGTCCCATCCCGTATCCGTGAGGTATGCCAGTATTTCCTTGTCGTTGTTCACTGCTTTTTCTTTTTGGGCGAATCCTTTTTTTTCCAGCTTGCCGACCATTTGGGATGCCGCGCTTTTCGTGACCCCGAGCGTGTCGCCAATGGTTTTGATATTGATTCCCTCCTGTTGGCCGATGACGTTCAGGCAGTGAACTTCACGGGCTGTCAGGCCAACGTTTTTGCCTGTGCGTATGGGCAGTTCTTCAATGCGGGAGTGCTTGTTGATTATCCGCATCAGTCTGCCGGTGAGGGCTTTTATGGATTCGTTTTTGCTGCTCATGACAGCTTGGTAAAGCAGCTAAACCATGTTGTCAAGGCGTGGTCTTTGCTTTTGTCAGTATTTTTCAAATAGGAGTAATAATTGTTTTGACCTTGTGGGGTGTGCATGGTTTGATTGCTTTGAAGAGTGTGACTTTGTGGACTTGTGTCGGTCATAGGTCGTGGCAATATAATAGTATTTCATCCCGATAGTGGTATGTTCGAACTGTCGGCAAGTCGTTGTTTTGCAGAGTCTGATCCAAAGGGGGAGCAATGTCCATTGCTCGTTTTTCCAAGCTGTTTTTGTGTTTGACTGCTATCTTTCTTTTGTTTGCGTCCAATGTTTGCGCTCAACCATTACGTGTTGTCATGGTTGAAACAATGCCGGTTCCGGTTGTGACCGATCATGAAAATTTCTTTTTGAGTGGTTTGGAAAAACTCGGCTACCATGCGGGGAAGAATCTTGTAGTCGACAAAATTGAAGCTCAGGGAAGCGAGGTGCGCGCAAAGGAAAAACTCCGCGAGTACCTTGCCGGACATGAAGTGGATGTCGTTGTTTCCTTTGCAACCCTGGCCTCTCGGGCAGCAAAGGAAGTGCTTGAAGGAACAGATATTCCTCTGGTGTTTTGTGTCGTGTCGGACCCGGTGGGGACAGGGTTGATTGATGAAGTGGGGCTTCCGACCAAAACCAATGTCACCGGACTGGTCTTTTCCCTGATGCGTAAGTCGAAGATGGAACTTGCAAAGGAATTGTTGGTGCAACCTTTCCCGGATCGTCCGGTTCGTGTTGGGGTTGTGCTTTCTTCGTATCCCGCCGCAGTCAATGATCTGAAGGCCATGCGCGCTCTTGGCGGACAGATTGAATTCAAGTCGTTCCAGTTGGAATATCGTGCCATGCCCGATGGACTGGATGCCATGTTGGCCGATGCCCGGAAAGGCGTCACAGCTCTTTCTCCCGAGATTGACTACTGGTGGATCGTGCCGGGGCCGCTTGGTGAAACCATGGAGTTTTCGGAGTTGCTTCTGGAGTCGGACATTCCCGTGGGATTGTGTCATACCAAGGAATGTACCAGAAACGGGGGGCTTTTCTTTGTAAATCCCAATTACGAGGAAAGCGGGTTTCAGGTGGCAGGCATAGTTGACTCAATCTTCAAGGGAACTGCACCCGGAAACATACCGCCTGTCCCGCCAGACAGTTTCGAGCTTGGTATAAATCTCAAAACGGCACTGGAACTCCAGATTGTCATTCCGAGTGAAGTAATGGAACTCGCGGGCAAGAACGTGTGGCGGTAGAATGCGACTGCGAACCAAGATTTTGCTTTCAGTGATCCCGACCGTGGGGACCGCACTGCTGCTCACCGGATGGCTGGTAATCAACAGTGCCACCAAAAGCTCGCATGACGCTGTGTACCAGTATTGTGAAGGGGTTCTGGATGCCTATTTTACTCAGGACCTGGCGAGCCGGGTCGAGCTGCTGAAAAAGAATCAATTGGAAAACGTTGCCTCATTTGTTGACCGCTTCCAGCAGGAAGCGCTTGCGGCGGCAGGTCAACTCCATCTTGTTTGGCCCGGGCACCTGTTTATCGTCGATGACCGGAAAAGTATCGTTTTCTGTTCTTCGAATGAGATGTCTGACCGGTTGCCCGAATCTTGGAATCCAATTCTCGAGCGATTGGTGGGAGCGCCGGACCGTGTATTGAAAGGGCACCTCCCGGACGAGGGCTACGGTGATTATGTGGCCAAGTATTTCAAGCCGTGGAATTGGGGCGTGGTCATTGTGATCAAAGGTGATTTTCTGCATGAGCGGGAGCAGCGTATCTGGATAACGGTGGCCAGCGTCGGGGTCATCACTTCAATCGCATTGATTTTGAGCCTCGGGATGTTGCTGCATAGATTCATAGTTGAGCCTGTCATATCCCTTCGAGGCGCTTCCCAACGGATTGCCATGGAAGAATCCCCGGTTTCCATCCCTGTCAAAGATGGTGATGAGTTCGGTGAATTGAGTCGTGATATCGAGGGAATGTCGTATCATATTCATCAATCCAGAAAAGCGCTTCGCGAAGCGTATGACGATTTGAAGAGAGTGGATGAAATGAAGACCGTCTTGCTCTCAAACGTTTCACATGAACTGCGTACCCCGCTTACTTCCATCATGGGTTTCGCCAAGCTTTGGCTCAAGAAGATTGAAGGACGTGATCCTGATATTCCGCTTTCCGCGAAACAGATGGCTGCGTTGCGCGATGCCTTGAACGTCATTTCGGAACAGGGCAACTCCATGACCGGTTTGATTGATAATATTGTCGTTTTGATGGCGTTGACAGCAGACGATGTCGTTGCCGAAATGCATCCGCATGACATGGTCAATATCGTGGAAAAGGTCAGTAATGATTTGCGGGAGCGGATTGAAGCAAAGGGGCTTTCATTTGTTCTGACAACGCCATCCGAACCGGTGCCGATCAAGGCGGACAACAAGCTGATCGAGCTGGTGTTGAAACACTATATTACCAATGCCGTTGCATTCACTCCTGCGGGTGAAATCGAGGTGCGAGTCGCCGTAAATGAAGACGGGGTTATGGTGGAAGTATGCGATACGGGCGTGGGGCTGTCTCCTGAAGACGCGGCAAAGGTGTTTGAACAGTTCCATCAGGCAGGCGATGTCATGACCGAGAAACCGAAGGGGTTGGGCCTCGGGCTGGCCATTTGCCGGAAAATCGTGCGACTCCACGGTGGACAGGTCGGGGTGCGGAGCCGCCTTGGAAAGGGAAGTGTATTTTTCTTTTCTCTCCCGTGCGTCGATGAAGTTGGATGATTCTTATGGCGGCAGGGATACTGACGGGAAGGATGTTCTGTTCAAATGTCGATTTGTCGATGAAAAATTGATTTGTTTTTACAGTTGATATAAAAGGTTGAATAGTTGTGACCAGTCAGAACCAACGGAGTTGAAGTGAGACGCCTGCAAACAAACATCGTCGTTGTCTTTCTGGGTATCATATTCGCTGTTTGGTCTTTGAACATGTTGGGGATATTCCGTATTCCCGACGTACTGATTTACGATTTTTTTGTTCAATCCATCCCCGAATCCGATGCAAAACCTCCCATCTTGCTTGTCGAGGCTCCGGATTCGGCAGCCCATGAAGACAGTCGGTACTGGCTCAGGTTCATTGACGAAATGAAGGAACTCGACGCCGAGCAAATTGTTTTTCTTTTCATGCCGTCCAATGCCGGCCCCGCCTTTTACAAGCGGGCCGTTGCCGATGGGAATGTCGTGTTCGGCAGGCCTTGGTCTCCCGGGGGAATCGACTCAAAACCCTATCTCGCGCCTCTCCCGAAGGGGGTGGGTGACTTGCCCGTCATTTATGGGCTCGTTACGATCCCCCCATCATTCTATGGCGTGCACAGACGGTATTCCGCTTATCAGGATGTCATGGGAAATGATGTCCCGACCATCGTCAATGTTGCTGTCAAGGATCGGTATGGTTCTCGCGCAGGTGCTGATGAGGATTTTCTGGTCTATTTCAACGGCCTGACGAGCGGCTTTCCCAATGTTGACATTCATGACGTCATGCGCGGGGCGTTGGTTCGGCAGCTCGTTGCAGGGAAATCCGTCGTGGTGGGGCTTTCGACTGATGTTCTTGTGCCGGGGCTTGAAACGCCGATCTCCTTGAATTCCGGAGGAATGTCAAATCTGGAATATACAGGGTATGCCTTGAACACCCTGCTCCAGAATAAACAGCTCATGGTGTCTGATTGGCTTTCCAAATTTGCCATCATCTGTATTGCCACTTTGGCGGGGCTGGTTGTTTTTCATTATTCAAGCATCACTGTGGTTCTTGCTGCCATAGCGACCCTTTCGATTGTGTATATTCTGGCGGCGTGGTTCATCTTCTATTACTTCGGATATTATCTGCCAATTATTGAAGTTGTTCTGGCCCAAAGTCTCAGCTTTGTTTTCGTCTTGCGGTCAAAGGTTCGGCAACGGGAGGCGCAGGTGCAGTTGACCGTGCTGGAAACACTGCATCTGATTCGTGAGAAGGTTCATCCGACAAGCTTCATGGCCTCAAAGGAGCACTGGGCTCAGGTTCTTAATCTGGTCAACCAGACGTTATATATGAAGCGGGTCATTTTTCTTGAGTCGATTGCAGACAAGCATATGGTCAAGGAAATCATTTCCCTGAATTGCAGCATCGACGATATCGCCGAAATGCGAAGGGATTACCATCGCTCTCCGTATACATGGGCTCTGGAGGCAAATGGTCCTATTGAAGTAGATAATTATCTCAGTCAATCTGCCGAGCCGGAGGTGCAGTTTCTGGTGCCTCTGGTATTTGCCGGACATCTGGAAGGGTTCTGGGCTTTTTCCATTGCACCGGGCGAGAAGGACCAGATCGCGCAGTTCCTCAATACCGTCAGGGATTTTGCCGAAGAAATCGCTACGATGCTTTACAGGCGGCGTCAGTGGCTTTTGCAGCAGGATATTGCCAAAAGTCCGATTCGCAAGCTGATTTCGTTGCAGGGCAGCCAAGGCAATTTCATAGAAATCAAGAAGGCGATTTCTTTCTTTTCCCGGCGGATCGAGATTCTTGAAGATGCGCTCAATTCCATTGATACGGCCATTCTTGTTTACGATCTTTTTGGCAATGTACTGATGATCAACAAGTCCATGACGGATTTTCTGGTCGAGTTCGATTTGCCCGCTTTCGAGATGACCGCTCTGGATCTGGCTGTGACTCTTACCGGCATGGAGGAACGCGAAGTCCGACCGAAGTTGCGGTATCTGACTATTCATGGCGAAGAGATTTCATTCCCCCTGACCTCAAAAAAGGGGAACGGCAAATCTCTGGTGCTGAGTATCCGGCCGCTTGTTCGTGAAGAAACCGGCTCGTCAGAGATTACGACACCGTTTCGAGTTCAGGGAATTCTCTTTGAGATTGTCGACCTGAGCGACATCAAGGAAGCATATAAATTCAAGGAGGAGTTTTTCAAGTATACGAATTTCCACCTTAAGAATGATCTGAATCAGATACTTGCAGTCATGAACCGGATTGAAAACGAGGATATGGGTGAAGCGGAGCGTGAAAAGCTTTGTCTTTCGGTGAAAGGACTTGTGAATGGCCTCAATGAATTCACCGGACTGCTCCCGAAGTATGCGGATTTCGAGGTCATGGCAAAGACGGGCGTTCTTCCCGTCAATCCCCGGTCCTGCCTTAATGCGGCCATGCGCGAAACCGCTGTGGAAGTACCGGGTCTGGAACAGCGGTGCGAAATACTAGAATGCGAGGCATATTCTCTGGTGAATGCGAATCCGACACAGCTTGTCGAACTGCTTGTTTCAATTCTCATTCTGTTGGACAAGGATGCTGATGAAAGTGATATCAATATCGAAATTTCCGAGGAAGAGTCCTCGGTGAATATCCGTATGCGTGACACGGGGTTTGGTCTTCCCAATGAAAAATTTCAGCGGTTCCTTTTTGAAGCGGCTCCACTTCATTCGAATGACTATCAGGTGCTCCGCAAGAACATGGTCAATCTGACTCAATGGGGCGGCAGGCTTGAGGCGTCAAGCGAGGTCGGAGTCGGCCTTGAGTTTCTGTTACATTTGGTCAAATTCGACAGACAGACGGCCCTTGATGTTTAGCCCCGGCAGCATGCCGGAAACAGGTAGCAGATGGATGGATTCGTACTGAATCTCCTGCCGCAGGGCAGCCTTTCCAGTTCCGTTTTCACGACGGTCTGGGTCGGTGTCTGCGTTGTTGCCTTTTTCAATCTCAGATTCGGATGGGTTCTCAGTGGTCTGGTCGTTCCCGGTTATCTTGCTCCTCTCATTCTTACCAAGCCATGGTCCGCATCGGTCATACTTGTCGAAGCCGTTCTCACGTATCTGATCGTTTGGTTCTACTCGGAGAAAGCATCCCGGTACGGTTGGTGGGGGAATTTCTTCGGACGGGATCGTTTTTTCGCTCTTCTTGTCGTCAGTGTCCTTGTGCGGCTTTGCATGGATGTTGTGGTCCTGCCCGAGGTCGGCCGTTATCTTGTCGAGCATTTCAATATTGCCTTTGACTATCGGAACAACCTCTACAGTTTCGGACTCGTCGTTGTCGCTTTGATGGCTAACCAGTTCTGGAAACCGGGGCTTGTCAGGGGACTGGGGCCGCTTCTGGTTACTGTCGGGGTGACGCTTGTGATCGTCCGGTTCGTGCTAATGGAGTTCACGAATTTCAGTTTGGCAAACCTGACATACATGTATGAGGATCTGGCTGTTTCCATGCTGGCCAGCCCCAAGGCCTACATCGTCCTTTTGACAACCTGCCTTGTGGCTTCGAGAATGAACCTGCTGTACGGATGGGAGTATAACGGTATTCTCATTCCGTCCCTGTTGGCTCTTCTCTGGTACGACCCGCTCAAGATCGCGGCGTCGTTTGCAGAGGCCATCCTCATTCTCGGTATGGCGAAGCTCGTGTTGCGGCTTCCTGTTTTTCAGGCCGTTGCCATCGAAGGGGCGAGAAAAGTCCTGCTCTTTTTCAACATAAGCTTTGCCTACAAGATATCCCTCGCCTATCTGCTTCTCTGGTATGCGCCGCATATCAAGATTTCCGATTATTACGGTTTCGGATACCTGCTGCCTTCTCTGCTTGCCATGAAGATGCACGACAAGGACTCTCTTGCCAGAATATTCAGGGCCACCCTCCAGACGTCGCTTGTGGCGGTACTTGTTGCGAGTGTCATCGGGTACGGACTGACCTATGCCCCCAATGTGTTCAGCTGGATTCAGACAGCCGGAGAGGTGGTTCCTCAGCAACTTCACCGAATGGATCAGGGAAGATTTGTCGACGTTTTGCTTGAGGAAAAGGTCACGCTGTACAAGGGCCGAAGGAAAAATACGTATGTCCAGCCTACGGCAAGAGAGATCGAGATTTTCAGTGAAGGATTGAAGCTGGTCCGTTCTGCCGAAGCCAAGAATCTTGATCAGGATCTGGAGCGGGCGACGGGGCTGTTTGCTTCCATCGGCTATGAACTTGTCGTGGTCGAGGACCGTTTCGTGCTGCTGAGGGAACAGCTTCCCTACAAGGGATGGGGGCTTTACGTCATCAACCTGAAAGCTGCGAATTCCATGCTCATTCAGGTTCCCGCTCCGCTTGACGAGTGGGCCGCCCTGGAAGCCGGAGCGTCACTTTTTCTGGAGTTTGAATCGCAAAGTCTGGCGGTCGCTGGAGCCGGACGTCGAAACATTTCCGGCGGTGGCGCAGATGTGTTGAGCAACAGTCAAACCCTGTTTCTCGCCTTTCAGCGTATCATGGGGGAAAGGGATATCCTTCAGGTCAGAGGCTACACGGCGTCCACCATCCGGGTCCTGACCGGAGTACGGAAAGGAGATTATCTGGAAGGAATGCCGCAGCCCGAATCCTCCTTGTGGGTGAAAAAGGAATTGCCTGAGGGGCTTAATCTATCGGCATTGCAGAACCTTATCGGTGAATTTGATATCAGGTGGATCACACCGCCGCTCAGGAATACGCCGAGGAGCTATGCCGGGTCCGGTATCGCCGAGCTCATGCTTAATCGAAAAGACCGGCGAGCTCTTCTCTTCAAACCGTTTTATGGAGACAGGGAGACTCTTGAGGAAGCCGGTGAGAAAACGATTCTCGGTCATCTTCAGGACTGGCTGCTTGTGGGCAAGGTTAGGATAGCCGAGAAGGGGTCGGATTCGTATGTCGTTCCACGGCAGGAAGAACTGCTTTTCTTTGACCAGGAGATACTGACGCCGCTCATCCGGCTGAGCGAGGAGGAGTATGTAGGCGGGCAGTGGTCCGAAGAAGGGCTGGAGGAGTTGAAAGCCATCGCCGCCATTGCCGCTCCCCTTGGATTTCAGGTGATTCGTTACAAGCATGTCGTTTCCGGCAGCGACTTTCTTATTTTGGCGGAGAGCGAGTCTGCTGACAGTTCGCATTGGGGAACATATGTCATACGCCTTGGCAGGTCCAAGCCATACCTTATACAGGTGCCCCGCCCGGTTTTCGAAGTGAATGTTTTTGAATACGGCGTCGCCCTGTTCGAGCGCCTCAAGGCCAGATACCTCATGATTGGCGGAGCGCATCCCCGGGCGAACGATGACGGTTCATCCGATCTCATCAGAATCGAGAACAAGCAGAGTTTTTTTACGCTGGCAAGTCAGGTCGCCCTGAGGGAAGCCGGTGCGGCCCCGATGATGGTTCTCCAGAGCAGGGCGTTTGGTTTCAGACCGGATGTGCCTGTCCCGGATGCGGATATCATTCTTGCCTTCAAGTCGGGCATTGTTACCCGGGACAATATCGATCGTCTTGGGAGACAGGTTGTCGAGAGTCTGGAAGCGGATGGGCTTCGGGTCGCCTTTGTCGATGGCTCCGAACCTGTTGCAGGGTATGAAGTCGGTGGCCTTCCTCAGGCCCTGTATCTCAACCAGTCCCTGAACAAGGAATTTGCCATTGTCTGGCTTTCCCCTGGCTTGAGAGCCGGTTTCAGGCAGCAGACAGAGAATATCCTTCAGGAAAAGCAGTTTGCCGCACTCGGAATCCCGTCTGTTGAGGGTGACATCCACGATGAGCTCAGTCCCTTTGTCGAGCGAAATGCCTTGCGGAGGCCTGATGACTCGATTGTCGAGCTGGTTCAAAAATACATAGTTTCCCATGATGTGGTCCTGCTCGACATGTTGAAGAATCTTCGTAGTGTTCATCTTCGCAGGATTATAGATTTCAATTCCAAGCAGGCCTTTGTCGAAATACGGGACTCAAGCGACAATCTGTTGCTGTTTGCAAATTTGTTTCCCCTTGATGCTGGAAAGGTGTTTCCGCTTGTCGCATCAGGGTTCACCCGTTCGTTTGTGGATGACTTCGTGGCCTCCCGATCGGCGATTCTCAAGCCGGAAGGAGCAGGACAGTGATTCGGTTCATTTTCAGAAGCATTGTATTCCTGCTGCTTGTCAGTGTCGTTGCATGGCAATATTGGCCCGATGTGCAGGCCTATCTGGCCCGATCCTCCGATGAGGCCGTTGATGACAAACGGATACCATTGTCCCGGGTCAGCCTTTGCTACCAGCTCGGTAGTGAGCGGTGGACCGAGTTCCCGCTTCTCAAGGTGACAAGGCGAATCAAGGCGGTCACCAATGCGGATGTTCCGCTGGCTTCGGCCCGCATGGTCGATGGTATTTACAAGTATGCTGTCGAATATCAGGTCGTTTCCTCTGACGGGGCGGTTTTGACGCAGGGTGATTATCATTTCATGTCCAAGATAACGCCATATCGGCTTCCTGACGGTGGGGAATCCACGTCGAGTTTTTTCTATGATTCGGACATGGTCCCCACTGACGGGCGTGTGCTGTATGTCAATCTGACGGGGACGGAAGATGCCGGACTTCCATCGGCGATACGGTTCAGGCTCAAGGCTGCGGAAGCCCCTACTTCCGGTGTTGTCGTTCGGGTTTATCAGCAGGAGGCCTATGATGAAATAGTGACGGCGGACCTGTGGAACCGGCTTCCTTCGAGAGTGCAGGAGAAACTGGCTGTCGGAAATGTCTACCATCATGAATTTCTGAGCGATGACGAGAAGATCAATCTACTGAGGACTGAATTTCGTCCGCTTGGTCCTCAGGGCGTTGCGGATGAGGATTATACGCTGCGTAAATTGTATATTCTCAAAGAGGTTGAAGATGTCCTTCCCGAAGACGTGGCGATTCCCTCGGAGATATATTGCGCCCCTGATTTCAGGGCAACCATTGCAATTCCCGAAGAAGGCGCAGATTTGGTTTTGGCCTTTTCGGCCTTGGACAAGGAAAGGGGAGACGGCGTTGTCTCGTTGCAGTGGTTCGGCAGAAGCATTCATGAGCGCAAAACGCTTTCCATTCCCTACGTAAAGGGAGCGGTCGAATATTCAGGGTATTTCGGTGGCGGGCTTGTGGAGCTTTCGGCAGATACGCCCATGACCGTCAAGATCAGGCCGCTCGGAGAGGGCAAGGCTGTCGGGCTGCCGTTGTATGCACGGGTGTTTTCGACCGAGTCCGGGCCGGTTCGGTATGTCGTGAATCATCAGCATGGCGCAACGACCCCGTTCAGGGTTGATTTCAGGATACCGTATCTTGAAGACGCTATTCCGAGGCCAAGAGTTGAAATTGCCTTTCTTGATCGAAACGGCAAGTCCGTGAAGGACGTGGCTTTCGACATCTCCGGGGTCCCTTCGCAGTATGACCAGATGTCCGGCAGTGAAGAGGGCGTGCGGGTTACCGATCCTGTGTCCCGTTATTTCTCCATTCCCAAGGACGTCGTGCAATTTGAAATCACATCGAATCCGGCCATTTTCGTGTCCTGTTACAACAGACCGTCACGGCTGGCCAAAATCACCAACGTCCCTGAAGATTACTACCGGGGGACAGCGGATATTCTGCGTCAGCCGTCGTGGTTTCAGGTGAATCCTGCCAATGCCAGAGATTTGAAGGTCTCTGGGATGTCCTCCCTGCTTCAGATCCAGCAGCGCCCACCCGAGGAGCAGGCCGAACTTCTTGCCGGTCGCTACAAGTGGGAGTCCTTTCGGCCTCGTGGCCGGTGGGCCGGAAGCTATCTGCTCGCAGGCGCGGCTTCGGAACAGTTGAGCCGGACAGAAGCTCTGGGTGTCGCATTTCATGAGATTCCCGTTGGGCGTTCTCTGCCCGTGACCTTTGCCTCTCCCAACCGCCTGCGTATGGTGAGTCCCCGGCTTCTTTTCAAGCGAAGCAGTTCGGCTCCGGGCAGCGTGCGTATCACAGTGGGGGGCAGGGAGTACTACAGTGCGGATATTATCGGGCGTCAGGGTGAGTTGTTCCTGCCGCCGATTCCTGCGGGAAAGCATTCAATCCGATTGTCGGCTCAGGGCGGTGGTCGATTCTATCTGAACAACATCAGCAACAGGCCGCCGCTCCATCTGCTTCGGTTTGCCGTTGCAATCGGCAAGCAGCCGCTCTCCTTTGATTATGTGAAGCAGAGCGCCGGAGAGGAAGACCTGACAATGGTGTATTATCCCCTGTTCAAAATCGATCAGCGTGCGCGGCTTCGGGTCGAGCTCGGCGGGCGATTGCGCCGTTCTTTCGGTCCGGATGACGCCTACACTCTTGGAGAGCGGGTTTTCAGCATTCGCGAGGCGCAGGGGGAATCCTTGCCCCTGTTCCATGCCCGTCAAGGTTCCGTCCGTCCGGGGGAAGCGTTTTTCATCAAGATGGGAGACGATCTCAAACCGGGAAAGTACCGTGTCACCGCACGGCTTGAGAAAGGAAGTCCCGGGTATCTTCTGTTTTACCGGATAATGCCCGGTTTCCATCAGCAAAGGAGGTTGTTGCGTGAAGTACTGCAATAGCGTGCAACGCCACCTCCTGTGTCTCCTTGTTGCTGTCGTCACCGTGCTCAGTTCTTCTCCCGCATGGTGTCAGAACCTTAATTCCCTTTTCAAGGAGGCGGCTTCCGGAGGACGCTTTGCCATGCCGACGCACAAGGAACTTGCCGAGGCCCGATTGCTTTTCGAATTACTGCTTGCGGGGGAAAAAGACACCAAAGCGTTTTGCGAACTGCTTGAGTCACTTCATATGGAGATGGTCCCCGTACAACACGAGGGGCGCGGGCTGACCGTGATACGAGAGAAGACCGACCGGAAAAGAGGCCGGGGATTCTATGTCTACAATGCTGACGCGGCTGGTCCGGCCTGTCTCATGGCCCCTCATTCGTTTACGGATATTCTCACGGGGCGTATCGCGCTCAAGCTTGCGGGGATGGGAGGGTTTACCCTTACGGCTTTCAATACCATGAAAAGGTATGGTGTTGACGGGGACGTTAAGCTGGATCAGGACATGGCCCACTTGAGAGGAACATATTTCACGGCACTTTCCCATGCCATCGCCGCATTGACGAACTCTCCGCGGGTCATCCAACTGCATGGGTACGGGCAGGAATATCGATCAACCCCCGAAGGCCGGGAAGCCGATATTATCGTCAGCTCGGGGCAGCGACTCTTGTTGGCTGTGGCAAAACAGGTTTCAGATTGCCTTTCTGCGGATAATCTCTATATAACTCGCACATATCCTGATGAGGTTGGCGAGTTGGGCGGAACGACCAACGTTACAGGCAGAATATTGCGGAAAGCGGGACAGAAGGGGTTTATTCACATGGAATTGAGCCGTCCGGTGCGGACCCGGCTCAACAGGGAGCTTGAAACATTGCAGAGGTTCAATCGATGCCTGACCGATCGCCAGTAAGCGTTACCGCGATCCTTGCGCTTTTGATCTTCGGGCTGTTGCTGCCGGGGAGGGCGGCCGCGTCTCTCGACTCGCTTGAGTTGCAATTGCGGCAACAATATCCTCCTGCCCTGCGTTGGGACAACATTGAGGGAAGTCCTTTTCTTGTCGATGGCCCCGCCCCTGCGTATGATCATGCCGCAGGCATGCACCTGTTCTCCCTAGCTCCCGGTCAGAATGTCACGGTTCGGATTCCTCCGAACAGCCGGTTGAGAGTGCATTCCGAATCATTTGCCGGAGTACCGGTTCCATTGCGTTTCATGCTTTCGCGTGGGCTGGGGTTGCTTGCCGAAGTCGTGCCCGTACCGGGTGCCGATGGTCGGAATCTCCTGGTTGTTCCTCCTGACGGGGGTTCTCATTTCTGTACCGTCATGAATCCCGAATCCGCTTCAGGGACGGTCTCCTTCGGGCTTTTCCTTTCCCGGTTCGAAACGGTGGCCGATGTTTCACCATATCGTGAGGCTCTTGGGTTTTACGGGGCCGACGCCGCTGTCAGCCGAAAGGGGAGTGCCGGTTCCGAAGTCTTTTTCGTGCTTGCGGCGGGCGAAAGAAAACCGTTTTCCGTACAAGGGCCTGCGCGAATCAGAATCGAGAGCCGGGTACTCTACACCGATGATGCCCACCAGCGCCGCAGGGAATATTCCATTCATGCGGAACTGGACGAAGTCCCGTTTGCAAATTTCGAGTACAGCGTCACGCCGAATGAAGCACAGATGGTTACCGTTGATGGTGACTACCTCCCCATCGGGGGCAGCGAGGTCGGGTTTATCGACATCCCGCAGGGGAATCATTCATTCTCCATCAGTTCGACAGCGCCCGTAATCACCAAGGTATCCCGGTTGCAGGCTCCTGATTACATGGTGCCTTCGTTGAACCGTCCTGCCCTCTCTCCTGAGGAGATTCTGGAAAAGGGATTCCCCAAGGAGCAGGGGCTGGCGTTGTGGCAGGTTCGAGAACAGGAGATTGACGCTGTTTGCAATGCCCCCGGTTCTGATGTCGAAAAAACCGAGCGTGTTGCGTGGCGGCTGACCCGTGACAACACTATTTCCGATGGCGGCCTGTTGGGGCGTGACCTCATGAGGCGAGCGGCCAACGCACATCCTGCCTATTCGGATATCCGGCGTGCAGGGGCTGGGATATCCTCCAGTGGCACCGGTTTTCGCAATCTGCTTCCCTCGTCGCCGCAGTCGATGCAGCAGAAAGTGTTCTGGACCGCCCCTCTGCAATACAAGGAGCGCTCCTACAGGGGAATGGCACTTTCGGAGCAACTGCTGGGTGATACGTTTGAATTGCTTGGGGATGCGGTTTTCACCCGAGTAGGAAAAGGCGCTCCACTTGAGTATCGCCTTCCCGAGCGTCCTGCTCCGACTTTGATGCGACTGCTTGCACTGCATCCGGCGCAGCAGGTTGCCCTGACCTTGCAGATGGACAACGGACACAGGACTTCCATGGCCCTGCTGCCGTCTGTCGAATTGCCGAAGACCCATTTTCGTCCTTCCGTGGGAGCCGCAGCTCTTGCGGTTGCATCATTTCGCTATCCCCGACTCGATTCGTCGACCCTTGGCGGTCCGTTTGGGGCTGAGCAGTATCCTGCTCCGCTGGTTTCGCCGGCAATGATCGAGCTGGAACTCGCCCCGGATGTAAAAAAGGTCACGGTGGCGCTTGATTCCGGAACTGCCGGGGGCGTGGATGTCGCCGTTCAGGTTTTGATGGCGAATCAGAGTTCTCTCCCCGAGAAGGCATATCTTGAACGAATTGGAGCCGTTGGTGGAGAGGCGGAGGCGTTGAAAGCCTTTTTGCAGGCTGTCATTTATCCTGATGTAAAACAGACGGAGACAGGAGATCGTTGTCTTTCTCCTGAAGCAATTGCGGCTTTGGATTTGAGGAATGACTGGATTCCCCTTATTCGGCATTTGCGTGCGCTTGATGCCCGGTTCCGCGCGGGTGTGAAGGATGCGAGTGCGGCTTCCCGGAACGGGTATCGGCCACGGTTGCATGTGACCCTTGCCGAGGCCAAGCGTTCGGCCAGTGAGAATATGCGTCAGGGCAATGCCGTTCTTGCCGTGGAAGACTGGGCAGAAGTCGTGCGTCTTTCTCCCGTAGCCGAACAGGCCGGGGCGCAGATCGAACTTGCGAAAGCATTGCTGGCCGCCGGTGAGGAAATGCTGGCCGTCAGCCAGCTCAAGGGGGTGTTTCTGTTTTCATCGGATGCCGGGATTCGGGAACAGGCCTCTGCACAACTCCGGATGATGTATGAAAAGAGGGAGGATGCCGCCTCTCTCCTGCCGCTTGAAGCCGCCCGTTTTATGCTCGTCCCTGATGCTGTTCACGCCGCGTCTTTGGCGGCATGCCTTGCGAAAAACGATTACCGCACCGAGGCGGTGAAGATTGGTCTGCTGGTTGCGGATTCTCTGGATGAAATTTCTTCGGCGCAACTATATGCCGTTGCCCTGAGCCAGCAGTGGATTCAGGCTGGACAGGTGTTCTCTTCCGGGAAGGATGAACCGTACAATCGAGCCATGGAACTGCTTGCGTTGAACGCGCCACAGCAGGCGTTGCCGTTTTTCAAGGACGCCGGCAGTGTCGGTTTGCCATATGTGCAGGCGATTGAGAGCGGGCTGGATATTTTGAAGCGTTTGCAGGAAGACGACGTGCAGATCAGGATGCAGGCCGTTCTGGATTGGGAACAGTGGCAGTGGAATCATCCCGGCGGCCGCAGGGAAGTCAGTCTGGCTCAGAGCGTTATCGGGCACGGTGGCACCATGCAGATGGAGAGCCGAACCCGTGGTCTGCGTTCTCTTTCTTACGTGGCGGCACCGGGAAGGCCGGTCAAGGCCCGTTTTTATGGTCCCCTTTCTGTCAAAGTGGTTTCCCGGCCCCTTCATGTAGCCTCCGCCGCCAAGGAAATCGAGGGGTGGTTGGAAGTGCGGGAGAAGGAACAGCTTCATTTCGCTCCGATCAATAACAACTGGCCGTCTGCCGGATTGCTTGTCGAAGGCAATGAAAATGTGCTGCCCGGGCGGGCGGTCGAGCTGGTGAGAACTTTTGGTCCCGGCCTTCATGAGATCGAAATTTCCGGTCAGGATCTGACGCTCGCCGTTCAGTTGTTTGCCTGTCGTCCAAGCCTCCCTGTTTCCATTCTTCCGCTTATGACGCCAGAAAACGTGATGGCGGCGCTTGCAGGCCGGAGTACGTCTCCGTTCCTCAAGGCAGCGAAAGGTTCGGCGTGGGGAATTGGCGAAGAGTCTGTTGTGTATGCCGCAGCGAACAACGAAACGCGGTGTGTGACGAGCCAGTCTGTCGTGGACGGATTGTTCGATCTCGCCCTTCCTGTTCCGGCGGACAGGGAGCTGTGGCAGAAGTTTGAGTCATACAGGCGGGAGCATCTCCGGACGTCTGCTCAGGAAGAGGATCTGTATGTCGCCAGAGTTTCTTCGTTCAAGGAGAGTGCCTCGGCCATCAGCGAGGCTGATGCGTTGAACAGGACCGGGATTCCGATGTCGGTGGTCAGGTTGTATGACGATTCCGGCGAAGAATGGTTCGTCGTGCAGTCACTTCCGTACAAGTCCGCGGGTGAAGCAAGAAAGTGCATGGCCCGTTTCAAGGATAAAGGTATCCGGAGTCAGTTGGGAAAAATGTCGTCCGGAATTTTGCGCCAACGGATTGTTGCCGGTTACATGCCGTTGCGCGAATGCCCTTTGAACGAGGGCGATGAGGCCATGGCTGTGGCCCTTGGACAGGACAGGCTGGATGAGGCGTTGGCCCTGTCGTCAGAAGATACCCCGCAGGATGTCCTGACAAAGATGGCCATTCTTGTCCGGCTGGGTGAAACAAGTACCGAAAGGCTGGTTGAAGTCGAAGCCCGTGCCCAGGAATTGTACGAGAGGCATTCCTGTGTCGCAGGGATCAAGGCGTTGCTTGGCAGGCTTTCAGGGCTTACTGCATGGCAATCGGTTGCGAATATTCGGTCCTCCGCAGGGATACGCTATGTACCTACTTCCAGTTGGCAGAATGAAAGCCCGTACGTCAGGGCCAGACAGGCTGTCTTCGGTCCTGTGCATGAGGATGAGGTCTTGTTGCAGGGCATAAATCCCATTGTCTACACCGTGCAGAGTCCGAGGGCGGAAGACGTGGTGCTGCATTTCGAGTTGCCGCGTGTTCCCCATCTTGCGCCGATTCCCGCCACGGTTGCATGGCAGGTGGACGACGGTACTGTCGAGCGAGCCGAATTGACGTCTGAGACTCCGGCCGGAAAAACCCGTATCAAGGTTTCGCGCGGGTATCATTCCGTGCGTGTCTGGATTGAGAATCCCAGAAGGAACCAGTTCCTCAGGGTGCGTTTGCAGAACCCCGGCGGGACTGGACATGTGGACGCCTCCGGTGCGTATTTCGAACGTCGGTATTATCTTGCCACCCCGGAAGTTCCCGTGGTGGCGGCCATAAAGGGACCGGCCTGGGTCAGGGTTGACGAACTCAAGGGGAAACGGGCGGTTTTCAGTTATCGCGGCATCGGAGAAGGGTGGCACGAGATTCGACTGCAACCGACCCAAGGGAGCGAGGCCCTTTACCGAATAAGCTCGCGGAGTGTTTCCTCGGTCGGAGGGTTTGCAGGTGTACCGCCCGAGAGTCCTGATTATGCAGAACTGTCCGGTCCTCCATTTTCACTGGCGGCCACTCCTGTGCCTTCAGCCGCACGATTCCATGATGATTTCGCGCTCGGCGGTCAGCAGGACGGCACTTGGGAACTGGAGACTTCGGCTGTCAAACGCCGGGACGTCGGTGAGGATACCGGCTCGAAAGATGCTGAACAGTTCCTGCAACTGGCTGTCCGGCATCGGTATTATTCGGATGAAATGCCAGCATTTTTCAAGACGGAAGTTCTCGCCAGAAAGCATGAATTCGGTGGACCTACCATCGGTTTTCTTGAAGACTTCACGTATCTTCCCCGTAGCGTTCCACTGACATTCAATCTTGCCGGAAACGTCTACATTCAGGCACCAAAATCCGGTGAAGTCTATTGGGGGAAGGGAAGGACGGAGTGGTCGGCATATCTCCGGGGGCGTGTTTCCCAGAAACGGGATTTCAACGAGAAAAGCTACCATGTTCCGGCTGCCTCGATTTTCGTCAGGGCCCTCAGCATGAATGAAGATTCGCGGTATAAGGGCAAGGAACTCGATCGTGACGTGTTTACGGACTACAAGGCGGATCACAAAATCGGCTGGAGAATCGGAGATACGTTCTATCACCGTCCGTTTTTGGATACGCTTTTGTTCGGTGGAGTAAGCCTGACCACCAATGAGCAGATGAATCCGTTCAAGCCGGATCATGTCTCATTCCGGACCGGCTGGAGTCAGTTGTTCGGGGCCGTACAGACTGATCTCGGGTATCGTTTCACGCATTACTATTCCGATGCTGATCGTTCCGGCAGCAACAACAGGGATTTCCTGAGCTTGGGCGCTCATTGGGACTATTGGCTTGAAAATCAGGATAGGGTTCGACTTGGCTTCAAAACAGAGTATGATCTTGAAGCAGGAGAACCTTCCGGCTCCCTGAATTTTTCATGGTTCTGGAGTGAAGGACGAGGCTTGAAGGATTTCCGGCCCCGGGCCGAAGAGCGGTTCCACGACCTCAAGGAACGCGCTGTGCCGTCAAACAGGAACAATGCGGTTGACTATGTCATGGAGCAATGAAGACGTAATCAAACTTCTGGAACTCGATGTTCCTGCTTACGAGCGGAAAGTCCATGCCGTGCGTGCTCGGGGTGTGGCTCGGGCCTATGCCGATTTTCTCAAGACCACGGGGCGGACTCCGTCGGAAATCGTTCGTGGAGGTCTGGAAAGAAGCCTGTCCGGTTTTCTTGTCTTCCAATGCACTGAATTCATCGAGGCCATTGAAGCCCTGAACGGTCTTTTGGGTGAGTATAATCTGCGGTATATGCGGGCCGTGTCGGATCGGGAGCGCGAAGACCATGTTTTGGCTTTTGCCCGGGCTCTCGGAGCGGATGAAGCGCATGCCGGTGAAGATCGAAAGGCGTTTGCCCGCTGGTTCGGATTTGATGCCGTACGTGAGCGATGCCATCGCCGAATGGCAGAGCATGAATATGCGATTCAGTACAACCTTTCGCGACTGGGAGTGATCGCGGCCCACGCCCTCAAGGTTCAGGATATTTCGACGCTGCAACAGGAAGTATGGGACAGCCTGAATCTCGGCAAGTTCCTTGTGGACCTCCTTTCCTATGACGGTGATTCCCGGATTCGTGTCGAGGCGTTTCGTACTCTGGCCAAAACCATCAAGGTGTTGCGACCGGATGTGCAGGACAACCGGATCGACGCGCATACCGTCATGTACGTCTATCGTTTTGCCGTTGATGGGAGCGAGGATGTCTGGCCGCAGTGCGAGGCCTTGTCGCTGCTGGAAGAGCTGTCTCTTGATGATCTGTCAAAAGCCCTGATCAACCGTTTTGAGACGCCGGAAGAAGACGGCGATATCTTTGTGCGTCGCAGGGCTGCCGTTCTGGTTGGCAAGCATGCCGATGCCTCTCCTGATTTTGCAAAAGCCCTTGCGTTGTGTATGGGTGATCCAAGCCCGTTTGTCCGTATCGGTCTGGCTCAGGCCCTGCCCGCAACCGAAATTCCAAGGGGAGTGGAGACGCTTCGCCATCTGGCGTTGAAGGATCAGGCGTATCAGGTGCGGGCCGCTGCCGCGTATGAACTTTCCCGTTTTATTGATGAAAAATCGGTACATGATGTGGCAGCCGTCTGGCTCTCCCTGTTGTCGGACGAGTCGAACGCCTTTGTGCTGCGGGCAACGCTTGAGGCCGTTTGTTGTTCGTGTGAAGCTTGGAGTGAGCAAGCTCGGGATACGGTGTTTCTTTTTGCTGCGGAGCTGTTGCTTCCGGCGATGGCTGTTGTTCATTCCTCTGCTTCCGATTATGCCGTGAGACGATATGCCGCTCAGGCACAGGAGCGTCTTTTTTTGTTGCGGAATGCGGAAGCGGTTGCCCTGAAAAAGGAGCTGACGCCACTTGTCCGTAATATAAAGCCGGGTAAATATGGCCGTATCCCCGGCAAACTGGTCAAGGGGAGGGAAGACCTTTTCGGACGGGTTTTGTCTGTGATGGCCCGGGATGATTTCGGGTTTACCGTGAAGAAGGGCTTGCGTGGATATCGCCTGTATCGCGGAAGTGATTTTGAATTCCAGTATTGGCGGATGACCTATGAAATGTTCAACCCGTCACCGGACAAACGTCAGGCGTTCAGGCATACCGTCGGGCGCAAGCTCCACGGCCAGATGATTGTTCCGTCTGCCATTCTTTCAGAGCAGACACGTACGAAAGTGCCGGGGGAACCGCTGCACATGTCGCAGGAAGGGGGCTGGCGACCCTATCTCCCGCTTCCCGGCGAGGCATTGGCTTCGCTTGGACAGACTGTTCGCGCCTTGCCTGTCAAAACGTACACGGCCGAAGGCATGACCGTCCTGACTCCTCCCCGTTCGCCGTTCAGGCGGTGCTGGGCTGCGTTGAAGCTCATGCTTGGGTTCGCCCGGTATTCAGACCTGCGAAACTGGACCGAGAAAAGTGGCCAGCCTCCGACGGCGTATGTCGAGTCCTTGCAGGGGCTGGGTTTTCAGGTCGAGTTGCAGGGATACGATCAGCCTGTTCCCGAAGGGAGTCCCGATCCGTCGGTGAAACGTTTTTTTCCTGTAGTGATCCCGTTTTTCGATGCCGACTGGTGGCTGGGTGTTCGGGAGTATTTTTTTTCCGCATACGGCAACTCCTTGTATGAACTGGGACTTTTTTCCGGACTGGTCCTGTGCGGCTTTGCCTTGCATCGCGCTTTTCTGCATCGCCGCGCTTTGCGATCCAGAGCACGCCTTCCTCTGGTCATCGGCGGATGGGGAACACGCGGCAAGTCCGGGGTCGAACGGCTCAAGGCTGCCATGTTCGAAGGGCGCGGACACAGCCTCGTTTCAAAGACCACTGGCTGCGAAGCCCTGTTTCTGCATTCCTACGCCTTCGGCAAGACCCATGAGATGTTTCTGTTCAGACCCTATGACAAGGCCACAATATGGGAACACCACAGGCTCATGGATCGCGCCGGTTCCTTGGGGGCCGAGGTCTTTTTGTGGGAATGCATGGGGTTGACGCCGTCGTATGTCAGGATATTGCAGCGCAACTGGTCCAGAGACGATTATTCCACCATTACCAACACATATCCGGACCATGAGGATATTCAGGGACCGGCGGGTATCAACATTCCGCAGGTCATGACCAACTTTGTGCCGGATGACGGAATGCTGATTACGTCCGAAGAAGAGATGACCCCCATAATCGCGGATGCCGCACACGAACTGGGAACAGAGCTCAGGCGCGTGTCGTGGCTGGATGCCGGTCTGTTGACTGATGACGTCCTTCAGCGTTTCCCGTACAGCGAACATCCTTCCAACATCGCCCTTGTCCTGAAGCTTGCCGAGGAGCTGGGCATAGACAGGGACTATGCTCTCAAGGAAATGGCGGACAGGGTCATTCCCGATATAGGAGTGCTCAAGACCTTTCCCGTGGCGCGGGTAAAAGATCGGCGTCTGCAATTTGTCAACGGCATGTCGGCCAATGAACGTTTTGCCACACTTGCCAACTGGCGGCGGATGGGATTCGCCGACACCAACCTCGACAATGATCCGGACGTCTTTATAACGACGGTCGTCAACAACCGGGCGGACAGGCTCAGCCGTTCCCGGATGTTTGCCTCAATCCTTGTGGATGATCTTTCCGCGGACAAGCATGTCCTTATCGGAACCAACCTCGGAGGCTTGCAGGGCTACATCACACGGGCTTTCAATGAGTCTCTCAAGGGATTGCGGCTCGGGGGTGGTGATCAGGGGAACTCGCCTGAAGAAATATTGTTTTCAACGGCCAGACGGATGCGGATACCGACTTCCGGCGAACAGCTTCGGGGGCGGTTGAATGCTGTCTTACGGGGGATATCCGTCTCGGATGAGCTGCCCCAGTCAGTTGATCCGGCAAATGACGCTGAGGTGCTTGCCTGGATTGCCGCCAATTGTCCTGATTCGGTTGCCGATGCGGCCTCGGAACACATGAAAACATGCATATCCTACTACAAGGATTACAGTCTCCTTCGTGACAAGATCAGGCAAGGGGGCGGCGCATTGCCCAAGGGGCTGGATAAAGAATTTCACGAATTGTTGAGGCGTTGCTTCTTTGACAAGATAATCGTCATCAACGACCAGCACGCGAGCGGAGATGAGATAATCAGCGTTATCGCGGATGCGACCCCTCCCGGCCTGTTGAACAGAATTATGGGACTCCAGAATATCAAGGGAACCGGGCTGGATTTCATGTACTGCTGGCAGGCGTGGGAAACGTGTTACAACGCTTGCAAGGGAATGCTCGACGGTGATGAAAAGACACAAAAGGAAAGTCTGGAAGCTCTTTTTTCTTTTCAGGAGTATGGCCTGTTGTCGGAGCAAATGGTGCTTGAAACCATTGATGCGGGCAGGCACGAAGTTTCTTTTCAGGCTGAGCGGGCGCAGGCGGCCCTTACTTTCATTCAGTCGAATCTCGCCAAGGCCATGACCGCAATCCATGCTTCACTGGGCGTGAAGAGGAAAAAGGGGATTGCCGTAAGATTGCTGGAAGCTGCCGAAGCGTTTCTTGACGCCGGTGACGCCATCCGCCGCAGAAAGACCGCCCGTGCAATCTATCGTGATTTGGAAAATCAGAGAATCAGCCATGAACGGGCCACGCTGGAGTTGAAGTTCCTCAACAAGCAGCAGAAAGGCGGCTGGCTGCATGACCGTATCTTCTCTCCTCTGAGTCGAAAGCTTGAAAATTAATGCTGTCTTCTGGGCGGCGTGGCAGAGCAGAGTGTTTGTGACGGGAAATGGTTTCAAGCCGTGCCGCGATAAGTCCTTTTTCTGATTGTTCCATGCCGTGCGACACAATCAAGAATCATAGTGTCTTGTTAATTATGAATTAATTCAGTCTGTTGAATGTTAATTCACGTGAATTCACAGGGATTCCTTTTGACTTGTGCCTCGTGTCACGGGACACTGCTATGCTGTCAGTATCTTTTGCGAAGAACAGCGTTTCGCTGTGAATGCCGTTAATGGGTAAACATGTCTTGCAGCAGGAGGAATTCCGTATGTGTTGTTTCAAGGTTTTCGGAAAACATTTCATGCCGTTCTTTCTGTTGGCGGCCATTGTGCTTTTTCAGGTGCCCGCCATGGCTTCGGGGGGCATTGATCCCGCTGATCCCATGGTCAGGGTGACCTCTCCTCCCTGTGATCTGGACGTCAACAAGGTGCTGGCGGCGGTCAGTAAGGATGTCAGCAGGGCCACGGGCATCAAGGAATCTTTCATTACCTACTATTGGCAGACCTTCGACCACATCGTTTACGAAGGCAAGGAGACGGACAGGCCGTTGTATGTCGATCTGTATGTCCCCGGTTTTTTCAGCGACGATGATGTGAAAGGCATGTTGAACGCCGTTGCCGACGCCCTTGTCGATCATGCCGGGGTCGAACGCAAGTGGCTGTTCATCCATACGCATTTTCCGCTGCCGGAGCAGGTGTATATCGGCGGCGGTATCGCCAGTTGGGATACGTATCGCGGCAAGCCGAACAAGAACCCGCGCGATATCGAAGAACGTGCCTTGAACAAGTTCCAGTTCAACGATGCTTCCTTTGTTTTCCAGTGCCTCTGGCGTTTCGGCGTGATCGCTTCCGGTGCATCCGATCTGGGTGAACTGCTGACCATCACCAGCCGGATCGAGGATTTCGACAAGGAGAGCTGGTATACGTCATGGGATGCCATGGCTGACAGGGTTCGTGCCATGGGCGACGAATTCGCTTCGTCCCTGCATGCCCGCAGCGCCAAGGAAGCCTACTTCCGCGCCACGAACTACTATCGTGCCAGTGAAATCTACCTTCCTGAAAATGATCCGCGCAAACATCAGGCGTGGGAAAACGGGCGAAAGGCCTTTCTCAAGGCCGCGCATCTTTCCGGCGGGGCGATTCAGCCTGTCCGCATTCCCTACGAAAAAACCGTGCTGCCGGGATACTTCATCAAGGCGGACGACAGCGGCAAAAAACGTCCGCTGCTGATGATTCAGACCGGGCTGGATGGCACTGCCGAGGACCTGTATTTCATTCTCGGGGTGCATGCCGCCAAGCGCGGGTACAACTGCCTGATCTATGAAGGCCCCGGACAGGGGGAGGCCATTTCCGTCGAAAAACTGCCTTTCCGGTACGACTGGGAAAAGGTCGTGACTCCGGTTGTGGATTATGCCGTGAGTCGGCCCGAGGTCGACCCCGACCGTCTCGCGATCATCGGTTATTCCATGGGCGGGTATCTCGTGCCGCGCGCGCTGGCGTTCGAGAAGCGTATCCGCTGGGGCATTGCCGACGGCGGTGTCTACAGCGTGTATGACGGGACCATGACCAAGTTTCCGCAGGAAGTGCGCGACGGTGTGGGCAAATCCAGCCGGAAGAAGACCGTGAACGCGCTCGCGTACAAGGAAATGGAAAAGCATCCCGACCTGAAACAGTTCATCAATCAGATGCTGTGGACATTTGACGCGGATTCTCCCTACGAGCTGTTTACGAAACTCAGGAAATACACTCTCGAAGACGTACTCGGGAAAATCGAGACCGAGATGCTGGTGCTGAATTCCAGCGACGACCAGATCGCCGGTTCCAACGCGCAGGCCAAGAAGTTCTACAACGGTTTGAAATCGAAGAAGAGCTATTTCGAATTCAATCGCGGCCATGGCGCACAGTTCCATTGCCAGTCCGGCGCACCGTTCGTTTCCAGTGAGCGCATTCTCAACTGGCTGGATGAACGGGCCAAACCGCAGTTGCAGTAAGGGGGCATCATGAAGAGACTCACTCTCATCATACTGCTTGCCGGGATGCTGATGGTCCCGTGGAGCGGTGTTCATGCTGGGGAAGACGGCAAGGCATTTGATGCCCACGCCACCAGTTTCAGCTACTTTTTCAAGGATGCCGATATGGACTTCCATTTCGGAAACCTTGTGCTCGGTTCGGCGGTGAACGGCGGTGTCGAGATCGGCGAGGCGTTTTATGCCGCCTCGCAGATCAAGGATGGAGACGCCGTCAGTTGGCAGACCGCATGGTATGAACTGGCCAAGCGGGTCGAGGTCCGCGGGCTTGAGGCATTGAAGTTCGGGCATACCGTGAGCGCCCGGGAACAGTTGCTTCGTGCGGCGTACTATTATCGCATTTCACTGCTTGCCATGCTGCCGGACAATCCCGAACTGGAGAAGCGCGGCCTCAAGTGCCGCAGCCTCATGAAACAGGCGGGAGCGCTTTTCGAGCCGCCTCTGGAGTATTTCGAAATTCCCTTCGAGGACACCGTCCTTCCGGGATTTTTCCGCAAGGCTGACTCTTCGGCCAAACCCACCAAGACCCTGCTGATGATCGGCGGCGGCGAAACGTATATCGAAGACCTCTTCTTCTACATCGCACGGCAGGCGCATGAACGCGGCTACAATTTCATGACCGTCGACCTGCCCGGGCAGGGTATGCTGCCGCACGCAGGCCATGTCTTTCGAACCGATACCAACGTGCCCATGAAGGCGGTGGTGGATTATGCCCTCAGCCGTTCGGACGTGGACCCGAAAAAACTGGCTGCATACGGCATCAGCGGAGGCGGGTTGTTTGTTCCACAGGCCGCCATGCATGACCCGCGTCTCAAGGCGGTTGCCATGAGTTCCGCCGTTGTGGACGCCTATCCGCTCTTTGCCGCCATGCCCGCGGCGCTCGCTTCCAAGGACGAGATCGCCTCGTGGACGTCGTTTCACGGCAATGTGGTCAAGTCCATTTGCTGGCGGTACGGCGTGAATCAGCCTTCCGGGCTTATCGAAGCCAACCTCGGCAACACGTTTGACGCGTCGAAAATCGCCGCTCCCGCCCTGCTCATTGTCGGTGAAGGGGAATACCGGAGCAAGGAAGTCCAGCGGCAGCAGAAGGTCGCGCTGGACAACTTCCCGGATTCACGAAGCACCATGGTCGTGACGCCGTCCGACGAGGGGGCGACCAATCACTGCATCATGGAAAACCGCAGTGTCGTGGGACAGGTGCTCTTTGATTGGCTGGATACCATATTCAAGTAAGGGACGAGCGAGGTAGATATGACCATTCGCAATGGTCTTCATACTGTGGTCATGGGGATTGCGATCGTCCTGCTTGCCGGGTGTGCCGCCATCGGCCCGCCCCGGGTGGAAAGGGATCGTATCGAATACAACCTGTCGCTGACGGATTCGTGGAAGCGGCAGATTCTCCTGAATATCGTGAAAATCCGGTATGTCGAACCGATCTTCTTCATGGATGTCGGGGAAATCGTGGCGGCGTATTCTCTGGAGACCGGGGGCAGCGTCGGCGCTTCGCGTACCATGTTCGATCATTCGGGGTCCGGGGACTCGACCCTGCTCGAATTCGGCGGGACGGCCAAGTATACGGACCGTCCGACCATAACCTACCGTCCGCTGACAGGTACGGCCTTTTTCCGGGGCGTCATGTCCCCCATGCCGCTGCGAAACGTTTTCATGAGTATCGAGTCCGGTGCTTCCGCCCGGTTCTTTTTCAGTCTGGGAGTGCGGAGCATCAACGGGCTGCGAAATGAAATGCTGACCCCGGACGGCTACCGTGCCGCGGACCCCGGTTTCGTCCGCGTGGTGGACCTCGTCGGCAAACTGCAAGCGGTCAACGCCCTTCACGTCACTCGTGGGGATCGCCTGCCGAGCGGGTTTCCGCTGCTTCGCCTGACATTCAGGGGCGGCAAGGATGATGTCGAAACGGCTGCCCGTGTGGCGGAATTGAAGGGGCTGCTCGGACTGGATGCAAAGGCGGAAAGCTATGCGCTGGGATTCGGCGGCCTTGTCGCGGGGAAGGACTGCGTCATGTTGCAGACCTATTCGCTCGCTCAGGTGCTTGCCGCCGTATCAGGGCGGGTGGACATGCCTGCCGATGATGTGTCCTCACATCGGGCCGCGCCCGGGTTGCCTGTTTCAGGCGACAGTGGATTGTTCAGGCAGGGGATGGTCCAATCCGGGAAGACCAAGCCGGAAGGGACGTTCGCCTCGGTTCAATACCGGGGGAACTGGTTCTGGATAGACGATCACGACCTGACTGCAAAAAAGGTTTTTTCCTTCATTATGTTGGCGTTCACGTTGATGGACAAGAATCAGCAGGAGACGCAGTTGCAACTGACTGTTCCGACGCAGTAGATCTGGTTCGTCCGGGAAGCCTTGCTTAATGAAGATGAATCAGAGTGCCACCGGGGGGGGCGAAAAGCGGAAGCCATTGGCTGTTTGTGCGGTGGCTTCTGTTTTTGTGCGAAACGTGCGTCCCGTGTTTCGTGTTTCCCTTGTCGTGCAGGCAAATCATTTCAGGTGAAAGAACTGGACATTATGGCCTTTGCAGGTCACATGATAAAGAATCGAATCATATTGAAAATGCTGTTTACGGGATCTCCACATGACGCTGCGTAGGAATGGAATACATCTGACTTCGTTTCATTTTTTTCTGTCGATCATGGTCCTGCTGTTTGTCTTGTCCGGCTGCACCCCGAAGGAGCAGGCTCCACGGGTTGTGGACGGTGTTATTGATTTGTCCTCCTGGGATTTCGACAACAGCGGGCCTGTGCGCCTTTTCGGAGACTGGGAGTTTAATTGGGGTGATGGCTTTGCTTCCGAGGATGCCAAGGCGAGTGATCGTTTCCATGTCCCCGGCCTGTGGCATGGGGAAACGGCCGAGGGCCGTTCCCTGAGTCCCTTTGGTAATGCGGTGTATCGCCTTCGTCTTCGCATGCCCAGCGATCACCCTGAGGATATGGCCGTTCTGGTTGCGGGCGGCATGTCAGTCTGCGAGGTCTGGATAAACGGAACCAGAGTCGCGGCAAGCGGGACGCTCGGCAGGGACCTTGAATCTGAAAAGCCGGTCGATCATTATGTCATCGCGGAGTGTCCTGCGCCTTGCAATATCGCGGAGATCACGCTCCGGGTTTCCAATTATCACAACGTGCAGGGAGGACTGAACAGTGATGTCCTTCTCGGTACTTCCCGGCAGATACTCGGTTTTTACAGTACCCCGCGACTGCTCGGTGCCAGCATGGCCGGGGCGCTGTTCTGCCTGAGCCTGCTGTATATGGCACTGTTTTACATGCGCCGTTCCGGCAGGGAGTATCTCTATTTCGGGGCGTTCTGCCTGTTCTGGTGCGTTGCCATTCTTTTCAGCCCGTCTTCCGGCTTCCTGATGGCCGAACTTGTGCCGTCCATGCCATGGGGCTGGTATATCACTGTTTCAATGCTGCCGTACGGGCTGACCGTTCCCCTGATGCTGATGTTCTATCATCGGCTGTTCCCCAAGAAATATGGTCCGGTCATGGAGCGTGTCTGCTGGACGGTCGGCCTGTTGTACATGGCGTATATTCTCATGACGCCGCCCAATGCCTATGATGTCGTTTTGTTTGCGTATTTTCTGGTGAGCGTCGTCGTGCTGCTCTACATGTTCTTCTGTTTTGCAATGGATTTGTATCGCAGGGAAAAAGGGACCGGCATACTGGTGATCGGCTATCTCGCTCTGGGGTTCACGGAACTGGACGACATGCTTTTCGACCTGAACATCATCGATTCGGCGTCCCTTCGTCCGGTCGGTGTGTTCCTTTTCATGCTTTCCTATGCCTTGTACCTCGCGTTTCGGTTTTCCCGTTCATTTACCAAGGTGCAGACGCTTTCCGAAGAGCTGGAGGTGACCAATGTCCGCCTGTTGCAGATGGATAGGCTGAAAGATGAATTTCTTGCCAACACCACGCATGAACTGAAAACGCCGCTGGCAGGCATGGTCGGCATTGCGGAATCCCTGCTCGCCGGGTCCGGGGGCGGGGTGTCAGACATGACAGCCGGTCACTTGAAAGTCATCGCACACAGCGGAAAGAGGCTTTCAAAACTCATCAATGACGTGCTCGATCTCTCCCGATTGCGGCATCGTGACATCGTGTTGCAATCCGAAGCGGTCAGGCCGTATGGCGCGACGCAGCGGGTTGTCGCATTGGGTGAAACATTGAAGCGCGGGAATGATATCTTGCTGGTCAATGCCATCCCGGCGGATTTCCCACCGGTCAAGGCAGACCCGGATCGATTGGAGCAGATACTATTCAATCTGGTCGGAAACAGCCTGAAATTCACTGATTCAGGGCATGTGACGGTTTCGGCCACGCAGCGTGGGGGCATGGCGGAAATCGTTGTCACCGACACGGGGCCGGGTATCGCACCTGCGGATCAGAAAAGAATTTTCAATGCATACGAACAAGGAGATGCCCACAGTACGGGCGGGGCCGGTCTCGGGCTTTCCATCAGCAGGCACCTCGTGGAACTGCACGGCGGAATCCTCTCCGTTGATTCCGAAGCAGGCAATGGGAGTTCTTTCCGATTTTCCTTGCCATTGGCTGAGACGTCTTCGTTGAGTGATCCGGCAGGCCTGCCTGCTACTTCTACAGAAGGCGAAGAAGGAACGAGTGACCTCGTGCAGGATATGGACCCGTCCGTCTTCGTGACAAGTGAGTCCCTCCAGAGCCATTCGATTACTTCCGATGGCAAATATCAGGTGCTGGTGGTGGATGATGAGCCGGTGAACCTGCAAGTGGTCGCATCGATACTCAATATTTCCGGGATATCCTTTTGCACGGCGGAGAATGGCTCCGAGGCTCTGCGGATGCTTGAACAGGGCCATGAGCCGGACATGCTGCTGCTGGATGTCATGATGCCGGACATGAACGGCTATGCGGTCTGCCGTGAGCTGCGAAAAAAGTATCCTGCTTCGGTCCTGCCTATTGTCCTGCTGACAGTGAAAAACCGTGTCGAGGACATTGTGGAAGGCTTTTCCGCCGGGGCCAACGATTATCTTACCAAGCCGTTTTCACGGGAAGAACTGAGTGCGCGCGTGGCCACGCAGCTCAAGTTGCGGGAGGCATATGCCGCATTGGAAGAGAATCTGGAGTTGAAGCGGGAATTGGAACTGCGCCGAAAGACGGAAAGCGGTCTCCGGTTCATGCAGGCAAGACTGGCAAAAATACTGGATACCCTCGACGACGCCATCGTCGGTGTGAATCCGAGCAATGAGATCGCCTTTTGCAACCAGCCGTTCGAGCTGCTTGTCGGGGGCACGGCTCAGGCTTTGTTGGGGCAGCCTTTGGCTTCATTGCTTGTCGGTGTCGATAACAAGTCGAGTGCGGCCCTGCTTGATTATGCCCCGGTTCAGGCGGGAACGTCCGGCCAGCCGAGCCTCTTTGAGAACATCGCCATGACTGCCGGTGACGGTGGCGAGACCCGCGTGTCCTTCTGGGCCACTGACATGGAGATAGAGGAAGAGGCGATGTGCCTGATGGTCGTTCGTCCCGCAACGGTCTCGGACACTCCTCATTCCGCATCCATCCCTGCACAGCTGTTTCAGTCGCTGAATGCCAATCGTCAGAGGGTGCTGAATCTGGAAGAGACCATGCTTTCTCTGGAATCGGGCGATCCGGAGAGTCGGCAGCAGGTTCTGGACGACCTGAAATCTCTCGATGAACTGCTTGAAGGCATCAGTTCGCGAATGCAGGTCAACAAAGGGCATGACAAGCGCCCTCTTGCCGTTCGGGTCATGAATCTCGCTGTTGACTGCTGGACGGAATCGACAGGCACCCAAAAGGCCGACATGGCCGAGCAGTCCGGTCTCTGGAATGTCTACATGGAAAGAGATGGGTATTTCCGAACGCAGACGTTGGACAAATATCTGGAGGAAGGGACTCTGCCCGGAAAACCGCGCTGGAAAAAGGTGCTTGCCACTGCCGACTTTCGTCCTCGCCAACTGTCCGAATGATTCAGTTGCTCCGCCGGGAACTGAAGAGTTCCTGTGAACAATTCCGGCTGTTGTTTTGAGTCGGAGAGTGAGCCTCTTGGCGGGAGTGAATTTTAATGCGAAAGGGCGGAGCATGATTGCCCCGCCCTTTGTTTTCCTGGAGAGTGCAGGCCGTTAGTCGGCCGGAGTCTTGACCTTGTGGAACATGGCGAAGAGGACCGGAACGACGATCAGTGTCAGCACCGTGGCAAAGGCCAGCCCGGACATGATGGTGACTGCCATGGCCGAGAAGAAGGCATCGGCCACAAGCGGGATCATGCCGAGGATGGTCGTGGCTGCCGCCATGGCGACCGGCCTGATGCGGCTGACGGATGCATGGACGATGGCCGTGTACGGGTCCTTGCCTTCTTCCAGTTCCAGTTTGATCTGGTCGAGCAGGACGACCGAGTTCTTGATGAGCATGCCTGACAGGCTCAGGAATCCGAGCAGTGCCATGAAGCCGAATGCCTCGCCCGTCACAAGCAGGCCTGACGTGACACCGATGATCGCCAGCGGAACGGTCAGCCAGATAATCAGCGGGTTCCGCAGGTTGTTGAAGAGCATCACCGTGACCAGAATCATGATGGTGAACGGGAGGATCAGCGACGCCGCAAGGCTTTTCTGTGCATCTCTGGAGTCTTCGAATTCACCGCCCCATTCCATTGAATACCCTGCCGGGAGTTCAATCGATTCGATCTGGGGCTGCAATTTCTTGAAGAGCACGGAGGGCAGTCCGCTTGCCGGGTCGCAGGAGGCGGTTACCGTCAATAAACGGTTGCGGGTCTTGAGGGTGCCGAATTCCATTTCCGTTCTGAAGTCGGACACAACTTCCTCAATGGGAATCATCTGTCCTGCCACCGGGCTGAATATCTGCACGTTGCCGATTTCCTCGATGGCGGTACGTTCTTTTTCCGGCAGGCGGAGAACGATGGGCAGGAGCTTGTCGCCTTCGCGGTATACGCCGACGGAGGAGCCGCTGAAGACCATCTCCATGGTGTTGGCCAGCGCCGGACGGGTGATGCCCGCCAGTTTTGCCTGTGCTTCGGAGATGACCGGTTTGACGATTTTCACTTCCTGACGCCAGTTGTCCCGGACGCCTTCGGCATTGCCGCTGGCGTGCATGATCTGCTGAGCCTTGAGCGACAGGTCGCGCAATACGCGGGTGTCGGGACCGCTGAACCGGACTTCGATGGAGGCGTCGCGTCCTGGACCGAGGCGGAACTTCTTGAGTTTTGGTTCCGCATTGGGATATTCCGCTGCTATTTTGCGTTTGTATTCGGCAAGGATGGCGTCGATCTGGAGATAGTCGTTCACCTCGACGAGCAGCATGCCGTATGACGTGTTCGTCTTTTCGGGCGGGTAGGTGAGGATGAAGCGGGGAGCGCCCTGTCCGGCAAACGAGGTGACGGACTTGACGCGGTCATCCTTGAGAATGGCCTGCTCGATCTGTTTCAGGTCGTCGCTCGTGGCCCGGATGTCGGCCCCCTGCGGCAGCCAGTAGTGTATGAAGAACCGTGGTTGGGTGGAGTTCGGGAAGAAGCTCTGCTTGACGAATCCGAATCCGTAGATGGAAACGGCGAGCATGATGCCGAGCGTGGTCATGGTGGCAACCCGGTGGTGCAGGCAGAATTCGAGGAATCCGCGATACAGCCGGAAGATGAAGCCACCGTACGGGTCTTCACCGTCAAGGGGTTTGGGGTGCAGGAACATGTCACACAACAGCGGCGTAATGGTCACGGCGGTTATCCAGCTCATGAACAGCGAGATGAACAGGACGATGAAGAGCGATTTGCAGAATTCACCGACCTTGTCCTGACTCAATCCGATTCCGGCAAAGGCCATGATTGCGATGACCGTCGCTCCGAGCAGGGGCCACTTGTTCTGGTTGACGACTTCTATGGCCGCCGTGAGACGGTCCACTCCTTTCTGATAGCGTATCAGCAATCCTTCGACCACGACGATGGCGTTGTCCACGAGCATGCCGAGCGCGATGATGAGTGCGCCGAGCGAGATACGCTCCAGCGCTACGCCCGCCATCTGGATGAAGATGAACGAGCCGCATATGGTGATGAGCAGAATGATGCCGATGAGGAGACCGCTCTGCATGCCCATGAAGAGCAGAAGAACGACGATGACGATACCCACGGCCTCGGCCAGACTGATGACAAAGGAGCTGACGGCCTGTTCCACCCGCTTGGGCTGGTAATAGACCTGATTGACGGTGATGCCCACCGGGGTTTGTGACTCAAGCGTTTCCAGCTTGGCGTCGATGGCCTTGCCGAGGTCCACGACATTGGCGGACGAGACCATCGAGATGCCGAGCGCGATGGCGTTCTGGCTGTTGTACCGCATGACTTGTGACGGCGGATCGGTGTAGCCTCGGTGAATGTCGGCGATATCCCGCAGCGGAACGAGGTTTTCTCCCTTGGCGTCCTTGATGAACAGGTCGCCGAGGTCTTCCACGGATTCGACGTTTCCAGTGGGTGAAATCTCGATGTATTCATTGCCGACGCGGACATTGCCTGCGGGAACCACGAGGTTTCGCTGTGAAAGCGTCTGCCGGACCGCGTCCATGGAGATGCCCATTCGGCTCATGCGGGCGCGGGATATCTCGACGAAAACGGTTTCCTGCTGTTTGCCCCAGATGGTGATCTTGGCGACATTGTCCACCAGAAGCAGTTGCTTGCGAAGGTAATCGACATAATCCTGCAAGTCCTGCTGTGAGTAGCCCTCGCCTGTGACGGAAAGCAGGATGCCGTAGACGTCGCTGAAATCATCGATTACGAGCGAAGGGCCTGCGCCCGGGGGCAGGGATGGCTGTGCGTCGTTGACCTTGCGTCGAAGCTCGTCCCAGACCTGAGGCAGGGTGTTTTTGTCGTAGTTGTCCTGCACTTCGACAGTGACGATGGACTGGCCCCGGTTGTTGATGGATGTCACCTTCTTGAGCTGGCCCATCTGCTGGGCCGCGCTTTCGATGACGTCGGTCACTTCGTTGGCTACTTCAATAGGAGTGGCACCGGGATAGTTGGTGACAACCAGCGCCTCCTTGATGGTGAATTCCGGGTCTTCCAGGCGGGGCATTTCGAGAAATGCGAGCACACCACCGACAAGGAAGGCCAAGGTCAGGACAAGCGAGACCGTTTTTTTGCGGATGGTCAGTTCGGCCAGGTTCATTCCCTGCCTCCGATCCGGCCTTCAAGGATTTTCACCTTCTGGCCTTCGTGAAGGAAATGGACCCCGGCGACCACGATGGTTTCGCCTCTGGTCACGCCGTTGTCTACGGAGAACATGTCGTTGAGAATGCGGCCGACTTCCACTTTTCGTTTGCTGACGGTGTTGTCGTCCTTGATCAGCCAGACGAATTTTCCGCCTTCCGGCGTTCCGGCCACAGCCGATACAGGGATGTTTACCGTTTCGGCTGTTTGAGCCGTCGGCATGCTGCTTCGGATTTCCGCGGTCATGCCGGGATGGACATTCAGGTCTTCCGGGGCGTCCATGTTCAGGGTGACTTCATATGTCTGCGTACCCGCATTGGCCTTGGTCTGGAATTCCTTCATGGTCAGCGGAAAGGTCTTGCCCGGGAATGCCTCGAACGTGGCCACGGCGTTGCCCATGTCCATGTTGCCGGACTTGAATGCCTTGACCCACACGGCTTCCGGCACGTTCATGACCACGTCGAGGGAAGACGTATCTTCCAACTGGACAATCGGTTCCTTGGCCTGAACATACTCGTGGTTGTCGATCTCCTTGACCGCGACCACTCCGTCAAAGGGCGCTTCCAGCCTTGTGTATTGCAGGTTGAGCCGTGCGCGGCGCAGGGATTGTTTCAGCGACAGGACATTGGCGCGGCTGGTGGCGTAGTTGCTTTGCGCGGAATCGAATTCGGACTGGGCAATAATCTTTCCGGAAATGAGTTTCTGGCTTCTTTCTATGTTGAGCTTGGCTTCATTCAGCACGGACTCGGCACCGAGAATCTTGGCTTCAAGGTCGGCGACCGCAGCTTGAAAATCCCGCTGGTCAAGCAGGGCGATAAGCTGCCCCTTTTTGACGAAGTCGCCTTCTTTCACTTTCAACTCGACGATTTGCCCGGGTACGCGGAAAGCCAGCGTGACCTCCCGTGTCGCCTTGACCTTGCCGGGAAATGTCCGCATTTCCGACTTCGCCTGACCTTCAACCTTGAAGACCCGCACCGGCCGAATCGGCTGGGCCTTTTTCACTTCTTCCTTGCAGCCGGCAAGCAGGAGCGCTGTCAGCAGGCAGAATATGATTTCCTTTCTCATGTTTCCTCCATTGAACAAACTAATCAATCAGTTGATTAGTTTGTGTGTAAAAAAAATTACTTCCAGAGTTGGGCTGATCCGTGTCTCAGGATGGTTGTGACGATATTGGTATACTTTTCGATTTTGGTGTCATCATCAATGTATGTTCCCCCGCCAAGGAGGTAGTCGGAGAAAACCATTCCTATGACAACCGTGAAAGTCATGTCGGCGTAATCGTCATCGTCCTTTTTGGTGAGTCCCAACCTGTCAAGCGTGCGGGAGAAATTTGCCCAGCCCCTTTCCTGAAGTTCTTCCCGAAGGTCTATCAGTTCTTCCCTTTCGCGATTGAGCTCCTTCAGTCCGACAAGGTAGATGTCCCTGTTGGTCCGCGCGCTTTTCAGAAGGCTTTCCGCTGTATATTTGCCCATCTGATTGATGTCGGTCGTCTTTTCCAGAACAGGCTCTATGCTTCCCATGACGAGTGATGAGAATCGGATGAAGATGTCACGAAGAAGGCCGCTTTTTCCGCCATAATAATATGAAATCATGGCGCTGTTGACGCCGGCTTCATTGGCTATATCGCGGATTCCTACGATGTCGTATGAGCGTTCGGCAAAGAGTTTTGCGCCAGCGTGGAAGATGAGTTCCTTCTTGGTCATGCCTATTAATTAATCGGTTGATTAGTTTTTGTCAACTCATATGCGTCTTGTTTTTGTATGGAGCACAGGGGGGCATATGAGTTTTTTGAATCGATGATTTCACGACTGAATTCATTGAGGTTTATGGGCACGGTTTGGCATACAGAATTGTTTCGTGCAGCGTTGCGTGATGCTGGCCGAGAAAGAATTTGTACTGTTTCTCAATTTCATGAATAAGTTTGGGAAGATAATACAGGTCCTGAGGTTCATGGTAGATGGAAATAGCCAGTTTGGGCTTGAATTTGGAAATGGTCTTGAGAGCCCCTTTTAAAACATTGGCTTCAGCTCCTTCCACGTCCAGCTTTATGAAGTCCACTTTTTTGATACGGCTTGAACTGACGAACTCATCTATGGAAACGACGTCGCATCTTACTGAATGTGCATTCTGGGTTGTATCAACATGTGTCCCCTGACCGTTGAGTTCGAAAAAGAGTGTATCCTTTTTGTCCCACAGTCCAAGCGGAATAAGTTTGTAATTCTCATTTGCCTGACTTTTTTCCAATTGATCGTTGGCTTCACAGAGGCCTACCGGATCCGGTTCAAATCCGAAAATTCTTCCCTTTTTACCAACTGCCTTCGAAAACATGATCTGTGGACGAATGTTTGCTGAAACACCCCCGTCAATGACGATATCTTCGTTTGAAGGCTGTACCTCCGGGTGAAAGTATTCAGGATATTCTGACAGTTCGACATATCCGATGTTTCCGGTTTCAATTGCCCGAATTCTTGAAGCAAAAATCCGTTTGCTTTTGTCATCCTGAAGGCTCTGGAAGGTGTATTCAAGGCTTTCCTGGTTGGAAGTGAAATAATCGGGAATATGAGTCGTTGTTATGCCTACGTTGTGTGGAATCGGTATGCAGTTGTAAAAGGACTCAATTCCAAGGGGAAGCAATCGGAGGGCCGGCGCGACTAACAAGCTGTAAGTATAGTGCGGATGAAAGAAAGCAACATCACAGGAATAGTTTTCTTTCAGAGCTGTTAAAGGATGCAGAGGGAGCCTGAGTGAACTGTCGGAATTTGGCTTTTCGAAAAAGTCGTGAACAGCAGGGTTATGATCGATGAGATAAGCGGCTTTGGCTGTTTCCCAAAAGGAATCCGGTATGTCTTTCAAGGCTTCGGCATAGCAGACGATGGCAAGACTGTGTGAATTGGGAAAAGAATTCGGCCTCAAGAGGTGAGCTTGTCTGATCATGTCTGGAAGTCGCAATGGTATCTCCTCAATTGAAATGGAATGGTTTGCCGGTCTGATTATGGATAAAATCGTATCTCGGCCCGTGATGTCTCCGATTTATGATAATGCAACGGCGCTGTTGAGCGGGAATCTGATGGATTTCCGCGTATTTCATGACAATGTCAATAAGCATATTTTCGGGACGGTGTCCAAGACAAGAACGGGATAGAAACAGGTCCTTTGGAAGAATGGAAATCAGCTTGGAATCGTGAACGAAACGAGAGTTCCCTCGCCCGGACGGCTGGAAATGGACAGGGTGTGGGCGGGGCCGTAAATCTGTTCAAGCCGTTGGTTGCAGTTCCTGACTCCGATGTGATCGTCCCCGGCGAAATCTCCTTCGCTCAGAAGTACGCCGCGCAGGGTTTCGGCATCCATGCCGACCCCGTCATCCTCGATATCCACCCGGAGCAATCCGTTCTGGCGACCGATGGTTATGGAAATGGTGCCGCCTTCATCGCGGCCGAGAATGCCGTGTTTGACGCCGTTTTCCACCAGAGGCTGGATGATGAGTGAGGGAATCTTGATGTCTTCGACGCCGGGTTCCAGATGCCAGCGGCTGCGGACCCGGTCACCGAAACGGGCCTGTTCGATTTCCAGATAGGAGCGGATCTGGTCGAGCTCCGATCCGATGCGGGCGAATCCGTCGCCAGCGTCGAGGTTGCGGCGCATGTACATGGCGAGCTCGGAAAGCAGGGAGCGTGCGCGTTCCGGTTTGGTGCGGCAGAACGAGCCGATGGTGTTCAGCGCATTGAACAGGAAATGCGGGTTGATCTGGGTTTGGAGCCGGCGGATTTCCGCTCGTGCAAGCAATTGGTTTTTTGTCTGGATATCCTGCAATTCGAGTTGGGTGGAAAAAAGTCCAGCCAGCCCTTTGGCAAGCTCAAAGTGGGTGGTATGAAGCTGAATGTCTTCGGTTCCGTAAAATTTGAGGCAGCCGACGATCCGGTCGCCCTTTCGCATGGGCACGATGACTGCGGAGGTCAGCGGACAGTCGGGGTCGTCGCAGCCGATGGCGTCTTTCGAACGCAGGAAAAGGGGAGTGCCGGTGCGAAGGACGTCTTTGGTGGCCTTGGTTCGCAGAGGTTCTCCGGGCAGATGGTGGTCGTCCCCGACGCCGAGGTGCGTAAGGACTTTTGTGGTGCTGGCGATATCGACTGCGGCCACGGGGACGCGCTCCCAGATGATGCGGGCTGTTTCCAGGGCTGATTCCTGATTCAGGCCGGATCGCAAATGAGCCACGGTCTTGTTGGCAATGGCCATGATCTGGCTGATGCGGCTGGAGTCCCGTTTGCTTCGGTACTCGAACAGCAGGTGCAGGGTCTGGACAAACAGGACCGCACCAAAGGTGTTGACCGCAATCATGGGCAGGGCGATGACCTTGACCAGTTCCAAGGCCTGTTCAAACGGTTTTGCCATGGACAGGACCATGATCTGATGGATGGTTTCACCGACAAGGCCGACCAGCAGCGCCGCCCGCCAGTTGAGATTGTTGCCCTTTGAGATGGAGGGATACGTATCCGGCTGCCGTGCCTTCAATGAGAGTCGCCAGACTGCACGGGATGGTGCTGAACCCGCCGATGTCGATGAGAAAACGGTGGCCTCCCGCGATGAGTCCGGCCCCGAATCCCACAATAGGTCCGCCGAGCAACCCGCCTGTGATGACATAGACGCCGCGCAGGTTGGCGTAGGAGTCGAATACGATATCGCCGCCGTAGGTGCCCATGATGCCGAGCAGACCGAAAATGATGGCGAGCATGAGACGGTATTTTTTCTCGGGCCGCCTGTTCACCCCGAGTTTGCCAAGCGGCGACAGTGTGAGCACGAACAGGCCGATGGCGAGCATGGCTCCGAAGCGGCCTACCAGTGTCATCAGAAGATTGAGAATGTATTCGAGCATGGTCATCCTGCGGGATCAGCGGAATCAGAGTCCGAGCCGTTGTTTGAATTCCCGGACGCGGCTTCGGCTGAGCGTGAGTTCGGTGGATGCGTCGTCGTCGAGGATGAGACAGTATTTTCCGCCGGTCCACGGGGTGAATTCGCGGACTTTGTTGAGATTGACCACGGTGCTGCGGTTGATACGCAGGAAGGGGAGTGAGGTGACACGCGCTTCCACTTCATCAAGGGCTGTCAGCCCGTGGCAGGGGAAGCTTTCTTCGCGGGTGTTGGCTATGATCTTGCGGTCGCTGCATTCGAAATAAACGATATCGTCGTAGTCGATGAGTTGAATGCGTCCATTGCGCTCAACAGTGAGACGAGGAAGGGCCTGACCTTTCTGTACCGTATTCAGCAGCTCTTGCAGTTCCGGTTGAGAGTCGCTTTCGCGATCCTTCCTGTCGAGGATTTCCCGGACCCGTTCGATGCTCATCTGCAAGCGTTCTGCGGCGATCGGCTTGAGCAGATAGTCCACCGCGTTTTTTTCAAATGCGCGGACAGCGTATTGGTCATACGCGGTGACAAATACAAACAGGGGTGGGTTGGGAAGGCAGCGGGCCTCCCGCAGTACGTCGAACCCGTCCCGCTCCGGCATCTGGATGTCCAGAAACACGAGGTCGGGCGAGTCGTTGCGGATGATGTCGAGTGCACTTGCCGCAGTCTGGGCCTCCTGAATCTCGAGATCCGGGTAGCTGGCGAGCAGATAGGCCAGCTCGTTACGAGCCGGTGCTTCGTCATCAACTATCAGGGTGCGTATCTGCATGGCGTCTCTTACAGGGGAAAAAAGAAGTCCTCAGTATCAAAACCCTATTCCAGCCCTTGCTCTCCTGTCAATCCACGGGGCGAGACCGGAAAACAGGCTCAATATACTATGTGAAATTGTTAACATGATCTTTCCATTTCACCATTTTGGGCTTTTGGGGTATGGGTTCCGCAAAATAGGGAAGGGTTTCCTGTGTGCTCCGAAGCTCGGAATGCGTTGGAAACACAGGGTCCGGCGGCGACATTTGGTGACAATGATCTTGAGTGGCAGGGCATTTCAATTTCCGATCATTGTTTGATTATACAGAAGCATATTTTGCACAGGAGGCTCTTTCATGGGAGATCAGACATACGAAATAAGAGGCGATGAACTGCCGATCGGGCAGTACAGCTATAAGGAATTCAGGGACATGGCTACACTTTTTCACAATTATCCGGCTCCGGGATTGATGCTGGGCGGGTACATGGTGGAAGCGGCCAAGGCGCTCATGGCTGACGATGTCCTGTACGAGGTTCTCGCGGAGACACCGTGGTGTCTGCCCGATGCGGCGCAGATGCTCACTCCCTGCACCATCGGCAACGGCTGGCTCAAGGTGGTCAATCTCGGACGGTACGCTGTTTCCTTGTATGATAAATATACCGGCGAGGGCGTGCGCGTGAGCGTCTGTCCGAAAAAGCTGGAGGAGTACGGCGAGTTCAAGACATGGCTCTACAAGCTCAAGCCCAAACCGGAGCAGGATACGCCGCTTTTGCAACGCCAGATTGCCATGGCCGGAGCTTCGGTCTGCAATGTTGAGCGCATTACGGTAACCAAACGGACCATGAAGAAGCGCAGCAAGGGCGGCATTATCGACTGTCCGGTCTGCGGCGAGCCGTATCCGGAATTTCACGGGGCCATCTGCCGTGCCTGTCAGGGCGAGACACCGTATGTCCAGTCGCTGACCAAGACGACTCCCATCGAGGTGCCGGAAGCCATCAAGTCCGTTCCCATCGAAGAGGCTGTCGGAGAAGAGGCATTGCATGACATGACCCGCATCGAACCGGGCAAGAGCAAGGGGCCAGCCTTCAAGAAAGGCCATACCTTCGAAGTCGGCGATCTGTGTCGCCTCCAGCGAATCGGCAAAAATTCGGTCTACGTGGCCGAAGGCGACGTCGGCGAAGAGTGGGTGCATGAAAACGATTGTGCCCGCAGTTTTGCCGCCGCCATGTGCGGCGAAAACGTGGCAGCCAAGGCCGAACCCAGCGAGGGCAAAGTGGAGATCGTGTCCACGGCCGCAGGAATGCTGGTCGTTGACGCCCGCCGCCTTGAAGCGTTCAACCATGTCCCCGGCGTCATGGCTGCAAGCAGAAAGGGTTTTTCCCTTGTCTCCGATGATGTCAGTGTGGCCGGAACCCGTGCCATCCCGCTGTATCTGCAACGCACTGATTTTGAAAACGCCATGCGCGTGCTGGAAGACGGCCCGGTCTTCAGCGTCCAGCCTCTGCGTGTCGCAAAAGCCGGGGTTCTGATTACAGGCAACGAGGTCTTTGACGGCCTGATTCAGGATAGGTTCGAAGGCATTATCGAAGCCAAGCTCGCCTCTCTGGGCAGCAAGATCGGAAAGACGATCATTTGCCCGGATGATCGGGAGCGCATTGCTGCGGCAGCCAATTCCCTTGTGGACGACGGCTGTGACCTCATCATCACCACTGCGGGACTGTCCGTGGACCCGGACGACGTCACCCGGCTCGGCCTGCTGGATGCCGGATTGACCGATATCCTGCACGGCGCTCCGATTCTGCCGGGAGCCATGACCCTGCTTGGCAAAATCAGAGACGTGCAGACGCTCGGAGTTCCGGCATGCGCCCTGTTCCACAAGCATACGAGTCTCGATCTGCTGTTGCCGCGCCTGCTGGCCGGGCTGGACGTGACCCGGACCGATCTGGCGCGTATCGGCAACGGCGGCATGTGCATGGAGTGCACCCACTGTTCGTTCCCGAAATGCCCGTTCGGCAAGTAGACTGCTGAAGATAGCGTAGCAATACAAAACGAAGTCCCCGCGTTTAAATGTTCGCGGGGACTTGTTTTATTTGTGCTCAACACAGCGAGAAGGACGGAGTTACCCGTCCCTCTCTTTTCGGGGAATGGACTGTTGCAGGTGGAGCGGGACCGGTGACATCCCGCATGCCTGCCGAAATATGGGGCGGCAGGTCGTGCTGCCGCCGCGACGGTTATGCTGCTTTTTTCTTGTCGCGCCTTTCCTCGGTATCAACCGGCGTGGTTGACTGCTTATTCATTTCGTAATTGGTGAACATGGATTTCAGTCCGCGTTTGAGCATGTCGCGGGGATTGTCCTTGCTGTTGATGGATGTTCGAAATGTCATGGTTTCTCCTTATTGCCTGTCGGTCTGGCAGGCTGTTTTCATTTTTGAAGGGCACGGCTGTTCGCTGCATCGGCTGCAAAGCCCGTAAAAGACGGTCTGGTAGCGGAAGAGGATGAACCCCTGTTGCCGCGCCGTTTCCTGTTGCAGACAGTCTATGTAGGGATTCTTGATCGGGATGCTTCTCCCGCACCGCTCACAGATCATCTGGCTGTAATGGTCCCCCATGGGTTCATAGTGAGTTGAGCCGTCGCTGCGATGGAGGCATCTGGCAATGCCCGCGTTGTGCAGGTGCTTGACGGTGCGGTAGACGGTGGAGCGGCTGACTGTTTCGTCTATGTCCTGCACCGCCTCAAGGAGTTGTTCCGAACTCATTTCTTCATCATCGCTCATGAAGACCTTGAAGATGAGAAGCCTCTGCTGTGTGAGCTTGAGGTGGTTGCTTGAGAGGTAGTCCTTGAATGATTTGAGAGCTTCTTTCATGTTTCCCAGTTCCGTTTTGGACGGTTTCCGTACGTTTTCAGAGTCGTTCTTGATTTTCTTTCTCAATTAGTGGTCGGTATCGGGCTTTATGAAGCCGTCGTTGAGACTGTGTTTCAACTGCCATTTTTTGTTGACCTCTTGTGCCCCAACGCCTATCACTGATACCGAAATTCATTATCAATTGCAACGCAAAAATGCATTACGGGGGGAACCACATGCAAACGCACAAAACTCTGAAGTCCGTGATTCCGGGAAAGACGGCCTTTGTCGTGGCCGTGGCTGCCGGGTTCAGGGCGCGGAATCGTCTGGAGTCCATGGGGATTATTCCCGGTGTCGAAGTGGATGTTCTGAACAACGGCAACGGTCCCATGATCGTGTCGGTTGGAGAGGGGCGAGTCATGGTTGAACGCGGTATCGCGGAAAAGGTGCTTGTGGCCTGATGATGATTCTATCTGCTGATATTTCTACATATATAAGGTGAACATATGACTCTTGATGAATTGAAGCCGGGAACCCGGTGCGTGATGTCCGATATTACCGTGGATGGCTCTCTTGGCCAGCGGCTGATGGATCTCGGGTTTTATCCGGGCGCGGAGATTGAAATCGTACGCAACGCGCCGCTGGTTGATCCTGTTGAGCTTCATCTTGACGGCTACCATGTTTCCATTCGGCATAACGAGGCGAAACATATCGAGGTGGATGGGTAATGGGGACAAAAAATCTTCTTGTTGCCCTTGCCGGACAACCCAATTGCGGTAAATCAACCGTTTTCAACATGCTCACCGGTGCCCGCCAGCATGTGGCCAACTATCCCGGTGTGACCGTTGAGAAGAAAACGGGGTTTTTTGATTTGGGCGAATCCCGTGTTGAACTGGTCGATTTGCCGGGTACGTACAGCCTGACTTCCTATTCCCTTGAAGAACGAGTGGCCCGTGATTTTCTGCTGGGGGACAACCCCGGAGTAGTGATTGATGTGGCCGATGCGTCCAATCTTAAGCGCAATCTCTATCTCACGCTGCAACTGCTTGAGATGGAGGTGCCGACCATTCTCAATCTGAACATGATGGATGTGGCCGAGCGCAGGGGACAGGTGCTTGATGTCCAAAAGCTGGAAAATCTGCTTGGTACTCCGGTGGTTCCTACGACGGCCAAGAAGGGGCTCGGCGATGATGCTCTGCGTGAGGCTGTCAGCAGGCTGGCTGTGAAGCGGCCGGAGAAAGCGTTCAGAGTGGATTACGGTCCGCTTGAGGAGACCATTTCGGAGCTTGAGAGTATGCTGGCCGAGGACCCGGTTCTCAGCGTCCAGTATCCGGTTCGGTGGTTTGCCATCAAACTGCTTGAAGGGGACGCCGAGGCCGTTGAGTTGCTGAGGCGGACGCATCCTGATTTTGAACGGGTGCTCACGCATACGGAAACCTGCCGGGAGCATTTCAAGGAACAGAACGGCAATGCCGTTGAGCGGCATATCGCCTTTGTCCGTCATGGCCTCTGCGCCAGAATGGCCCGTGAAACAGTGGCCTTGCCGGAGGAGCGGCACCGCAGCGTTTCCGATCTCGCTGACCGGTATGTCTGCAACCGGTACCTCGGCCCGATCATTCTGATAGCCATCCTGTTCATACTGTATGAGGTCTCCATCGTGTTCGGCGGCTGGCTTGCCATCGAAGTCTGGCCCATTTGGGGCGGCTTGGAAAACTTTGTTGCCGACATACTGCCGCAGGCCGGTTTCCTGACGGATCCGCTTTTGCGTTCATTGAGCGTGTGGGTGGTCAAGTCGATAACGGCCATTCTGAATTACCTGCCGATTTTCTTTTTGCTGTTCGCGCTCATAGCCGTTCTTGAGGACAGCGGATACATGCCGCGCATGGCGTTCATCCTTGACCGCCTGTTCCGTCGTTTCGGGCTGCACGGGCAGTCCACGCTGCCCATGATTCTCGGCGGCGTGTACGTGGGGGGGTGCGCCATTCCCGGCGTCATGGCCACCAAGGCCATCCCGGATGAGCGGGCGCGGCTGGCAACCATTCTCATCGTTCCGATGATGAACTGCCTTGCCAAGGTGCCGCTGTATCTCATTCTGATCGGGGCCTATTTCGCAGATGTCGGCGGGCTGGCCATGTTCTTCATTGCGACCGTGACCCTGTTCATGGCGCTGCCTGTGGCCAAGCTGCTTTCCATGACGGTCCTTCGAAAACGTGCGAGTGCGCCGTTTATCATGGAAATGCCGCCGTATCATGTCCCCACCATTTCCGGGGTGCTGCGACGAGCAACCGAACGCATCTGGCTGTTCATGAAGAAGATCGTCACCGTAGTCGCTGCCGTGGCCGTGGTGGTGTTCGTGCTCATCAACTTTCCGGGGCTGTCCGAGGAACGTCAGGCCTATTTTGACGGTGTCCGCGACAAGGCTGTGACCAAGTTTGTCACGCAGGTGAACAAGACCCAGTACAAGGGGCTTATCACCGAAACCAATGTCACTGACGTCATCCTGTTTGGTGAAGCGTTGAAGCAGGCCAAACGGGGAATAACGGACAAGGAGAAGTCTGCCGAGGTCAATGCCGAGTTCGAGGCGAAAAATTCCGTGTATTACGCTGTGGTCAAGCGTGTCGGCAAAGACGGGAAGAAGCTGAACAAGGCGCTCAAGAAGGTCATCAAGGTTCGCAAGAAACTGCGGCGCGAGATGCGTGCGGAACGGTTCGAAAGCAGTTTCCTCGGCTCCATGGGGCGTGCGCTTGAGCCAGTTACGCAATGGGCTGGCTTCAACTGGCGCATCAATATCGCGCTCCTGTCCGCCTTTGCTGCCAAGGAAAATTCCGCTGCCACCCTTGGTTCCATCTACGGCATCGACGATTCCGGACAGTCCGTGCAGGACAGCATGAAGGCCGGGGAGAGCGGGTTTACTCCGCTGCACGCCTTGGCGCTCATGCTCTTCATGGCATTGTATCCGCCGTGCGTACCTGCCTCCATCATGGTCCGGCATCAGGCCAATTCAACGAAGTGGATGCTGTTTTCCATCGGCTATCAGACGCTTCTCGGTCTGTTTGTCTCCAGTTTGGTCTTCACCGGAGGAACCCTGCTCGGTTTGACCGGTTTCCAGGCCATGTGGGCATTCTACGCATTGTGCGTGGCAGCTACCATCGGCATGGCCCTGATCCCGACGCCTGAGGAAAAGGAAGTTAAATCCAGTGTCAAAGCGACTACTGAGACGTGTTAATAATGAATTGCTCTCAAGGAGGAGTAGAAAATGAAAAAGATGATGATTGTACTGACCCTTGCCGCCCTGATGGCCTTTGCCGGACAGGCTTTTGCCCACAGCCCGCTCATGAGCTGCTTTGATAACGGTGACAACACGGTTACCTGCGAAGGCGGATTCTCCGACGGTTCTTCCGCGGCTGGCGTGAAGATGTACGTCAAAAATGCCGACGGAAAAAACCTGATCGACGGCAAGATGAACGAAGACAGCGAGTTTACCTTTGACAAGCCTGCCGGTTCCTACGGTGTCGTCTTTGATGCCGGCGAGGGCCACACTGTTGAAATCAACGGTGCTGATATCGTCGAATAGAAAGCGGATGTCCTGACACAGGACAGGGTCGGCCTGTTCTGTGTTTTTTACAGTTCATAGTTTGATAATAAAAGTCATTTTCAAAATTGAGGAGATTTTTGATGAGAAAGCGTTTCATACCCATTTTGGCTGCTATCTGCGTCATGACGGTCGTCAGTTCCGCCTTTGCACACTTCATGGTCATGTACACTCCGGAGATTGCTCTGGACAAGGGAACTGATCTTGATATGCGCATTCTCTTTTCCCATCCGGCCGAGGCGGGGCACATGATGGACATGGGTGGAGTCGAAGAGTTTTACGTCCTGAGCCAGCGCGGCGATTCCAAAGTCAAGAAAACCGACCTGAAAGGGTATCTGAAAGAGATCACCTGGAAAAATCCCCACTCAGAAGCGGCCGCCTTTTCTGCCCTGATTCCGAAAAAGGTCGTTCGTTCCATGGGCGATTATGTTTTCGTCATGAAGCCCGGTTACTACTTTGAAAAGGAAGAAGGCCTGTACATGCAACAGATCACCAAGCTGATCCTGAATGTCGGCGGCATCCCGGGCAACTGGGCCGAACCCGTTGGTCTTCCCTGCGAAATCGTACCGCTTATCAAGCCTTACGGCATGTGGACCGGCAACGTGTTCAAGGGACAGGTCCTGTCCAACGGCAAGCCGGTCGCCGGTGCCGAGGTCGAGGTCGAATACATGAGCCACATGCCAAACCTGAAGACCAACTCCATGCCCGAGAAGTCTTCCGTTGAATACCCGCATGACGCTTTCGTCACCCAGACCATTTTCTCCGATGCCAATGGTTACATCACCTTCGGTATTCCCAAGGCCGGATGGTGGGGCTTCGCCGCTCTCGGTGTCGGCCCGGATACCGAATACAAGGGCAAGGAACTTGGTCAGGATGCCGTTCTCTGGATCAAGGCCGAAGACATGAAGTAGTCCGAGTCGCCTCTTTAAAAAGGTGAACCTCTCGAGTCGTGCGGCAGGCCGATCGGCGGCCTGCCGCACCTGATGTGAATAGACCAAAGGTGTAATGAAAGTGTTTCGTGGAAAATAGATTCCATCCCCAGAATAATTTTACCCCAAACAAGCAGTATGACTTTTCTTAAAAAAACGATCGTATTTCCGTCGATGTTTCTGGCTTTTGCCGCTGCAACGCTGATTCTCTGGGCGGATGTCGCCTCCGCGCATTCCATGTTTATCCAGTCTGGCCGTCACCGGGTTTCCGAGGGCAAGAAGACGCCGCTTTTTTTCTGTTATGGGCATCATTTCCCGGTGGATGACGGTGTGCGGAGGAAAAAACTTGCTTTGGTGAAAGTGTATGATCCGTCTGGCAAGGGGACTGACATCACCTTGCGTGACGAGACGTGTCTGCAATCCTACATGGTCGAGTATGACGCGCCTGGTGCATATGTTCTGGCAGCGGAAACCAATCCGGGATTTTATACCAAATGGGTGGACAGGAAAGGGCGTGACCGCAGCACGATCAAGCCCATGAGCGCCATCGTGGACAAGGCCTCGAAAATCCTCAAGAGCCTGTACAGCAAGCAGTATGCAAAATCGTACGTGCGTTGCGGCGAACCGGACGGAAAATATCAGGCCCGCGTGGGCATGCCTCTGGAACTGGTTCCCATGCAGGACCCCACGGCGCTTCGTGTCGGTGATGTGCTGACCTTGCAGGTTTATCATGATGGCAAACCGTACAAGGGTACAGGCCAGTGGGACGCCACCTACGGCGGCTATTCCACTGAAGCCGAGGATATGGCCTTGCCGAGAGTCTCCGCAGAAGGGGACACGATCAAGGTCCCGTTCAATCATTCGGGCCGCTGGTTCATTCGGTATTTCATCAAGACCGACGCACCTGAAGACAAGAAGCAGGAGTATTTTCAGCTCAAGCAGACGGCGACGCTCGTCGTACTTGTTCCCAATGAGCGGAAACAGCCGCATCCGGGGCATTGATACTGCTGGAAACAGGAGACCGGCGGGCCTTCGGACCTCTTCTCTCCCCCCTCTGGCGAGAGGGCCCGCCACTCCCTTTGTCGCAGCGGCCGCCCCGTTTGTGGGTGCTGTCAGGAAAAAAACGATTTTTATCAAAAAAATATTTGAACGGGCGATTGGCAGTTGTTGTCAATCGCCCGTCTGCTTGGAGAGGGCTGTTGACTGGATATTTTTGACATTACGTATCCTAATGGTGGGTTTGTATCTGTAACTATTTGAATTCGAATGCATATCTCGGTTTGTGCTTGAAGTGCTCCTCAGAAGTGACATTGAGTCGTTTTATTGTGATTGAAAACGTGTCTCAAAAAGATTTGAGCTAAGTGTAAGGCTATAAAGATTTTCAGAAAAGAGAGTGTTGACAGTGAGATATATTTATTATTAGTGGAGCATTCTGTTGAAAATGAATTTCATATTCATAACCGTTCCACCGTTTGGGAAGGGGGTGGCGGAGAAAAGCAATGAGGAGATAGTTTTGAAACGATTAGTGACAGTAATGGTGTGCATGGCCGTCATGCTGCTGGCCGGTGGCGCGAGGTATGCCCATGCCGGTCCGGTTATGGGCGGCGGTGCGGATTCGGAGCAGAAGTTGAAGGACAGGCCGGACACCAAACCGTTGAAGTGCCTCGGTCCGATTAACATGTCGGGCGGTACCGTGCTTCCCAAGGGCAAGGTCACTGCGTGCGTCAAGTACAAGTACGTTCACAAGGATGAACTGTACGACGGCAGCGAGCGGATGACCGGTAATTACGGCGGCAAGTATGATCGCGTGAATCAGCAGGTGCAGCTCACGGCCAAGGCCGGTCTGTTCGAAAATTTCGACGCCCGGATCATGGTTCCTTTCTGGGATAAGGAGTTCAAGCGCAAGGCGGGAAATCCGCCGGTACATGTTGACACGGACAGTGTTACCGGACTTGGCGATATCGTGGTCATGGGCCGGTACGCGCTCATGAGCCAGCGCAAGGGGGACTGGATCAACCTTGCGTTCGGCGCGGGATTGAAAATGCCGACCGGTGATGCGGACCGTGAGAACGGGCCTCCGTTTTCCAACACTCACAAGTATCTCGGTCCCGGCGCGCAGCTCGGTACCGGCTCCTGGGACCCCAAGTTCGAACTGGGCGCGACCAAGTTCCTCGGGCGTTCCCGGCTGGACGCGCATTTCATGTACACGCTCCCCGGCGAGGGATCGCACGGTTCGCGCAAAGGAAACCAGTTCAAGTACAACTTTGGTTACGGCTATGCCCTGAACAAGCTGTTTGATCTTGAAATCGAGTTGAACGGTGTGGATCAGGCCCGTCACAAGTATGATCATTCCATGACCGTCAACACCGGTGGCCATACCATTTACCTGACCCCCGGCGTGCACTGGAAAATTACCGACAAGTGCCACTTCTCTGTCGGTGCCCCCATTGTCATTTACCGCAACCTGAACGGTGACCATGCCAATCCCGAGCGCAACGGTAAGTATGCGCTGGGTGAGAGTTTTCAGGTCATAGGCCGTCTCGGTTACAGCTTCTAACACCTTCGGAGAATACAAATGAGAAAAATACGAATTCTGTTCACGGCGCTGTGCCTTTGCTGCCTTTCCGCGTTTTTCTGCCTGACAGGGGCATATGCCACGCCCGCAAAGAAACCCGACCAGATCAAGGCCGTGATGGTCGGTGACAGGCTGGTTGACGTGTCGCTGCAACTGGGCGTCGTCCCCGAGGGCATGTCCGTGCGTCTGTCCATGTGGCCTGACAAGGCACCTGCCTTGCGGCTGGCGACGCAGGTGCTGGGCTGCCCCAACTATGTGACGAAAAAACATCCGGAGACTATTGCCGATTTCATGAAGGAACGTGGCATCAAGCGTCTGATTCTGGAAAAGAGCATGAAATTCTGCCTGTACAAGAAAAATGTCAATCCGGTGAGCGTGGCTGATCTGGTCAAGGACGTTCCGGGCGTCACAATCGAGTACGTGGACTTTTCCAAGGGTATCCCGGCAGCCGTCCGGGAAACCGCAGCCCTGCTGGGTCGGCAGGACAAGGCCGACAAGGTCATCGGCAAGTACAAGGCTGACATGAAGAAGGTGGAAGCGTCTCTGGCAAAGGGCGGCCTCGGCAAGCGTGTGCTCGTCATCAACGGCAACTATTCCACGTCGTCTGGCAAGACCTTCCTGCGTATCGAGGCTCCGGGCGGTTATACCGATCAGTATATTCTCGGTCCGCTCGGGTGTACCAACGTCGCGGGCGAGATGATTACCGAGACCATGAAGATCAGCAAGGGGCATGTTTCCGCCGGTCGGCTCGGTGGAATCGAGAAGGCCAATCCCGACGTGATCGTTGCCACGGGCAACGGTTTTGCCGTGCAGCTTGCCCTGCACAAGGCGATGAAAAAGAATCCCGCTCTGGCGAACATCCCGGCCATCAAGAACGGCGCGGTGTACAGCCTGCCGTTTTACGGGGATTCCAGTGTGCTTGAATATCCGCAGATATTCCGCCAGTGGAGTATCGCACTGAAAAAGTAGTGACAGGAAAAGCGTGAAATTCAGGGGCTGCGGCAGTGTGTCGCGGCCCCTTTTTTCATGGTCGTGTCAGTATATGCCGCGCCTGCGGTATGTTCTGGAAATGCAGATTTCGATGAGTATGAACAAAAGGATGGGAACGGTCAGAAATACGAGGGTCATGAGCGCCCCTGTGCTGCGGTCCGACGAGACGAGGTAGGGGAACAGGTAGCCCGTGAAGGAATTCACGGCCCCTCCGCCGATGAGGAAGACGAGGAAGTATTCGGAGAACGCGACCAGAAAGACCACGGAACCGCCTGCAATGGCCGACGGCATGAGCAGGGGGAGTTCCACATGCAGGAACCGTTGCACCGGAGTCGCGCCGAGATTGCGCGCGCAGAGTTCGTATTCCCTGCCGAAGGCCTGATATCCGGCGGTCAGGGCGCGGAGCATGTAGGGATAGCTGAAAATCGTCAGTACCAGCACCACTCCGGGAAACGTATCCACGAGTTCCGCCTTGATGAACAGCCAGTGGATGCCCATGGAAAAGGTCATGGATGGAACCAGCGCCGGGGCGAGGAACAGGCCTTCGAGCAGGGCCTTTCCCTTGAAGTCGTATCGGGCGAAGTGGTGCGCCGGGGCGATGCAGATGATGAAGGTCAGCGCAACGGTGAGCAGGGAGTAGCCGAGCGAGGAAAGCATGTGCCGGGAGACTGGGCTTGCCTGTGAGAGCAGATAGCGTACTGCCCGCAGGTCGAATTCGGTTGGAATCACATCGGGGAATCGCCAGCCCGGAGCCACGGTATACAGCGCGAGAACACTGAGCGGCAGGAGTGAGAATACCGCGATGGTGAAAAGGACAATGCGCGTTTTCACAGCTTGCGGTCCTTCCCGCTGATTCGGGCGGCGATGCGGGTGTAGAGGATGATGAATACGGCTGAAAACAGGAACATGCAGACGAGGATGGCCATGGCCGTGGGGCGGTTGACCAGATCGCGCCGGAAATAGAGATTGTATGTTTCGATACTGAGCATGGCGGGCGAGCTTTCGCCGAGCAGGAAGGGGATGTCAAAGGCCCCGAAGCCGTAGAGAAACAGGATGATGAACGCGGTGTGAAGCGCCGGACGCATGTGGGGAACGACCACGCGTAGAAAGACGGTCATGGGTCTCGCGCCCAGCATGCGGGCGGTTTCCACGAGCCGTGGGTCCATGCGCCGGAGTACGGCAAGGGCGAGGATGATGACGAAGGGGACTTCCTTGAACACATAGGCCAGAATCATGCCCGCTCCGCCCGTACCATGGAGCAGGGGCGGAAAGTCCCGGACGGTCTTCACCAGCCCGAGCTGATGGCCGATGGAGGCGAATACTCCTGACTGGCTCAGGAAAACGAGTATGATGAATGCCACTGCGATGTGCGGCAGAATGAGTGGAATCTTGTACATGATGGCCATGCGCCCTGACCGTTCGGGCAACTGCCATATCTGGTAGGCCATGATTGAGCCGATGGATACGGCTAGAGTCGATGAGACGGCGGCAACCCACAGGGAATGGCCTGCCGAAGCCAGAATATGGGGACGGAACAGTTCCCGGTAAGCGTCGAAAAGTCCGCCCTCGTGGGGGATGGGCAGGAAAAAGCCAAAGGACTGGGCCACGGCCATGAACAGGCCGCCCATGAACAGCGCGACAAACGGTATGAGCAGGGGCGATAGCTTCAGGAACGTCCGGCTCGGCCTAGTGCCTGAGGACATGTTCTTCCCAGTCCTTTTCCAGTGCTTCCAGATACTGCGCCGGGATTTCCGGCACTGCCTGCGAGGAGAGTTTTTCAAGTGTCATGGTTGCTTCACCCAGATTGACCGCCCTGAATTCGGCCTGTTCCTGTTGGGGTAACATGCTGACTTCGATGGCCGGGAAGTCTCCCCAGTTTTTCGGATCGAGTTTGGAAAGCTGTGCGTCCGGCGAAAGCAGGAAATTCGCGACCGTCATGGCACCTGCCTTGTTGGGAGCATTCTCCGGGATGGCTGTGAAATGCAGGTTGAAGATGGAGTTCTTGGTCATGACGAAGGTGCGGACGGATTTGGGGTAGGAGCCGTCCAGTATCTTGGATTGGGCATGGAGCGGGTGGTAGGACATGTTGATAGCCACCTCTCCGCGTGCGAAAAGGGTGTCGAGTTCGGCGGAACTCTTTGGGTAGGCCTTTCCTTCCTGCCAGAGATAGGGCTTGAGCGCGTTCAGATATTCCCACAGGGCCGGAACCTGCTCGGCGTACAGTTTGGGCCGCCATCTCGAGATGAACTGTCCCGGTCCGCCGCTGGTCGCATAGAAGGCCTGCCGGATGAAAGCGGACCCTGTGAAGTCCGGTGGTTGCGGATAGGTAAACAGGCCGGGATTGGCTTTTACCCAGTCCTCAAGTTCCGCAAAGGTCGTGGGTGGGCTTGCGGTGCGCGCCGAGTCGTATTCAAAGACGAATTGTGCCCGCCCGTAGGGTGTTTCATAGCCTTCCACGGGAAAGCCGAAGTCAATGGAAGCGAGTCCCTTGTCCACATACTTCACGAAGTTGGGCAGCTTTTCGGCATACGGGCCGAACAGGGCGTCCCCTTCCTTGAGTGCCTTGAAATTTTCACCGTTGACCCAGAGCAGGTCAATGGAGCCGATCTGTTTGCCGGCGTTTTTTTCGGTGAGCAGCTTGTTTACGAATACTCCCGCATCCATGGGGACCCGGACCAGCGTGATGCCGTATCGTTTTTTGACTTCGTCAGCCACATAGGTGTCGATCCAGTGATTGACGTGAGCAAAGCCGCCGTACATGTAGAATCGGACCGTGTTGCCTTCCGCCGCATTTTCAATACTCGACCAGTTATTGGAAAGCAGGGTTTTGCCGTCGGTCCTGTTTGGTTTCTCGGAGCATCCGATCAGGATGAATGTCAGAATGAAAATGGCAAGGGTGCGTCTCATACTGTTCCCCTAGAGGTTTTTCAGACTCAGATTGACCTTGTCGCCTCGTTTGAAACTGTTGTCGGCGTCAAATATGATCAGGACAGTTTTGTCCATCTGTACAACATATTTTGTGTAATGTCCCACGAACATGACATGTTTGACGGTTGCGAAGCCGTTTGGGTGGGGTTCGATACACAGATTTTCCGGGCGGGCAAGGTGGTTGCCGTTTTTTGCATGGTTAAGGCCCAGAAGCTTTGCCAGCTTTGGCGGCAGGACGTTGATCGGTCCGAGGAATTCCGCCACGTCGAGACTGGCCGGTGATGCATATATTTCGTCAGCCGGTGCGAACTGGGCAAGGTGCCCGTCGAGCATGACACCCACGGCATCGGACATTAGGAACGCCTCTTCCTGATCGTGCGTCACGGCAATGGTCGTCACGCCGAATTCCTTTTGCGTATCACGGATGAATTCCGCCGTGCTCAGTTTGAGATTGCGGTCGAGGTTGGCAAACGGTTCGTCCAGCAGGAGCATGGCCGGGTTGACTACCATGGCCCGGGCAATGGCGACCCGCTGTTGCTGGCCTGCGGAGAGTTCCGTCGGGTAGTGAGACCGCCTGTCTGCCAGTTTGAAATGGTCGAGCAGTTCCATGACGCGCCGTTCAATTTCATTGTCGGCGACCTTGCGCGCCCGCAGGCCGAATGCCGCGTTTTCAAAGACAGTGAGGTTCGGGAAGAGCAGGTAGTCCTGAAATACGAGGATGACGGGATTTTCCCGGCTCGGCTGCTGCTTGAAGTGCAGGTTCCCGGAGTCCGGTTCGTCCAGTCCGGCGATTATTTTGAGCAGGGTGGTCTTGCCGACGCCGGACGGTCCAATGAACGAAACGATGTCACCCTGTCCCACGGAAAAGCTGACATCGTGCAGAACCAGTCTGCCGTCAAATGACCTGTTTATGTCTTTGGCTCGAAAAAACATTCCATTTCGTCCAGATATTTCTGAATGGTGGTGAAAGTCTCGGCGTTTTTCAAGGCACGGCCGCTTTCGGTATATTCATGGTATGCCATGTAACACCACGCCATCGCCCGCAGGAGAATGGTCTGCTGCATGATGTCGACGCAGCGCATGGCCGTGTCGATGTCCGTGTCCAGCGAAGCCGCCTCCAGATACGTTGCCACAAACTGGCGCTGCTCCTTTTCGCTGAATCTGAAATCGGTTTTCCAGAGTGTTGTGGTCGGAACGAGAAAGTGGGCGAGGTCCTGATACCGCGTCGAGACAACGGCCTTTTCCCAGTCCACGAGCCAGCCGCGTCCGGTTTCGTCGTCGATGATGAAGTTATGCGAGTTGACTTCCGTGTTGACCAGAACCGGCGGGTCGTTTGCAAACAACGCCTCTGCTTCGGCGACTAGGTGCATGACCTTTTCATGATAGGCGAGAAGAATACCTTTCTCTCTGGTGAATGGATGCTCGGGATAGCGGTGAATCAACCCTTGGCTTTCGCGTGCGATATCAAGCACCGGATTTCTTTGTTCGATCAATTGCTGTCTGACCGGCTGTGCGTGGGTTGTCGCGAAAATCGACGCCGCAGTGCGCCAGTCCTTTTCGTACTCAAGCGGACGCCCCGGCAGGTACTCCATGAGCAGGACGCCGTTGCCAAGTTCTTCGATTCCCGGTTCGGGGTCACAGTAATAAGGACGTGGTGTAACGCCAGACCGGGAAAGTTCCCTCAGCACGGCGAATTCGTACTCGATTTGATTCTTCAGCCCGAGCTGGCTGCCGTGATTGATGCGAAAGACATATTCGGCCTGCCCGTAGAGTTCCGCGATTCTGATGTGGTAGTTTTCATTGTACTCGCCGGACGCGAGGAAGGATATCTGTTCTTCCGGATCGTCGACGAGCACCCATTTGTTCGATTGAAGGAACGTATATATTGTTTCTATTTTTTCCATATTCCAGATTGATAGCAGATATTTGCATTACAGTGCAACCGTGTGTTTCTGATGGTGAAAGAGTGATTTCATGACGTTCTTTTCTCTTTTTCGTTCTCCATGTATGTATGTTCAGTCATATCGGTTTTTATTCTGAACGTAACGAAGCGGGAGATATGGAAGATTTTGCCATTTTTGCCACGGCGGCAACGGCCATCGTGCTGGAAGCCGCACCATTCCTGCTGCTGGGGTCCCTGATTGGTGCTGTCATAGAAGTATTGGTGCCGGAAGAAACCCTGCTGCGGTTTATTCCGCGCAGTGGAGGCGGGCAGGTGGCGGTCGGGTTGTTTGCCGGGATGCTGTTGCCGACCTGCGAATGCGGCATCGTGCCGGTGGCGCGGCGGCTGCTGCTCAAGAATGTCCCGCCGAGGGCCGCCATTCCGTACATGATGGCCGCTCCCGTGGTGAACCCCGTGGTGCTCGGTTCCACGCTGTTCGCGTTTCAGGGGGACTGGACCGTGGTGGCGCTTCGGGTGGTGCTTGTGCTTGTCCCTGCCATGGCCCTCGGGATGGTGCTCGGAAATGTCGGGCCGCAGGCGGTTCTTCGCCAGCGTCCCGTGAATCTGGAGAAATTCAGCGAGGCCGAAGCGGTTCATATTCATGAGCACGGTCCCGGTTGTGCCTGCGGATGCCATGTAACCGAAAGCAATCGGTTCAAGGCCGTGCTGTATCACACGGCGGCTGAATTCGTTTCCATGGCGCGGTTTTTGATTTTCGGTGCGGTTGTGGCGGCGGGGTTCAAGACCTTTTTGCCGATAGAGATTCTTGAACTGTTCTCGGGCAGCGCATTCCTCGCCGTGGGCGGCCTGATGCTGCTAGCCGTGCTCCTGTCCGTCTGTTCCGAGGCGGATGCATTTGTGGCCGCTTCATTCGCCTCGTTCCCGTTGACCGCCAAGGTCGCGTTCATGGCCATCGGTCCCATGGTCGATCTCAAGCTTATCCCCATGTTCCTGAGCGTGTTCAACCGCCGTGTCGCCGTGGCCCTGATCGTGGTGCCGACCGTGTCAGTGTATGTCATGTCGTTCGTCATGGCCTTGGGAGGCTGGTAGGATGAACACACTGCTTCGCTTCGTCGAAACCTTCCTGCTTGTCACCATGGGAACGTTCATGGTCTGGCTGGCGTCTTCATCGTCCTATTGGCAGTTCATCAATCCGAAATATGCGTGGCTCACTACCACAGCCGGGGCGATCATCATTCTGATCGGAATCGGGGCGTTGTTTCATGCGGACCGGAAACGCGGATTCAGCGAAATGCTCATGCTCACCATTTTTCTCGGCCTTGCATGGGCTGCGGCGGTCATGCCGAGCATCTTTCTCGGTGCCGAAGATGACGGGCATTCGCAGGGAACATTGACACGTTCCTACCCTGAGCCGGGTAGCCTTGCATTGACGCCGACCATTGAAATCGATGGCGTGGAATACACGAAAATGAATCTTGCGGAACTCATTGCAGGCGAAACCGGCGGATGGGTGAAGGCTGGCGGCAACTACGCGATTCAGGGAACCATACTCCGAACGTCTGAGCTGGATGCGGTCGGGTGCATAGCTATCGGACGCCTGCTCATCACCTGTTGCTTTGCCGACGCCACAGGCATCACAGTGGTTGTGAAAGTGGATGAGCCCCAATCATACGAAATCGGTCAATGGGCGCGGGTTGCCGGGACGTTGACACCCACTGCCAAGGTCCCGGATAAGCCCATTGCCGTTACCGGCGCGCTCTCATCGCTTCGAAGTGACCGTTACGTACTCGACGCGGCAGATGTGACTATCCAATCCATGACCGGTGTCCCGTTTATCTTCGACATCCGTTCGGAAGCCCCGTTCGCGTATTAAAGCGGAATGGGATGCGCCTGACGGCGCGATTGTCGAAGGCATTGCCTCCGGCGGCTTAAGAACCCTTCGTGACAAATCCGCAGGACAGCTGATTTGGACGTCGGTTCCTGCCGCCGCCGCAAAGCGGTGAGCCACAGGACGTGGCGAATCAAGGGTTCTTAAGAATCTCCTAAGCTTTTTTGTGCGCTTCGCGAAGCGTGTTTAATTGAATTTCTTTGTAACCCTACTTCGCCGAAGGCGACCTGGGATTCTTAAGGCCTTCGGCCTTGAGCCGCCGGAGGCGAAATCACCCGACAATCGCGCCGTCAGGCGCATCCCTCGTTATTGAAGCGCCTTGCGAAATGCCTTGGCAGCGGTTCGCAGGTTGTTTTCCCAGTCTTCGGCGAGCGGATTGAGCGGCACGACGTTTGCGCCGATTTCATGAGCGATGACCTTTGCGCTTTTTTCGGAGAACTGCGGCTGCACGAATACGGCGGGAACCTTGAGTTCTCGTCCAATCCTGATGATTTCGGCGAGGTCTCGCGGGCTGGGTGATTTGCCTTCGGACTCAATGGGGATTTGTTGCAGGCCGTACTGATGGGCGAAGTAGCCCCATGACGGATGAAAGACCATGAATGAGCGTTTGTCTTTGGGCAGCGAGTCGATCTGTTGCAGGATATCCGAATCGAGTCGCGCTATTTCGGCCATGAATTTTGCGTAGTTCTTGGTGTAGACGGACTTGTTGGCAGGGTCGAGGCCGACCAGCGCGGCGTAGATGTTGCGGGCGATTATCTGCACCAGATCGGGAGCGAGCCAGACGTGCGGATCAAGAATGCCGTGACCGTGGTCGTGATTTCCCGTTTCATTTTCATGCCCGTGTCCTGTCTGCATGGGACGTTTGGTGATGCCCTTGTCGGTGTGGATGACGGGCATGGACTTGTTGGCACCAGCGATGCGATGCAGCCATGTATTCTCGAAGGGGACGCCTATGGAGAAGTATGCGCTGGCCGTGGAAAGCTGTGCCATCTGTTTCGGTGACGGTTCGTATGTGGCCGGGCTGGCACCGGGCATGACCATGACGGAAACGTTCACGAGATCGCCGCCGATTTTTTCCACGAAATATTTCTGCGGCAGGATGCTGACAAATACCGATGTCCCGGCATGGGTGGCAATCGGAAAACCTGTCACTGTAAGGCAGAAGAGGAGCAGTCCAGTCAGCAGACGGGATATGGATTTCATGGATGGTCTCCTTGTGGTGGGTGTCGATGTTGAACTGTATGAATGCACCATCGTTTTGTGGGGATGTCAATTGTGGTGGGTGAGAATGGGTGGAAAAGTTTATTGTCTAGGAAAGACAGAAAGGCGAAAGGCAGAAAGCCAGTCGCTTGCGCTCCTTCCATGTCCTGCGCGGACGGCGGTCCTTTCTTGACTGAGCCGGCTCAAGAAAGGACCAAAGAAACCCGGCTTTTACTTGATTTACCCGCCAAGTCCTCACCGCCAAGAATCTGATCTGATCGGGGCGGCTCCACACCATGAAAAGCGTAGCCCCTGCCATTCCGTTGGGTACGGGATTATGTCGATTCATACGTGTTCCGCCGCCAAAGCCGCCTTCCCCCTCTCAGTCAGCTTCTAAGGCTTGTGAGGTTTAATTGGCTAGTCGGGGTACTTCGGTTGTTAAGGGAGCGAAAGGCAAGTGCGGCAACGAAAATCCGTCTTTTGTTTCCCTGCTTGCCTTTCATGTCCCTTCCACACGAAGACTGGCACTAGTCCTTAGCTTCGGAGCCTAGAAGCTGACAAAACGGAAGCCGCGGCTCTTCGAATCCGGAGCCGTCCCCGGCGACTGGATTCGGGAGCGGCCCGGTTTGATCAGATTCTTGGCTTCGAAGATACAAGGCGGTGAAGTTGAGAACAAAAGCAGTTTCTTTCGTTCTTTCTTTTCTGCTTTGGAAAAAGAAAGGACCCCGCCGGGAGGGCATGGAGGGAGCGTTAGCGACTGGATTTTTGTTTTTTGCCTTCCTGCCTTTTTCTTTCCCCTCTTTTGAAAAATCCCTTTTGACTCATAGGAAAGGATGCGCCAAAGTGCGCCCTGACATGGTGGAAATGTCCAACAAAACAGACAGGATTATGAGTATGGAATTTGCGACTGAACAGGTAGTGTATTTTTCTCCCACAAAAACGACGTTGAAAATTGTCGATGCCGTTGCCGAAGGCTTGGGCCTCAAGAGTGTTTCCCGAGTGGATTTGACTTTTCCTTCGAAGAATGAGGCCATTGAAGACGCTGGTGATCTGGCCGTCATAGGTGTGCCAGTGTATTCCGGCCGTGTGCCGGATCTGGCCGTGAAACGTCTTCGCAAACATGTGCAGGGCAAGGGGCGTCCGGCTGTTCTCGTGGTTGTCTACGGGAACCGGGCCTATGACGATGCCTTGCTGGAGCTTCGAAATCTGGCCGAGGAACTGGGATTTGTGCCCGTTGCCGCAGGTGCTTTCATCGGAGAGCATTCCTTTTCCACCCCCGAGCTGCCCGTGGTGCCGGGATATCCCACTGAAAGCCATGTGGAAAAGGCCCGACATTTCGGCGCGGGTGTTATCGAGAAGATGCAGGCTGTCGAATCACTGGGGCAGATGGGCGAACTTCAGGTGCCCGGTAATTTCCCCTATCGCGACGGAGCGCCGGTCTCGACGGTTTCTCCGAAGACCAGAGCGGAAGAGTGTACCCATTGCGGCGAATGTGCCCGCATGTGTCCTTCACAGGCCATAACCGTGACCGAGACGGCCGTGGAAACGGAGCCGAGCGCTTGCATCTGGTGTAGCGCCTGTATCAGGGCCTGTCCTTCCGGCGGCAGATACTGGGATGTTCCCCGTGTTCATGAAATCAACGTCTTCCTGCATGAAAACCATGCCGATCCGAAAGAGCCGGAGACGTTCTTGTAAGTTGGGTTATCTTGGGAAATTGCAAGGAAAAGGCCCGTCTCCTGTTTGCAGGAGACGGGCCTTTGTTTTTCATGTCAGTGCCGGGGATCAGTCGGACTCATGATGTCCGTTGGTCCCGGCGGTGATGTCGCTGATTTTTTCGAGCGCCTTGCCTCTGGCCTGAGCCAGTTTCTTCCACTTTCGCTTTTCCTTTTTCAGCGCCTCGACGGTATGCAGCAGGCTCTGGATCGTCTGGGCCGGATAGCCGTGCGTTCCATTGTTGCCCCTGCGGACTTCCTCGTCGTTGCGCTGCCGGAGTGCGGCAAGCTGGTTGGCATCAAGAATCATCAGTCGGCACCTGTTGTTTAGGCGTTTACGCAGAATGTCTGTTCAGAATACTCCACGCGGTCCTTGTATTCTTCCTGCTTACCCTTGTTCCAGCGGCCCACCGGGCGGTAGTAGCCGACTACGCGGGTGTAGACTTCGGTTTCCTTGCCGCAGTCCGGGCAGTTGAAGTGCTCGCCGTAGACATAGCCGTGATCCTCGCAGACCGAGAAGGTCGGGGTGACCGAGATATACGGAATCTTGGTTTTGCTCATGGCCTTGAGCAGGAAGTTCTTCACGCTCTCCTCGTTGGGTGCGGCCTCTCCGAGGAAAGTATGGAACACCGTGCCGCCGTTGTACAGCGTCTGGAGTTCGTTCTGGTGCTCAAGGGCAAAGAACACGTCCGAGCTGACGCCTACGGGCAGCAGGGTGGAGTTGGTGTAGTACGGAGTCTCGTCGCCGGAAGTGTAGATGTCGGAGTAAAGCTCCTTGTCGATCTTCGCCAGACGGTAGCAGGTGCCTTCACCGGGCGTGGCTTCGAGGTTGTACAGGTTGCCGGTCTCCTCCTGGAATTCGACCACCAGACGGCGCAACTGGTTGAGCACGCGCTGCATGAGACGGGAGCCGGAAGGCGTGTCCACGCCCTTGTCCAGCAGGTTCATGCAGGCCTCGTGGCCGCCGATCAGGCCGATGGTGGAGAAGTGGCCCTTGAAGCCGTTCTTGAGGTAGCGGCGGGAGAACGGGAACATGCCCGCTTCGAGGTTCTTCTCGACGATCTTCCGCTTGAACTCAAGGGATTCGCTGGCCAGACGGGCGTACTCGGTGACCAGTTCAAGGAAGTCTTCCTCATTGTGCGCGAGATAGGCGAGCTTGGGCAGGTTCAGGGTGACAACACCGATGGAGCCGGTCAGGTCGCCAGCGCCGAACAGGCCGCCGGTCTTCTTGCGGATTTCGCGCAGGTCCATCTGGAGACGGCAGCACATGGACCGCACGTCTTCGGGGTTGAGGTCCGAGTTGATGAAGTTCTGGAAGTAGGGCGCACCGTACTTCGCGGTCATCTTGAGCAGCAGTTTTCCTTCCTCGGATTCCCAGGGGAAATCTTCAGTCACGTTGTACGTGGGGATGGGGAAGGAGAAGATGCGGCCGTCCGCGTCGCCTTCAAGCATGACTTCGAGGAAGGCGCGGTTGATCATGGCCATTTCCTCGGCGTACTCGCCGTATGTGGAGTCCTGGAGCGCTCCGCCGATGATGATCGGTTCGTTGGCGATGTGGGACGGGGGCACGAAGTCGAAGGTGAAGTTGGTGAACGGGCTCTGGCCGCCCCAGCGGGACGTGGCGTTGAGGTTGTGGAGCAGCTTCTGGATCTGCTGCTTCACGATCTCGTAGTCGAGGCCGTCGTGACGGATGAACGGTGCGAGATAGGTGTCCACGTTGTTGAACGCCTGTGCACCGGCCCACTCGTTCTGGAGTGTGCCGAGGAAGTTGACGATCTGGCCGCAGGCCGCGTCAAAGTGCTTGGCCGGGGAGGACGAGCAGCGGTCGCGCAGGTTGAATCCTTCGAGCAGCAGGTCGCGCAGGGACCAGCCCGAGCAGTAACCGGCAAGGCCGAAGGAGAGGTCGTGGATATGGAAGTAACCGTGTGTATGGGCCATACGCACTTCTTCCGGGTATTTTTCAAGAACGTAGCGGGCCTGAACCGAACCGGCCATGTGCAGGATCAGCCCCTGAAAGGAGTGAACCATGTTGGAGTTCTCGTTGACGCGCCAGTCGATGTTGTCGAGATAGCTTTCGGTGACACCGGCGATGTCGAGGAACGCCTCGTTCTGGGTACGCAGTTCGCGGCGTTTTTCGCGATAGATGATGTAGCGTTCGGCCACCTTGTAGAGTCGGGCTTCCATGAGCACCTGCTGGACCATGTCCTGCACCTGCTCCTGTTCGGGAACGTCGGTTCCCTCCAGCTTTTTCTCTACTTTTTTGGCGAGGCGGGCGGCAAGGAGCGGGTCCTTGATGCCGCTGCCGTTGAGGGCCTTGAAAATGGCGTCGCCAATGCGTTTGGTGGACCATGTTTCGATGCATCCGTCGCGTTTCTGAATCTGAATGGGCATGTAGCTCTCTTTGCAGGCAGTACGGTGCGGACGCCTCAAGACGCCAATATTCGGATTGGACGTCAGGACTGCTGCGCTGTTGTCATGGTGACCGTGACGGCGGAACCGTCCCCGGCCGGACAACCGGTATGGGGTGTATTCGCTCGTGACCGAACCGGGATTCCGCGATCCATTTTCGGTCAGAAGTGCTTCAGGCAGGTCTTCTGGCTTTCCCTGTCTGTTCCACCTTCCCGCGCTTGGCAGTGGTGTGCAGGAACAGATTGTTCATAGGGATAACAGCGGCGGGACCGCTCCGGTTTTTCACCGGATTCCCTGTTACGGCCTTGCGGCCACCTGAAGGGCATCGTGACGCGAATATTGTTAGCGCAAGCCGCGGGGGAGGGCAAGAGAGAATGCTTTTTGAGGGGGAGATTTTATTGGGAGTCGGGTTGTGAAAAGGCATGTCTTGATTGTTTTGTGCGCGATGACAGGTGGTTATGCGAGGGACTGTGAATGTCTTCACTTGGAATGGGGCGGAGAAGGCTTTGGAGGTTGGCCGAACCTGTTTTTTATATGTAGACTTGAGCCGGGAAATACCTTGACTCCATGTGAGATATCTCTCAAAAGAACGCCGCCCTTGATGTCTCTCCTATTACTATAAACATATGTTTTATTCCCAAGGGCGTTTGATGGCTTTGTGTGGGCTTTTCTGGAGGATAAGTGGTTTCATGATATTTTTCGTTTCAAGGTCAGCGGTGGCGAGCAGAAAAAAGAAGACAGTCGTTTCGTGTTTGCGACAATAGTGTCGCTGCCGCAAGAAGCCTCGGCCCACGGTGTCTTTTGCCGTTTTGCGGTCGGGTGCGACAGTTATGTCGCTGTTTTGGGAGAATGAGCCCTGTTTGGCTATTGTTCTGCTTTTCACAAGCAGGGCGGGGGGTTTTCGCTGTTTCAAACAGTTTGGCCTGCATCTTGCTCAGGGGTGTCCGCGACTGCAGCGCACAACGCATGATTTTCATGCATGGGGGAAGGTCACCGAATTGGCCGGTGGCGTCCGAGTAAGTACAATCAACAAAATGCATTAACTATCGGCGCGGTTTTACCGCATCGGAGAACTGCAAGCGTACTCACCTTGGGAGGAAGTATGGCTACAAGTGGTAACAGTGAAGGTGCAGACCTTCGTCCTGATAAAAAAATCCTTATTCCCGCAACATTGGTGCTGATCGCCATTATTGCGTGTTCAATCCTTTTCACCGAGGCAAGTGAAAAAGTTCTCAAGACTGTCTATACAGCTTTTGCTCAGACGACAGGAACCCTGTATCTGTGGGTGACTGTAGGTATGATGTTCCTTTGCGCCTTCTTCCTGTTTTCTCGATATGGCGAGATCAAATTCGGCGAAGAAGACGAGAAGCCCGAGTTCAACAACTATTCATGGATCGCCATGATGTTCTGTTCCGGTGTGGCCGGTGCAGTCATGTTCTGGTCCATCGTCGAACCCCTGTTCAACCTGGCATACCCGCCCCAGTTCGCTGAGCCGCTGAGCCGTCAGTCGTTCGAGTGGGCCATGTCTTATGTCCTGTTGCACTGGGGTCCGGTGACTTGGCCGTGGTACGTGGTTACCGCACTGCCCATCTGTTACATGTACTACAAGCGCAAGAAACCTGTTCTGCGTATCAGCACAACCGCTGAACCGGTTCTCGGCGAAAAAGTCAACGGCGGCATCGGCAAGGGCATCGAGATCTTCTTCATTATCGGTCTCATGTTTTCGAACGCAGCCGTCATGGGCGTGTCCGTGCCCATCGTCAACCACGCTCTGGGTGCCGTTCTCGGCATCGAACCGAGCTTCACTCTCGAACTGATCGTTCTCGGCGTTTCCGCCGTGATCTTCACAGTTTCGGTTTCCCTCGGCCTGAAGAAGGGCATCAAGATCCTGTCCGATACCAACGTGTGTATCGCACTTGCCATGGTGTTCTTCTGTTTCGTGGCTGGTCCCACTGTCTTTATCATGGACAACTTCACGAGTTCCTTCGGTCACATGCTGGGTAACTTCTGGGATATGGTCTTCTGGACTGATCCTTACACCGACGGCACTTTCCCGCAGGATTGGACGATCTTCTATGCTCTGTGGATGGCCTCTTACGGTCCGTTCATGGGCCTGTTCATCGCCCGCATCTCTCGCGGTCGTTCTGTTCGTAACGTCGTCGGCATGGGCCTCGCCGGTGGTATCGCCGGTTCCTACATGATCCACGCTGTCTTCGGCGGCTGCACCATGTACGCCCAGCTCAACGGCCTCGTCGACGCAGTCGGCATCCTCAAGGCAAGCGGTGGCCCTGCCGCTCTTGTGGCAACCCTGAACAGCCTGCCCATGGGCTACATCGTACTCATCGGTTACTGCGTGTTCTCCACCATCTTCCTGGCAACCTCGGTTGACTCCTGCGCGTACGTCATTTCCTGTGCAGCCACCACGAAGCTGGTTCCCGGTCACGAGCCGACTCGCGGCCATCGTTTCTACTGGGCAATCATTCAGGCCGGTCTGGCCCTGGCAGCGATCACCATGGGTGGTCTCGGACCCGTTCGCATCTTCGCGAACTTCTCCGGCGCACTCATGCTGATCCCCATCGCATTCGCCGTAGCGGCGTGGTTCAAGATGACCAAGGAAGATGACGCCCTGGTCAAGTACTGCAAACCCAACGGTAAATAGACAGCATCGCGTTTTGACACATCGGGAAGACCCCGGCCATCCGGAAAAAAAGGCTTGTGCCTCCGGGGTCTTTCCTTGCGCGTAATGTAAATAATAAGTTGTTGAAATCTAAGGAGAAAATCATGGCTAACGAAACGAAAAGAGTTGCGTTGCTCGGATTTGACTGCGCCATCCCCAAGCGTCTTGAAGCGCTGATTGAAGAGGGTGCACTGCCAAACTTCGCAAAGTTCAAGGCTCAGGGTTCCTACATGACTGAGGGCTACAATATGCCCACCGTCACCCCGCCTTCCTGGGCTACTATCTGCACCGGCGCTTTCCCGCGCACCCATGGTGTTGAGGACTACTACTACTACAATGAGGGCGAATCCCTGCACTTTTCCAAGTGCGTGCAGGCCTTTGGTTCCGACATGCTGACCGCTGAGACCATCTGGGACAGGTGGGACAAGGAAGGCAAGAAGTGCATCGTCACCAACTACCCGACCTCCTGGCCTTCCAAGCTGAAGAACGGCATCATGGTTCAGGGTGAAGGCCTCTCCGCTGCCGAGCACCGCTGGCAGATCGAAGGTTACGAACACAAGGAATGGCTCTGCGCCGAGTCCTGTGTTGCAACCGATTACTACCCCATCGGCGTTCAGGCCCGCTTCGAAGAAGCTGACGGCTGGGAAGGCCTGACCGAGGAAATTGAAGACAACGAGCCGCTGGAAATGGTCATTCCCATGGAATTCGGCCACGCCATGGATCCCCTCAAGCCGCAGACCTGGTACGGCCTGACCTGGGAAGGCGAAGACGGATACGACGTATTCGCTCTGTGCCCGGAAAAGGATTACTCCAAGGCTTTCTTCACCATCAAGGTCCGTGAATGGTCCGACGTCATCGAAGCCGATTTCCCCATCGAATCCGATGGTCGCATCGAAAAGGGTTACTTCCGCTGCAAGCTGATGGAACTCTCCGACGATGCAGAAGATTTCAAGCTCTACATCTCCGGCATCAACGGCACTCAGGGCTACTGCGCTCCGGCCGACGCCCTCAAGAACGTTGATTTCACCAAGGCCATTCTGGCCAACGACATGGGTTTTGTCGGTCACGCCAACGGCATTATCGACAACGACACCCTGATCGAGATGGCAGACTTCCACTCCCAGTGGAACACCGAGATCATCACCACTCTGATGAAGGACAACCCGGATTGGGACCTCATCTACATGCACACTCACCTGATCGACTGGTTCTACCATGGCTTCCTCGACAAGATGGACAGCGACGATCCGGAAGTGCGTGAGCTTGGTTACGATCTGGAGCGCCGCATCTACCAGATCGAGGACAAGTTCCTCGGTATCATGATGGACCTCCTGCCCGAGGACGCACTGACCTGCCTGATTTCCGACCACGGCGCAACTCCGATCGGCCCGATCCTCAACACCGCTGACGCACTGAAGCAGGCCGGTCTGACCGCCTACGAAGCCCGCGAAGGCGAAGGCAACTTCTTCGACGAATCCGAAGGCTTCAACTACGAGCTGATTCCCGAGAAGTCCAAGGCTGTCCCCCAGCGCTACATGTTCGTCTACGTCAACCTGAAGTCCAAGTACCCCGGCGGCATCGTCGAGGACGAGGATTACGAGAAGGTTCGCGGCGAGATCATCGACGCTCTGCTCGACTACAAGCACCCCGACACCGGCGAACGTCCTGTTATGTGCGCACTCCCGAAAGAAGACGCCAAGGTCTTCGGTATGGGTGGTGCTCAGGCTGGTGACGTCGTGTACGTGCTCAAGCCCGAGTACATGGCTGAACACGGCTACGGCTTCCCCACCGGTGAATCCGGATGCGGTTCCCTGAAGAACGTCATGATGTGGCGTGGTCCCGGCGTCAAGCAGGGCTACGTTTACGATCGTCCGCGCTGGCTGGCCGACGTCGTGCCCACCTTCTGCCACGCAACGGGCAACCCGCTGCCGGCAGATACCGAAGGTGCGATCTGCTACCAGATCTTCGAAGATCACGACAAATAAACCAACACTCACTCCGAAAGGCGGGGTGGCTGGACCTTCCTCCAGCCGCCCTGCCGATTCGGGGCTTCGTCATCGGAACTTCGGCCCGTTTGGCGGCCCCGGACCACGAGTGAAGTCGCCTGACATCAACCCATCCCATGCAGGCCCGCGGCGACAGGGCAGCGCAGGGAGAAACGAATGGAGACGCATATATGCTCTTTTTCGTGAACAAGCCGGAAGAGGGAATTCTTGATCGAATCGCTCTTATCGGCGGCGACGAGGACAAGGCCCTGCTCCTGGTCGGCGATGCCGTAACGTTCGGTACCGCTTACTGGGAAGAAAAACTTGAAGACCTGGATGTGGAAGACGTCTACGCGCTGAAAGATGCCGTGGATGCCCGCAACATCGAACTCAGCGACAACTGCGAGACTGTGGACTACGGCGAAGTCGTGGACCTGCTGCTCGGCAGCGATGAAAAAGTCGTTTCGCTTTAAGGAGAGAGAAGTATGTCAAAGACACTCACCATCATGCTCCTGTCCGGCTCTGCCGAGAACGAGGATGCAGAATTCGCAACCCGTCTCTCCGAGGCCGCGATCGACAAGGGTCACAAAGTCCAGATCTATCTGTACGGAAACGCCGTGAATCTTTCCAAAAAGGAAATTCCCATCGAAGGTGACGACCTGCACATCGCACCGCGCCTTCTCGATCACATCGAACCCACCAAGAACTTTGAACGTATCGGGAAAATCTGCGCCGCCGGTGCTGATGTTTCCACCTGCCATACCAACGAGCATGCTCGCGGTATCGAGTCCAGGGAATACGTCGAAGGCGTCAAGTGGGGCGACGTCGGCGGAACCTTTACCAAATATCTCATGACTGCGGACGTTCTTCTGTCCATCGGTCACTAAAGGGGGAGCACGATGATTAATTCAGTCTGTTTTGTCGTGTCCAAGCCGCTTGGCGTGGAACTGTCCGCCCTCGGTATCCGTACCGCTTGGGCCTGCCACCAAAATGGCTTTGAAGCCAAGATCGTCTACACCGAAGAAGGAGTCTGGTGCCTGACCGGCAATCCCGGATACCAGACCTCCATGCTCAATGATTTCATCGAGGAAGACGGCGAAGTGTTCGTCATTCGCGAAGAACTCGAGAAGCGCGGCCTGTCCGAGGACAACCTCATCGACGGCGTGGAGATTGTTGACGCCGCTGATGTGGCTGATCTGTGTGAAGATGTCGAAACTGTTAACTATTTTTAGCAACAAAACCAATATACGAGGGAAGAAATATGGCAACTGTCAAATTTGAGCGCATGGATGAGAACCACGACCGTTTCGAGGTCGGTGCAAAGGCTGTCCCCGAAATCATCATGGATTTCTCCTCCATTACTCCGGAGGAGCGCAATCAGGAATCCATGGGTTCCCGCATTCTCTGCGTGGCTGCCCTGTCCTGCTACTGCAACACCATGGTCAACGCCTTCAAGCGCAACGACGTTGAAGTGAAGTCCCTGACCGGTTCCGCAACCGCTTCCAAGGACAAGGACGAAGTCAACCGTACCCGTTACGTCGAACTCGAGATCAACATCGAAGTCGGTCTGGACGAGAAGGACCGTGAAGTCTTTGAAGTCGTCAAGGACAACATGCTCAACGGTTCCCTGCTGACCTACTCCCTCGAAGAGGGCATGGAAGTCGATTACAACATTGAAATGAAAGCTGTCTAAACAGACTCGCTGGATAAATAACAAGAAGATTAACCCGGGGCCGTGGAGCCCCTATTACAAGGAGAAAAACAATGGCTGACAAGAAAGTAGTTCTGATCGTTTGTGGTGAAGCTGATGTAAACGCCGGTGGTTCCGCAATGAAGAAATTCATGAAGAAGACCTGCACCTTTGCCGGTTTCAATGCTGCCGACATGGAAGCTGAAGCTGCCAAGATCGAAGGCGCTGCAACCGTGGCTGCCGACGGCGTTGCCAAGGTCTTCGAGGAAGACGGCGCTTTCGCTGTCGTCGAGCTGGGCAACGTTGACGGTGACGCTCTGGAAACCGCAATGGCTCAGATCGCTGACGCTGCTGACCGTCGCACCCTGATCGTGCTGGCAACCGAAGGCGGCCTGTTCGTGGGTGGCCTCGGCATCAACAAGAAGGCCGGCACCATCGAGCGCGAAGTTGTCGCAGCCGACGTCGTCGCAACCATCTGCTACATCGCTGATCTGGCCGTTCCCGCCGACTGCATGGGTGCTGTCCTGTACCAGGCACTCAAGGATCCCAACATGAAGCTCAAGGAAATCGCTAAGCTCAAGGAAGCCATCGGTCGCATGGAAGTCGCCTTGCAGCGTGACAGCCGCGAGCCCTGGGACAAGCACGACTGCGCTTAAGCCATCCCCTGCCGGGGAGAGCGCTGAGGCTTTTCCCGGAATATATCAGCGGGGCCGGTCATCCTACCATGGCCGGCCCCGTGCCTCTTCAAGAAAAAAATGGAGACCTGACACGAAATGACTTCAGCAACCGCTACAACCGTCGACGACCTCAAACTGCATCAGGACGTGTCCTTTGCGAAAAAAGGACTCGTCTTCGCCGTGCTTTCAGGCATGACCTGGGGAATGAACGGTGTTCTGCTTAGTTTTGCATTTGCCGCCGCCGTATTCATGGACGAGAAGTATTGGCTCCTCGCTCCACTGACGGTCGGTGCATTGCATGATACATGCGCTGCCTTGTGGCTGCTCGTTTTCAACGGCCTTACCGGACGGCTCAAGGAGCTTGGGCGTACCCTGCGCAGCAAGTCCGCCCGTCTGGTTGTTCTCGGAGCCCTTTTCGGTGGCCCCATTGCCATGTCGTCCTACATGCTGGGCGTGAAGTTTGCCGGTCCGGCGTATGTCATGCCAATTACCTCTCTGTATCCGGCAGTGGCATCTGTTCTTGCTTCGATATTTCTCAAGGAGAAAATCTGCCTGCGTGCATGGTGCGGGCTTGCCCTGTGCGTTGTCGGTGGTGTGGTCATTGGCTATGCACCGCCTGAAGGTTCGCTTGGTACCGAATTTTACATGGGCATCGCCTTTGCCGTGGTCGCCATGTTCGGCTGGGGTGTCGAGGGTGTACTCGCAACATCCGGGATGGACCTGCTCGATCCCGCCGTTGCACTGAATGTGCGTCAGCTGACATCGTCCACGGTGTACCTGTTCGTTGTTCTGCCGCTCGCCGGTGGGTACGCGCTGCTTGGTCCCGGCCTGTTTTCCGACGTGGGCTGGGTGTTCCCTGCCGCGGCATTCGTGGGAACCGCTTCCTACGTTTGCTGGTACCGGGCAATGAACATGACCGGAGTCAGCCGCGCCATGGCCATCAATATTACGTATTCCCTGTGGGGAATCCTGTTCAGCGCCATTTTTACCGAGGTGAATATTACTGCCAACCTGCTTTTGGGTGCCCTCGGCATTACCATCGGCATGGTTCTGGTGGTCGGAAATCCCAAGGAAATGACCAGTCTGCGGAACGTGGACTAGGGAGGAGAGTATGAGCACAAAACCTTTGAAGACCATGGTCGCCGAGACCTATGCCGATGGGCAGGCCTACGGCGCAGGCGAAGTCTTTGAGCTGGTGAAAAGCCACTATCCAAATGAAAAGTATTGTTCGGATCAAGTGGTGGCTGAACATCTGAAATCACTCAAGGCTGTCGGAATAATTCATGAAGACGGCTCGTATCTTGACGATTCAGGGCAGCTTGTGTCTGTCTACCGTATTTCGGAATACGGTCAGAGCAAGGTGCAGAAAGCCCAGTAAGAACAAGGCAGGCAGAAGCGGATATCGCTTCTGCCTGCCTTTCCGCATGGGTGCCAATTGGTGAATATGAAAAAAATCTTGCGTTATTTGTCGTGAAGACATAAACGTCGCGTCGATCACGACATCACTGTCGCGGTGGCGCGGTTATTTTTTGCAAACAGGGGGTAGGGATGAGCAAGCCGACCTATGAAGAATTGGTTCGTCATTGTCAGATCTTGAAGGCGCAGCTTGGATCGTTCGAAGGAACGCAGCAGCTGTATCAGAATGGGCAGCGTCAGTTGACTCGCCTGCTCAACAACCTGCCCGGTGTGGCGTATCGTTGCTCACTTGACGATAATTTGCGTCCCACTTTGGAATTTGTCAGCCGTGGCAGTGTTGACCTCTTTGGGGTTGCGCCGGAATTTTTCACTGACCAGCACACCAATGTCATGGAGACACTGGCGCATCCTGATGATCTCGCATTCATGCACCGGGAACAGCAGGCTGCCATTGTAGGACGTCGCCCTTACAAGCTTCATTATCGGGTCTGCCTTGATGACGACAGCCGCAAGTGGGTCTGGGATCAGGGTGAGTGTGTTTATGATGAGTTCGACAGGCCGACACACCTTGAAGGCATCATGATTGATATCAGTGCCCAGAAGCTTCGCGAATATGAGCTGGTTCAGGAGAATCAGAAGCTTCAGGGATCACTGGGGGATCGTTATCGATTCGGCAGCATCATCGGAAAGAGTCAGGGGATGCGTGAGGTTTTCAAACTCATCATCAAGGCGTCCAAGAGCGATGCCAACGTCATCATCCTCGGCGAGACCGGCACCGGTAAGGATCTTGTTGCTCAGACCATTCATGAACAGGCTGGTTCTCACGGGCCGTACGTCCCGGTGAACTGCGGTGCCATTCCTGCCAACCTGATGGAGAGCGAATTCTTCGGGCACAAGAAGGGGGCCTTTTCCGGCGCGGTACGAGATCGTGAGGGGTATCTTGCCGCAGCGGACGGCGGTACCCTGTTTCTTGACGAAGTCGGTGAGATCGATCATTCGCTACAGGTCAAGCTGCTGCGTGCGCTTGAGAGCAAGTTGTACACTCCTGTGGGCGGCAATACGCCTCGCTCATCAAATTTCAGACTTATTGCCGCTACCAACCGCGACCTGAATGAAATGGTCAAGGAAGGCAAGATGCGGTCCGACTTTTTCTTCCGGCTGCACGTACTTCCCATTCGCATTCCTCCTCTGCGCGAGAGAGGCGAGGATTTTTCTCTTCTGTGTACGGAATTCATGGGTCGCTTTCTCGGTCCGGGGGCATCAATTCCGACGATCCCCGGTAAAATCAGGGCAGCCTTTGACCGGCATCCGTGGCCGGGTAACGTGCGGGAATTGCAGAATGTGCTTGAGCGGTATCTTACCTTCGGGGAGATGGTGTTCAGTGATTTCGGTATTCAATCTGCGGATTCGACGCATGACCTTGATGAGGCGATCGAAGCGGCGACAGAGTGCGCCAGCCTGAGTGAAGCCATGGATATTGTCGAGCGGCATATGATGCTCAAGGCGCTGGAACGCAATCATTGGAAAAAGGGAATTACTGCCAAAGACTTGGGCCTGAATATGCGAACCATGCAGAGGAAACTCAAGAAGCACGGAATTTAAGGAGCACAAGTTCTTTTTTGCGACAGCAATGTCGTGCGACGACAGGGGTGTCGTCTTTGGTTAAAAAGTATTTAAAATAAGCAACTTAAAGAGTAGTAGTAAAAGCAGGGCGACATGATTGTCGCCCTGCTTTTTTGTTTTCTTGGGTTTCTGTTAAATTAATCCTTGTAAATCAAGTGGTTACTCGGTTGGCACGCCCTGTGCTTTAGGGGCGCTGATTGTGCTGTCCGGATATCGAAATCCTGCATTGCCCGCAGATTCGAATAAAGGCTCTTGGGAAGGGCGGAGTGCCTGTTGCAGCCTCCTCCCAACACAGGTATGCGCGGAAGTTTTTTTAGGAAACCATTGCCATAAATCTATCAGCCTCCATTGCCTCTTTCGTGAGCGAAAGACGATAGATCTCCGAAAAAACTCCCATCATCCGTGTTCTCCTCCTTTCCCAAGGGCATGCCGGCAAACATCGAATAAATAACCGACGTCCTTCTCTTGGAAATTTTGAAATTATTTTCCTCGCGAGGGTTTGGTCTGCTTGGCCGCTCCTGCCAAGCAGACCATATATTTCAAGGATTAGAGAAATGAACTGGAATTCCTTCAAGCAGACAAAAACGGCTGGCTATGTTTTCATCGTCCTCGGCATTCTCAACTGGAGCGGCAATTTCGTAGCCGCACGCGGTCTTGCCGATTCCATTGACCCTGCCACTCTCAACCTGCTCAGGTGGGTGTGCGCGACACTTGTTTTCCTGCCGTTCGGTTTTCGTGCATTCTGGCGGGAGCGCCGTGTAATCTTCCGGCATTGGAAGGTCATGACGCTCATCGCGTTGACCGGCATTTCTCTCTACGACACCGTGGTTTTTATGGCCGGCCGGACTTCCGAAGCGCTGAACATGTCTTTGATCTCCACGCTTTCTCCACTGCTGACAACGCTTATCGCCCAGTTTATCTTCAAGGAGAAGGTCAGCCAGCGCATGTATATGGGGATTGCACTCAGTACCTTTGGCATTGTGATGCTCGTGACTGACGGCAACTTGAGCCGTCTTCTTGAAATGCGTTTCGCCCAAGGGGACCTGCTTATTCTGAGCACAGCCATGATGTCCGCGATTTACAACACTACCGTGAGCAAGATTGCCGGAAAGATCAGCCAGACTGCACTGGTCATGTCGCTTTGTCTTTTTGGCACTTTTTACATTATCCCGCTGTATCTGTGGGAAACCGGCGGTCACATCGTCCTGCCTGAATTCACGCCGACCCTGATGTGGTCGCTGTTCTATCTCGCTGTTTTCGCGTCCATTCTCTGTTACCTTTTCTGGAACGCCGCCGTACAGGTTATCGGTGCACCCAAGGCCATGCTTTTTTATTATACCCTGCCTCCGGTCAGTGCGCTTATCGCCTGGTTCGTGATCGATGAACCCGTGAATCAGAATCAGGTTCTCAGCGGCCTGATTATTGTTGCGGGCATCCTTTTTGCGCTATATGGTGGCTCCCCGAAATCGAGGAGGCAGGAGGCCGATAATTATGGAGAACCGTCTAAGGTCACTCTCTGATTCACTCATGTGGAATCTGCTGTTGCTGGTGATTGGCGCTTTTGTTTTCATCATCGGCTACAACGGTGTCGCGGCGCATCATGACTTTGTACCGGGAGCCCTTTACGGGCTGTCCGTCGTGGTGCATACGCTTGAACCCGAAATGTCGCTGTCCAAGTGGTATCTGTTGCTCAATATACCGCTGTTCCTGGTTGCATGGAAAGGCGTGAGCCGCCGTTTCTTTTTCCTGAATCTGTTCACGATGAGCATGGTCACGTTGATGACTTCCTATGTTCATCTCGACATGGGCATTCGTAACGAGATGTATGCGGCTATTGTGGCAGGTGCGCTCATGGGCGCAGGAGGGGGGATCATTCTCCGTTCCTATGGCGGCGGTGGCGGACTCGACGTGGTCGCGGTCATTCTCAACCGCAAATATGGCGTGCGTTTCGGCGTGTTTTATTTTGCGGTCAACGCCCTGGTCATGGTGTTCGCCCTCAGCCGGTATACCCCGGACAAGATTATCGCTTCACTGGTGATGCTGTTCATCAGTTCCGTGCTGACGGAGTACGTCCTTTCGCTGTTCAACCAGCGCAAGGCCGTGCGTATCATTACAAAGAAGGGCGCAGATCTGGTGCGGGAAATCACTTCCGTGCGAAAGATGCATGCCACGATTTTTCCCGGAAAGGGCGGGTATACCGGTGATGATCTGGACATGGTCTTTTCCGTCACCGACAATCTCCGTCTCCGCTCTCTTGAGCAGATCGTTTTCGATATCGATCCCGAAGCTATTTTCGTGGTGGAAAATACATTCAGCGTCATGGGTGGCAGTTTTGCCCGACGCAAGGATTACTAACTCATACTTCAGGCAAGGCAGACATGGATAACAGCGTATTTCAAATTGAACCTCTGGCCCCACTGACCATCCCCGCAGACGAGGATACCGAACTGTTTGTTCCCAAAGGGGTCTGTGCCAAACTCATTCGTTTCGCAGTGGAGGACAATCGTCTGACCCGCGTCAGCTTTACCGGCGGTTGTGACGGCAATCTCAAGGCCATTTCGGCGCTTGTCGAAGGCATGCCTGTGAAGCAGGTCCTCAAGACATTGAAAGGGCTTACCTGCGGCAAGAAAAGCACTTCCTGTGCGGACCAGCTTTGCAAAGGGCTGGAAGAGTATCTAGAGGAAGAATAGTCGAGTCTTGAATTTCGGAGAAAAGACACCGGCAGTTTGATTACTGACGGTGTCTTTTTTTTGCCGGGTACGGGTATTGATAAGAAGAATTAGTTATAATTGAATAAAAATAGAATTGTTGGGATGGTTTGTCTATCTATGTCGAAAAGGGGGCGAAATGAAGGTTCAGACAAAATTCATCTTATCGATTGTTATGCCGGTCGTACTGGCTGTTGCTGTTATTTCTGTTGCTGTGTCCGTACAGGTGACTGGTACAGTCACGGATCTCTTCGAGATGTCTTCGCAGGAGCAGTTGCAGCGAATTGACGGCTTTGTCAATCAATTGCTTAAAGGGCCGGCAGATATCACCAAGTATGTCGCCTCGCTTCCGTCGGTGAAAGAAGGGGAGGGCTATTGGCGTAAATATATGGATCTTCCGGCAGGCAAGCATTCAATTGAACATGCGGATATGGATGCTAAGGAGCGAATCGCCTTCAATACCTTCAGACTGCTGCTGAAGAGCCACCCTGAATTTGCGTATGTCTACTGCGGACTCAAAGACGGCGGCTACACGCAGGCTCCAGATGAGTCTATGAGTTCCGGGTACGATCCGCGTAAACGCCCGTGGTATTCCCAAGGAATGAATTCTCCCGATGAAACAACTCTTCTGAGTGCGTACATCACCACGGAAGGTGTTCCCAATATCGGTATGGTGACCAAGGTCAGGAATGACGCAGGGCAGGTAGTCGGTGTGGCTGCTGCTGACATTTCGCTTGGCAAGCTTACTGAAATCGCCTCAAGCATCAAGATCGGCAAAAGCGGTTACATCATGATCGTTCAGGATGATGGGACAGTGCTCGCTGATCCGCATCATGATGACTTTGTTTTCAAGAAGCTGAACGAGCTGTCCAAAGCCTACGCTGTTATGGGCAGCACCTCGAGCGGCCTGTTGGAGGACCTCGATATAGGTGGAAAGGATATGTACGCCAGTGTGTATGTTTCTCCGGCCACCGGCTGGAAATATATTGCACTCATCGAACGTGCGGAGATAGTGGCTTCGTCCAATGCTGCCATTATGCAGACGATCCTGATCGGTCTGGTTATTGCCGTGCTGTTCGGACTCGGCGGATGGCGGCTCGCTCACTCCATGACGGCACCGATCATCAAGAGTGGTGGTTTTGTTCGTGAAGTGGCGTCCGGCAACCTGATGGCGTCCATCGACGTCGCCGGCAAGGACGAGGTGGCACAACTCGCCAATGACCTGACCGGCATGGGGGGAAAGTTGCGTGATGTCGTCAGTGAAGTCCGCAGTTCCGTCGAAGTGGTTGCCACTGGTTCGCAGGAATTGTCTTCCACAGCGGAAGCTCTTTCGCAAGGGGCCACGGAGCAGGCCTCCAATGTTGAAGAAGTGGCTGCATCCATGGAACAGATGCTTGCCAACATTGCTCAGAGTACAGAGAATGCGAAGGAAACCGAACGGATCGCTTTGCGATCGGCTGGGGATGCTGAGCAGGGCGGCAAGTCCGTGGCACAGACTCTCGAAGCCATGCGCGAGATTGCAGACAAGATATCCGTAGTTGAAGAGATTGCCCGTCAGACCAACCTGCTGGCGCTGAATGCGGCAATTGAGGCAGCCCGTGCCGGTGAACACGGCAAGGGGTTTGCCGTTGTTGCCGCTGAGGTGCGCAAGCTCGCTGAACGGTCGGGTATTGCTGCCGCAGAAATCAGTGAACTCTCCGGCACGAGTGTGCAGGTAGCCGAAGAGGCCGGACAGATGCTCGACAAGATGGTTCCGGACATCAAGCATACTGCCGAACTCATTCAGGAGATCGCTGCTGCAAGCGGTGAGCAGAAAGCCGGTGCAGATGGTGTGAATACGGCTATTCATCAGTTGGATCAGGTTATTCAGCAGATTGCATCTTCATCTGAGGAGATGTCTTCGACATCCGAGCAACTTGCCGAGCAGGCAGATCACCTCAAGAACACTGTGGCCTTTTTTAATATAGGTAACAGCGGCGGGGCTGCTCCTGCACGGGTGACTGTGGCTCGAAGGGCTGCTCCTGCCCTTCAGTCAGCAGTCAGTCCTGATCTCGGTGATAACGGGGACGAGTTCCAAAAGTTCTAGCAGGGAAATTCCGATAAACAAAAAGGGGAGCGCCGAATGGTGCTCCCCTTTTTCATGGTTGGTGCTTTGTGATTGCCTAGTGGCGTTCCACCTTTCTCTCCCATTCTGCGACTTCTTCTTCCTCGGGTACTTCTTCCCACCCGGAGAACATGGCCGCGATATGGGCCGTTACCGTATGGCCCGTGGTGGTCATGTAGACGTGGATGATGAGGAAGATGAGAATGGAGAATCCGCCGATGAGGTGGAGCAGGGCGACGATCTCCAGATTGAGGAAGGAGAGTCCCCATTCCGTCCATTCGTTGTACCCCCAGTACAGGAAGCCGGTAATCATCTGGAACGGCAGCAGGATGGCTGTCAGCGACAGATAGGTCAGGCGCTGCATGGGGTTATGCTTGGCATTCTTGCTCTTGTTGACCGGATGGGGTTCACCCTTGAAGATGCCGGAGGAATAGTAGCTGAGCACTTCGAAGAGTTTCTTCGTCGTCGGGATGTATTGTTTGTATTCGTGCGTGACGAACATCCAGAAGGCAAAGAAGAAGAACATGCCGAGCCATGTCAGGCCCAGAATGTTGTGCAGATCGACTGCCTTCATGAACCCGAACAGTTCAAGGGAGCCGTGGACTTCGAAGCCCGTGGCCAGGAGCAGGATGATCATCACGGCCTGGAACCAGTGCCAGAAGCGTTCGAACTTGGAGTAGAGGTAGATCTTTTGCATTTTGTGTTCAGTCATGGCTAGTCCTCCTTCCTGCTGAGACCGGCGAAAAAGCGCATGATGCCGTGGATGAGGACTGCTATCAATGCGCCTGCGGCACCGAACCAGCCCGCAGCGTCAACGACCTTGAAGGAGTCTCTGGCGGGCATGTAGAAGCCTGTCAGGTTCTTCAGGCGGCTGTCCTTGCTGTGACACTGGGCGCAGTCGAGGGCGTTTTCCTTCGGTGCGACCATGTGCGTGGTGGGGAAGACATACGTGGTGTCGGCAAAGCCGTATTCACCGCTGTAGGGCTGTCCGGCGTACTTCATGCCGGAGGCATTGGCCTTTTGCCAGTCGAAGCTCTTCCAGTAGGCATCCATATCCTTCTTGTTCTTGGGGAAGAGATGCGTGATGAGCATGGTTTTGTTGGTCACGTCGTACGGCGTCTTGCCCCGGTGAACCTTGAACGGCATGATGCGGGAGTTCGGATCGCTGCGGGAGCCGTTGGGACGGTTCAGCCAGACTTCGCCGGTGGGGTCGATGGGGTCTTCGGTGGTGGCGTAATTGAGTGTTCCGTCAAACCAGAAGTATTCGGGCACCACGTTCTTTTCCCATACGAATTGTCCCTTCTTCTTGACGAAGATGGGCTTGCCGTCCGGCCCCTTTACCTTGGCCTTGCCGTCCATGAGCTGTCCGGCCTTGGACCAGTCCCACCACATCTTGGTGGACTGTGCGCGGGCAAACTCGGGGATATGGCACGACTGACAGGCGACCTTGTCCGTGTGATCGTTGAGCTTGGCATCCATGCCGCCGCTGCTGTGCGGCTGGGCACCGTGGCAGGATTCGCACATGATCTTGTCGCCCAGGTCATCCTGAAGCAGACTCTTGCGTTCCACCGCTGCGGGCTTGTCATAGATGCGGCCTGCAATGTTGTGGTTGCGTGTGGTGTGGCAGCGCACACAGGTGAAGTTCTGTCCGCCGGATTCGATGGAACCCATGTGGACATCAAGGTTCTTGTCGGGTTTGGTCATGGATGAGTCGAGGTCACCGTGCTTGACTGCATCGCCGCCACCGCCGAAGAAGTGGCAGGTGCCGCAGTTCTTTCGCATGGGGCGTCCAACGGACTGGGCGACCTTGTCCCATTCAGGAGCGAAGTAGGTTTTGCCGTTGCCCTTGAACAGCTTTCCCTTCTGCTTGCCCGGATTGTCCGGGTCCGCAATATACGGTGCGGGGTATCCGGCACCGGCAGGGAATTTCTTGTAGGTTCCTGTCCGTTCGTGACAGACCAGACAGTCTACCTTTTCCTGTGAGGAAAAATCGAAGTTCTTGTCTTTCCATCCGTAGCCAGCATGACATGATGTGCAACGAGCCTCGTTGCTTTGGATGTTGATTCAGAAGTTGTTGACGGATATTCCGCCTTTTCCGAGCTTGCGGGGCTTGCCATCTTCGTCGGAGTCACGCCATGTCCAGTGAATGGTCTTGTGAAACTGGAGTGCGGCCTGATTATGGCAGCTCAGACACGCCTTGGTGACTTCTTCCGGCTTCATGGTTTTCATTTGTTCCGCATCAAACTGCAATTGCGGGAATTTGCTGTGGTCTGCCGTGATGGTATGAACGATGGGCTTTGCCTTGGTGGCCTGAATCGCCATCTTTCTACCCGGAGCCTTTTCCGGTTCAATCGCAGCGGAAGCGTCGGCAGCCAGCACCGCCATGAGCGGCAGTGCGATCAGTACGGCGCAGAACCATCGCCAGTGAATCGTAAACATGAGCACCCTCCTTTTTAGAGCCTGTCGCAACCCTCTCCACTTTTGGAAATGGAGTTATGACCCCATATGAACACGTTTTTTTGAAAAAAGTCCATGGAATCGTAAAAATTATCATTGCTTCATAAATACCCCCACGGGGTATATGTGTCAAGTGGAACAAAAAAGATACCGGCCTTTCTGAAAAAGGCCGGAGTATGTAAGGACTGACTGGTGGCTCGTCTTTTGGGCGGGCTATCTGCGCGAGAAGTCGGCTGGCGGTGCATCATGCCACGGATCGCCGTGGAGTGCGGTGTTATAGCCGAGGTGGAAGAGTTCTTTCATGTACGGGGTACTGAACATTTCGTCCTCCTCCGGTTTTTCCTGAAAAGAAGGGGGGATGAATGCGAGGTGGAAGTCAACGCTGTCCCGCTGGGCAGTGTAGTAGATGCGGTACAGGTCACCGATCCCTTGATTGCGGATGAGGCTGGTCATGGATTTTTCCGCGATGTCGGCAAGGCTCGCTTCCACGGTTTCAGCGTGTGCCGTAAGGGTGCCGTTGCGGATGACATACAGGGAGACCGAGCGTTTTTCGCTGAACTGTGCGAGCACCTTTTTCAGATCGAGACTGACCGGGTAGGCGAAGACCTGATTGGTGACGCCGCCATCCACATGCATTTCGTCATACGTTTTTCCATCTGCTTCCAGAGAGATGAAGACCGGCGGGAATGCCACGGGAACCGAAACCGAGGCAAGGATGATGTCCCGGATGAGCTGGTCGTTCTTCTCGCTCCGGTGTTGTGCGATGGCCCCGATATCCCAGTAGACAGGGCGCATGAGGTCAAGGTTGGTGGTGCCGATGATGAGCCGCCTGCCCTTGCGGTATTCCGTGGCGATCTTGGTGATGACTTCTGTCGAGATGTACTGTTTGAGTGCTTCCCTGAGCGGTTTCGTGCTGAAAAACCCGTTGCGGCTGATGGCGGAGCCTACAGGGAGTGGGCGGGCAAGGTCCTCGGTGGAGAATGTGGTGTAGAACAGCTTGAGCAGCATGTCGTATTCCGGTCCGAGAAAGGCAAACGGCGCAATCAGCGCGCCTGTACTGATGCCGGTGACCATGGTGAAGGTCGGACGATTACCCCGTGCGGACCAGCCGGACAGGATCCCGGCACCGAAGGCTCCGTCCGCACCGCCGCCGGAGAGACTGAGCATGGTCAACGGGGCTGATGCGTATGGGCCGTTTTGGATGACGGTTGCCCATGACCCAATGCCCTGATCCATATGCTTCGGTGCGGTGTCGCCGAAGGAGCGGATGGTATCCGGGGCCAGTCCGTTGATGGTTGCCTGTGTTTGCAGGGTGGCGGGCAGGCCGTTGCGTTTCGGAGCGCACGCGCAGAGCAGGCCCGTGCAGAGAATCAGCATGGCCAGCACGCTGGCGGTGTGCGGAAGGGGACGCATGGACTTGCTCCTTGGTGCCTATGCCGTTTGTGCCGGGATGTCGCTGCCCTGCTTAACCACGTCCTGGCTCCATGTGTAGTCTGTGAACTTCTGGCGGAAGAACATGGAATAGAGCACCGGGCAGAGAACCAGTGTCAGGACCGTGGCGAACGTGAGGCCGGACATGATGCAGTTTGCCATGGGACGCCACATCTCGCCGCCCTGCAACGAGAGCGGGACCATGCCGATGATGGTGGTGCAGGCGGTCATGATGATCGGGCGTGCCCGTTCCATGGATGACAGCACGATGGCGTCCGCCAGGTTCATACCTCTCCCGCGTTGGATTTCAATGCGGTCAATGAGCATGATGGCGTTGTTCACGATGATTCCGAGCAGTGAGATCATGCCGAGCATGGGCATGAATCCGAATGGCGACTGGGTGGCCAGCATGCCGGACGTGATGCCGATCATCATGGGCGGCAGGGTCAGCAGAATGATGAGCGGGCGGCGCACTGAGTTGAACTGGAAGATGAGCACGAGCACGAGCAGTCCCATGGCGAGCGGCATGTTGGCGTTGATCGCCGCCTGTGATTCTTCACTCTTTTCGAATTCACCGCCGTATTCCACGGTATAGCCCAGCGGCCAGTCGTGATCTCGCATGAGTTCCTCGATCTGCGGGCGCAGCCCGTCGAGGATGGGCAGGGCGAAGTAGCCTGCTGCCACGTCCGCCTTGACGGTCATGGTGCGTGCCTGATCGCGCCGCCGGATGTCCGAGGGTTGCCAGTCGAGGTAGGAGGACGCCACCCGGCTGAGGGGGACGGCCTTGCCGTCGGTGTAGGAATACACGTTCAGGCTGTCGAGCTTGTCGAGGCGGCCCCGGAACGAATCGGTGTTACGCAGGATGATCGGAATGACCGTGTCGCCTTCGCGGTAATCGGAAGCGCGCAGGCCGCTCATGCTGGTCTGGAGGCTGACGGCCACGTCGAAACTGGTCAGTCCGGCTTCACGCGCTTTGTCCTGATCGACCTTGACCATCATTTTCTTGGTCCACTGGCCCCAGTCGTCCCATACGCGGGTGATGCCCTGCGTGTTTTCGACCATGGCGGCGATCTTGTCGCGCAGGGTATAGAGCGTCTTGATGTCCGGGCCTGAGATGCGGATCTGGAGCGGCGCGCCGACGGGCGGGCCATTCATGAGTTTCTTCAGGCTGAAGTCGGTATCAGGGAAGTTGGATTCCAGCTCGGTCCGGGTCGCCTGCATGACGTCGTTCACGCTTTCGACATTCTTGGTGTTGACCACGAATGTGCTCAGGTTGCTGTTCTGCTGCTCAAGGTTGAGCGGCAGGTACCAGCGGGGACCGCCGTGTCCCACAAAGGAACCGACGCTGTCCACGTCCTTGTTGGCGAGCAGGAAGTGCTCAAGCCGAGCCGTGCGTTCGGCGGTCTTGGTGATATCCGTGCCGTACGGTTCCCAGAAATCAATGGTGAACTGGGCGCGCTCGTTGGGTGGGAAGAACATCTTCGGGACAAACTTGAAGCCCCACAGGGCCACGCCGCACAGGATGAGCACGCTTGCCACGAACACGGTCCGGTGGCGCAGGCACAGCAGCAGGAAGGTGCGGTACCAGCGGTACAGACGGCTGGAGAAGGTCTGGATGGTGATCTTTGGCTTGAGCACGTAGAAGCACATCATGGGGACCATGCTCATGGAGAGCGCCCATGAGCAGAACAGGGTCAGGGTCACGACCACGAACAGGGAGAAGCAGAATTCACCCGTGGCGTTTTCAGCAAGTGGAATCGGCAGGAAGGCGAAGATCGTGGTCAGCGAGGCGGCCAGCAGGGGCATCCAGAGTTCGGACACCGCGCCTGTGACCGCTTTCAGGCGGTCCTGCCCGGAGGCGAGTCGAACGAGAATAGCCTCGGAAACGACCACGCCGTTGTCCACGAGGATACCGAGCGAAATGATGAGTGAGGCGATGGAGATGCGTTGCAGACCTACATCGAAATACGGCATCAGCCCGATGCAGCCCAGCATGGCCATGGGAACGAGAGAGCCAGCAATCAGGCCGGTTCGGAAGCCCGCGAAGACCAGAATGACGATGACCACGAAGCCGAAGGACTCCAGAAGGTTAATCATGAATTCCGTGATAGCGGTGTCAACGTAGTCCGGCTGGAATACGAGGGTTTCCGCCTCCAGTCCGTGGTACAGGTTCGCCCTGAGTTCATCGAGGCGTTTGGTGACGCGGTCTCCGAGTTCGGTGATGTTGCCGCCTTTGGCCATGGATACGGCAAGAATCAGGGCCGGGGTCGCGTTGTACCGGGCCATGGTGGAAGGCGGGTCAGAAAAGTCCCGCGTGATGGTGGTCACGTCGGCCAGCCGGACAGAGCTTTTCCCTCCGGGCGGGCGGATGGCAAGGCTGTAGATGTCTTCCACGCCGCGAAATTCGCCGGTGGGTTCTATGACGATGCGTTCCGGCCCGACATGGGCGCTGCCGCTGGGCTGGATGGTGTTCTGGTGGTCGATGGTCTGGGCCAGCGCGAACGGGCTGATCCCTGCGGAGGCCATGCGGGAGTTGGAAAATTCAACGAAGATGCGTTCATCCTGCGTGCCCCAGCGTTCCACCTTGCCGACACCCTCGACCTTGAGCAACTGGTCGCGCATGTCATCGGCCGCGTCCTTGAGTTCGCGGTAGGTGAAACCGTCGCCGGTCAGGGCGATGAGTATGCCGAAGACATCGCCGAACTCATCGTTGATGAGAGGCGTTTTCGCTTCGGACGGGAGGGTTGGGGCCGCATCCGCTACCTTGTTGCGAAGTTTCTGCCAGACCGGGTCAACGTTCTTGACGCGGTCATAGAGTTCCACCTTGATGATCGAGACGCCGGTCATGGACTGGGATTCAACGACTTTTACGTCGCTGATCTCGCGGATTTTCTCTTCGAGTTTGTCCGTGACCAGTTCTTCCACGCGTTGCGGCGTCGCTCCGGGGAATTGGGTGATGACGGTGGCAAGCCGGATGGTGAAATCCGGGTCCTCGTCCTTCTTGATATTGACGAACGTCATGATGCCGCCAAGCGCCACAATGAGAAAAAGGGCGATGGCGGTCCGATTATTCTTGATGCACCAGTGGGCGAGATTCACGGTTTATCCCTCCGAACCATTCTGCATGAGGCGAACCTTGAGGCCTTCCTTGAGCTTGTGAACACCGCGCGTGACCACGATTTCACCGGGCTTGAGTCCGCTGACGATTTCGATGCCGTAGGCTGTGACGTCACCAAGGGATACGGGGCGGTTGTGGACGACGGTGGTAGCGGGGTCCACGACCCATACCGAGCGGCTGCCGTCAGCCCCGCCCAGCACTGCCGCCATGGGCAGGATCACGCTGTGTTCGCCGTTGGAATGGCCGAGGAAATTGACGTGCCCGGTCATGCCGGAGCGGATCGCCTTGTCCTTGTTGTCGAGGTAGACCTTGACCGGATAGCTTGATCCTTCGGAGGACCCCACACCGATTTCCATGACCTTGCCGGTCATTTTGCGGTTGGGGAGCGCATCGAAACGAACGGCCACTTCATCGCCTTCGCGTACCTGCGCGATCAGCGTGTCCGGCACGGAGACGTACATCTTCATCTGGCGGCCCGCGTTGAATCCGACGACCGCCTGACCGGACTGGACGTTCTGGTGCTTGTTGACGGCGACACTGCCGATCCAGCCGTCGAACGGGGCACGCAGGGTCGTATAGCTCAACCGCTTCTGTGAAATGTCGAGCTTTTTTGCAGAGGCGCTGAGCTGAGCTTCATAGGATTTGAATTCGGCTTCGGCCTGATCCATTTCGCTGCGGGAAATCACCTTGCGGTCAAAGAGCTGCCGGTTGCGTTCCACGTCCGCCTTGGAGCGGACGAAGTTGGCCTTGACCTGCTGCATGTTGGCGCGGGCCTGCCGGAATTCCAGTTCGTAATCGGAGGGATCGAGTCGGGCGATGATCTGGCCCTCGGTGAACCTGCGCCCGATCTGGTCGCCGGGGAAGGAGATGATCTTGCCGCTGACACGGAAGGAGAGGTCGGATTCCAGTGCGTCTTCCGCGGTGCCGGAAAACGCCCACATCTTGCCGAGCTTCTGCTTGCCGATGACGATGGTTTTCACCGGGCGGAGCGGGGTGACGACCTGTGATGCTTCGGAACCGCAGCCCGCAACGCACAGCAGGCTGGCAATGATGATGAGAGATATAACGCGTTTCATTGGTCTACTCCATGGGGAGGCCGAGCATGCCCCGTATTCTTTTGCTGATGACAGTGGCTATCTTGTTGATTCCGTATTCGCCGTATTGATCCCAGCCGATCCATTTGCTGATCAACCGTTCGCTTTCGAGAAATTTGAGACACATGTTGATAACGATCTGTGCTGTGATGACGCGCTCTTCGCGGTCGGTCCCCGGTGGAAGCGCGCCGTCCACAAAGGCGAGCAGTCCGGCCTGAGCGGGCTTGAAGAATTCTTTTTCCAGAAGGGGGAAGAGTTCGGTGGGCTGAGTTATTTCATGACTCAGCAGGATGCATGCCCAGATGTGGTATTCTGGACCGATCAGGCCGTGAACAAGCGTGGACACGTACCAGTCGACCACTTCGCATTTCCCCTGCGGCGTGTCCGGGCTGGCGGCCCATCTCTTTCTGACTTCCTCTGCCGACGGCGTGATTTCGTCGTGGCGGGTGATGATGTATCGGAAAATGGCCTCGTACAGACCTGATTTTCCGCCGAAATGATAGCTGACCGTGGCGAGGTTGACCCCGGCTTCACTGGTGAGCTCCCGGACACTCACGGCATGATAGCCCTTGGAGGCGAAAAGGCGTGCGCCGGTCATGATGAGAGCATTGCGGGTTCCCGCACTTTGTTCCTTTTTCGCGGATATTTTCATTTCGGGTTTCAACATGCAGTTTCCTTGCTGTGTCGTGTATCCCTGATGGGGATTTTTATGAGTATTTCAAAATTCAATTACACAAAACAAACGTTTAGGTCAAACGTTTGTTTTGTGTAATTGAATTCGTAATCGACTGAAAAAATTTGAGAAATAATATATCTGAAAAAAAGTTGATGTTGCAACAAAAAAAGGGGAAGAAAAAGGGCAGGGCTGACGGTTGTCAGTCCTGCCCTTGTTTACGTGTTCTTTCAGTAGTGCTGGCTTAGAGGCCTTTCTTCGGATCGAAGTCCTGTCCCAGTGCGGCCGGTGCCTCGATGGACCATCCCTTCGAAAACTTTCCGAGTACGGGGTAGCGGCGGACGATGTCCTGCACCCAGCCCATGCGGCCCATGTTCACGGCCAGCAGGGTGATGATCATCATGGGGAACGGTGCCACCTGAAAGACCGGAGCCGGAATGGACGGGAATATTTCCTGTAGATGGATGCCCGAGACCTGAAGTCCGGCAAAGAAGAATGCGCCCAGTGCTGCACGTACCGGATGCCAACCGCCGAAAATGACGATGGCAAGGGCGATCCAGCCTGCGCCTTCACAGCCCTGCGGACGGCCCCAGCCCGGTTTGACGGCGAGGGAGTATGCGGCTCCGGCCATGCCGACCAGTGCCCCGCCCGCGAGGCAGTAATACAGCCTGACGAGGCGGACCCGGATGCCGCGCCCGAATGCCGCGCGTGGAGACTCGCCCACAGCGCGCAGACGCATGCCGCTTTCGGTGCGGTACATCCACCACCAGCATCCGGCAATGGCGGCCAGCCCCATGTAGACCACGGGAGACTGGGACGAAAAGATCGGACCGACGAGCGGGATCGCGCCGATGCCGGGAATGTTCCAGAGACCGAGGTCCGGTCCGGGCTGGCGGGAATAGGAATGTCCGAGAAAGTAGGCGAGGTCTCGGCAGAGCAGGGTCAGGATGAATCCGATGGCGAGCTGCGACTGTCCCAGATAAATGCCGATGAGTCCGAGCACTCCGGCGATGGCTGCGCCCACGGCCATGCCGCCGAGCACGCCGATCCACGGGTTGTCGAACGCGACGGAGACGGCGAACGCGGCCATGGCGGACAGCAAAATGGAGCCGTCCAGCGACAGGTTGATGATGCCCGCCTTCTCGGTGAGCGTTTCACCGAGGGTGGCCAGTACGAGCGGTGCGCCTGCTATCAGGATGGCGGCGATTGTGAGACCGAAAGTTTCCATGATTAATCAGCCTCCTTCCGCTGGTTGAGCCATATGCGTAGTCCCTGCACGATGAAGACGGACAGGACCATGACGCCCTGAATGACGCCGGACAGGGACGAGTCGAGTCCCATCTGGAGCGGCAGCTGAATCGAGCCGACGTTGAGCACTGCGAAAAACAGGCAGATGAACGGAACCAGCGGCAGGCGGAATGAGGCCATCATTCCGACAAGCAGGGCGGTATAGCCGTAGCTGGACGAAATGGCCGGGAGCAGGCGGTGGTAAACGCCGAGCACCTGCGTGGCTCCGGCAAGGCCAGCGAGCGCGCCGCAAATCATGAATGCCTGCAAGAGGCGTCGACGCGGGCCGAGGGAGAACAGGGTCGCCGCCTTGGGGTTTTCACCCACGGCACGCAGTTTGAGCCCCCATTCGGTTCGGTGCATCAGAATATATATGACTATGAGCGCGGCAAAGGCGAGCGCCAGACCGACCCAGCTGACGGACAGGTTGCCGAGCCGGGGGAGCCACATGGAGATGTCGATGGGTTCGGTGCCGGACATGGATGCCACGCCGGGACGTTTCCACGGGCCGAAGATGAGCCAGAGCGTCACGCCCAGCGCAACGAAGTTCAGCCCGAGGCCCGAGAAGATTTCATGCACGCGCCCGAATACGCGCAGCAATCCGGACAGCAGAGCCCAGAGCGCGCCGCCCAGCATGGCCGCAGCGATGGCGAGTGCGATCTGCAACATGCCGCCTTCATCAAAGGGACGCAGGGCCGCTGTGGCGAAGATCGCGCCCATGATGACCTGACCTTCCACGCCGATGTTCCACAGTCGTGCCGTGAACGGAACGAGCAGGCCCACCGAGCAGAGAGTGAGTGGCACCCATACGGAAAGCACGCGTCCGATCTTGGACATGGAGCCGAGTCCGCCCTTGAACAGGACGTAGAGCGTTTCGAACGGCGGAGCGCCCGCTGGGAGCGTCACCAGTACGGTGAGAATCAGGGCGAGGCCCACGGCAGCGCCGAGCCAGCCTATCTGCGTCAGGAGGGAATCCCGTTTCATCGTTGTTCCTCCCTGATCTGTTCCATTGTCTTGCCCGCCATGAGTGCGCCGATCACTTCCATGGTCGCTTCCTCGCGGTCCACCACCGCGGCAATGGCACGGTCATAGAAAACCACGATGCGGTGGCTGTGTTCCAGCACCTCGTCAAGGTCGGGCGAGAAGAATATGAGGGACGCACCGTCCGCGCAACGGCCTTTGAGATGGTTCCAGACCTGTCGCGCCGAACCTGCGTCAAGGCCGCGTGTGGGGTGTTCCATGAGGATGAGAGGAGCATTGTCCGGCATGAGCGAGAGCAGCAGGCGCTGCTGGTTCCCGCCGGAAAGTTCGCTTGCATTGGTGTCGGGGTGGGCACGCAGGTTGAAGCCTTCCACGCATTGCTTTTCATAGAATTCATTCAGGTCGCCCTTGCGGTCCGGGAACGTGAGCTTGATGTGCTCCATGAGATTGAGTGCCGGGAACAGCGCCATCTCCAGACGGTCGGCCGGGACGAACAGGACTCCGGCCCGATGGAGCGTGTTGAAGTCGTTGGAGCGGAATTCCGTTCCGTCAAGGCTCATGGAGCCATTTGGCATGCGGTCGAGGCCGCACAGGCCGCGCAGGAAAACTTCCTGACCGCTTCCGTCGAGACCGGCCAGACCGATACATTCTCCGGGTTGCGCCGTAAAATTCATGGGACCCATGGTGTACTTCGGTCCGGCGAAATAGGTGTCGTTCATGGACAGGCGCGGCGTGGGACCGGACGGCGGCAGCTTCGGCAGTTCCGTGACTTCGCCCTCTGCGGCTTCGCCGAACATGAGGTGGACCAGCTCCTTTTCATCGTAGGGCGGCTCAAGGGTGGAGACCAGCGCTCCCTGTCGCATGATGAAGATGGCGTCCGCCATTTCAAACGCCTCGGACAGCTTGTGCGTCACGAGGATGATGGTGTGGTTGTCCTCGCGTGCGAGCTTGATGAGCAGGTTGAAGAGGTCCTGCTTCTGCTCCGGCGTGATGCCTGTGGTCGGTTCGTCGAGAATGAGCGTGGTCGCCCCGAGGTCGAGGAGCCGAAGCAATTCCAGAAGTTGGCGTTCGCCCACGGTCAGGGATGAGACAGGCTCATCAGGCAGGAAGCAGGCGTCGAGGCGGTAGGACAGCTCGCCGATGACGTCCACGACTTCGCGCTTGGTGCGTTTGGGGGCGCCAAGCTGGAAATTTTCCCATACAGGCATGGCCGGGAAGTCGAGGGGGTCCTGATAGAGCATGCCTACGCCGTATTCACGGGCAAGCTTGGGTGTCAGGTAGGAAATGGATTCGCCGCCGATCTCGATGGTGCCCGAGGTGGGGCGGGTGTGGCCTGCCAGCACGCGCATGAGAGTCGACTTACCAGCGCCGTTTTCGCCCACAAGGGCATAGATGCGGCCGGGTTCGAGGTCCAGGCTGATGCCGTCGTTGGCACGGACCCGTCCGTAGTGTTTGTGTATGTCTTTGAGAACGATCATGGGTTTCCCGGATTGCACGGGTGAAAAAAAAGGCCGGGAGGGTGCGCGCACCCTCCCGGTCATCCGTTGTTGATTGCTTATTGCGGGCTGGAAAGGCCTTCCATGCCTTCGAGCAGCTGGGGCATGTACCAGATCTGCTTGTCAGTGGCTTTTTCGCCGTCCTTCAGGAAGACGGAGCCGTCCTGATAGTTGAGCGGACCGGTGAAGAGTTCGACTTCGCCTGCACCGAGCTTTGCGATGAACTTGTCCAGTTCAGCCTTGACTTCGGGAGTCAGGCCGGGACCGGGCATGAAGCCGACCGGGGACTTGTCGTGATCATTGATATTGGCCCAGTAGGGAGCATCCCATTCAAACCCGGGCTTGTAGGTGCCTGCCTTGATCTGGTCGGCGAGACGCAGGAAGGTCGGACCCCAGTTGAAGTAGGGCACGCCGAGGCAGACATCGCCCATGCCGTCGCAGGCTTTTTCGTAGTCGTAAGGCAGGGCATAGGTTTCCTTGCCTGCTTCGCGGCGCTGCTTGGCGACAGTGGCGACTTCCGGGGTGTCGATGCCGGAGATGAGGACGTCATATCCAGCGTCGTACAGGGAACCGGCTACCTGAGTCGGGTCGGCGGTGACGCCGGGGATGTTGAACCAGAAGCCGATCCACTTGACGTTGAACTTCAGGTCGTCGGCGTTCTTGCCGCGAACCTGTGTCCATGCGTACTTTGCGCCGAGGTAGGCGGAAGCCATCAGGCGGCGGGTTTCCTCGTTGATGAGCGGGCCGACCACACCGATTTTGCCGGTCTTGGTGGTCATGGCGGAAACGAATCCGGCCATCATCTTGGAGTATTCCATGCGGCTGAACACGTTGCCGAGGTTGGCCGGAGCCTTGCCGCTCCATGCGGAGTCGCCGGAAACGTGGATGAACATCTTTTCAGGGTGCTGGGCGGCGGCTTCAAGGATGCCGTCCTTCATGTCATCGGAACCGGCGATGATCATGTCCGCGCCTTTTTCGATGAGGTCATCGACGACCTGCGGAATGGTCAGGCCGGGACGGTCTGCGGGGTTGACCTTGTCGAGATAGATCAACTTGGCACCGGGCATGTGCGCCTCGACGTATTTGCCGCCTTCATACTGAGCTTGGCTGTAGCCCTTGTCATTGTAGGGGCCGACCAGAATCATGCCCATGGTGAAGGGCTTGGCTTCTTCCTGTTTGACCTCGGCTTTGGCCGGGGCTTCCTTCTTTGCTTCTTCCTTGGCAGGCTCGGAAGCACAGCCGAGGGCGAAGAGCAGGGCGATGCTCAGGGCCATGGCTGTCAGCGTACGAAATTTCAACATCCTCTCCTCCGTTTCAATTGCCGCATCACAGGACAGACTTTCGTGGTGCGGTGGTTGCGTCACCGTGGCCTTTTCACAGGCCGCAAAAAAAATGGCGGGACGAGCTCCCGCTCTGATCCCGTTAAAAAACTATCTTTGAATGACAGGGGCGGGTTGTGTCAACTGTCATGCCGATTTTTTTGTGCACTATATATAAGAAATGGGCGAATCATTTCCCTGTAAAGCGGGTGAAAATCGTATTCATTATTGGCTTGACCATATGGCAAGGATGATTTATCCGTGAATTTGTCAGCAGAAAAATGACGTCTATTGCAGGGGCGCGACCTTCCCTATGAGGCCGTGCGATCTGCATATTTTTTTTATATTGATTCACTGTGAGGATTTGTCATGGACCGTATTCCCATTTCCAAAGAAGGTTTTGAAAAGATCAAGCAGGAGCTTGATGATCTGAAGGCCCAGCGGCCCGCTATTATCCAGGCGATCAAGGAAGCCCGCGAAGAGGGAGACCTGAGCGAGAACGCCGGTTACGATGCCGCCCGTGAACGTCAGGGAATGCTCGAAGCGCGCATTACCTACATCAACTCCCGCATGCCGTTGTTCGACGTGCTCGACCTGAACACCCTGGACGGCGAACGCGCCATCTTCGGTGCCACTGTCGAGGTCGAGGACATGGAAACCGAGGAGACTCGCCGTTTTACCCTGCTCGGCCCTGACGATGCCGATCACAAGAACGGTTCCATTTCCGTGATGTCTCCCATGGGACGTGCCCTTCTCGGCAAGGAAGAGGGTGACGAAGCCATTGTCGATGCGCCGCGCGGAAAGATTGAATATGAGATTCTTTCTGTGGAATTTCTTGGTTCCGAAGGCCTGAATATCAAATAGATAGTTCTTGGTTCTCAGACCATGCCATGTTAAAAACCTCATTGTACAATTACAATGAGGTTTTTTTGTGAAGGTATTTGAGCCTGTCGAAATAAAAGGGAATTTTGAACCGCGTATATCCTGCAAGGGTCTGTGTGAGCGTTGCGGAAAGGAGCACGGCATGGCCGTGGGGTATGCTGCGGAGCATGCAAGGCGTCTGCTTGCGACGCTCGACGAAAAAAAACGTATCGATTTTCTCGTGCCGGATGAAGAAGCGGCCCCCCGTTTTTCGACGGAGTATCTTTTCGGTAATGCGCGCGGTCAGATGTTCGGTGTGCTGGTCTGTCGTGACAAGGACGGTAGAACCGGCGTGCTCAAGGCTTTTTCCGGACAGTACAACGGTGTCTGGCGTGTCCCCGGATGGGTGCCGCCTCTTGTGGATGTCGATGCGTTCAAGCGCATGAGCTTCGGGGTGGAGCGGTTCATAAAGCGGCTTGGGCGCGAAATCGACAAGCTGCCCAAGGGATCTTCGGACCGTGCTTCCTTGATCGAGAAGCGCAAAGCTGTTTCGCAGGCGCTCATGAAGGATATTCACGCATTGTATCGTATCCCGAACTTCAGACGGGAGTTGAAGCCGCTCCCCGAAGTCGTTACCGGAACCGGCGGTATTCCCACTGGAACCGGTGACTGTTGTGCTCCCAAGCTGCTTGGCTATGCGGCGCGACATTCCCTGAAACCGCTGGGGCTCGTGGAGTTTTTCTACGGGCGGGAAAACAAATCAAAATCAAAGAAGCACGGCGGCATGTACATGTCCTGCAAGGACAAATGCGGACGCATTCTCGGGTATATGCTGTGCGGCGCAGGTAAAAAATGACCAATATTCCCGATGGGCTGACCATCGTTCATGAAGACGAGCACATCGTCGTTGTCGACAAACCCAGTGGATTGCTGTCCGTGCCCGGTCGTGGGCCGGAGAATCAGGACTGCGTCGTCAGTCGTCTGAAAACGTTGTATCCCGACTGTATGGACCAGCCGTCAGTGCATCGTATCGATCAGGATACTTCAGGACTGCTTGCCATGGCGCTGAACGAAAAAGCCCACCGCAACCTGTCCAAGCAGTTCATGGACAGGCTCGTAGGCAAGCGATACGTCGCCTTGATCGAAGGGATCGTGGAAGAGGACGGCGGGACCATTGAGCTTGCGTTTCGTCTTGACCCGGATGACCGGCCTCGTCAGGTGTACGATCCTGTCAACGGCAAGTTGGGCGTGACCCGCTGGCGCAAGATCGGTATCGAAGGCGGCTTCACCCGCGTGGAGTTCCTGCTGCTGACGGGCCGCACGCATCAGCTTCGCGTGCATTCGGCCCATGAAAAGGGGCTGGGATTTCCTATCGTGGGAGATCGGCTTTACGGGACCGGCACCGGACCGGGGCAACTGAAGCTCCATGCTTCAACCCTGCGTTTTCGGCATCCGATCACCCGACAGCCCATGGAATTCCATTCAAAGCCTCCTTTCTGATTTTTTTTTGGGTTTTTTGTTCAGGAAACATCTTTTTTTTGGGGTAGCCGAGTCTGTTGCCTGCTTTGTTTTTGACGAAAAATGGAAGTATTCCCATTAATGTCATCGGTATTGGCAATAAAAACAGCATGTTGAAAAAACGTGCTGTTTTCCGTTACAAAAATGTGAGAAGAATGTGGGAAATAATGGTTAAAATACTACATTTTTGTATGATGCATATGTTTTAACAAGTGGGTTGTTTTTCTATCTATCTTGTTTTACTATGTTTTGTTTGTTTGGCACGCTACTTGGTAGGAGGAGGCCGAGACCACGAGGGACAGGCAGCCCTTGACCCGGCGCAGCCGGAAATCCATTTTATACGCCTGAAGGAGTTTTTCAATGAGCGGATATGATACACGTCAGCAGGCCATTGCTGCGGTGACAAACTACAAACCGACCGTCAAACCTTTGAATTTTTCCGAGACTGCCCCGGCCGAAGTTTTCGGTTCCAACGTTTTCAGCGACAAGGTCATGAAGAACATGCTTCCCAAGGACATTTTCAAGTCCTTGATGATGACCAAGAAAACCGGGCAGGAACTTGATCCGGCCATTGCCGGACCTGTCGCCGCCGCCATGAAGGAATGGGCCCTGTCCAAGGGAGCCACTCACTATACCCATGTCTTCTACCCGCTGACCGGACTGACCGCGGAGAAGCATGACGGTTTCCTGTCCCCCGACGGCGAGGGCGGCGCTATTGCCGAGTTCGACGCCAAGCTGCTGATTCAGGGTGAGCCTGATGCCTCCAGCTTCCCGTCCGGCGGCCTGCGTGCCACCTTCGAAGCCCGTGGTTACACCGCATGGGACGTAACCAACCCTGCCTACATTCTTGAAAATCCCAACGGCACCTTCCTCTGCATTCCCACCGCGTTCATTTCGTGGAAGGGCCATGCGCTTGACAAGAAGACCCCGCTGCTGCGTTCCAATCAGGCAATCAACAAGGCTGGTCGCCGTTTCCTCGGTGTTTTCGGCAATGATGATGGCGAGATGGTCGTGTCTAACGCCGGTCCTGAACAGGAATACTTCCTGCTCGATCGCAATTTCTACTTCGCCCGTCCCGACCTGATGGTCTGCGGACGTACCCTGTTCGGAGCCAAGCCCGCCAAGGGGCAGGAGCTTGACGATCACTATTTCGGAGCCATTCCGCGCCGCGTGCTCGCCTTCATGCTCGAAGTCGAACGCGAACTGTACAAGCTCGGCGTGCCGGTCAAGACCCGTCACAACGAAGTGGCTCCCGGTCAGTTCGAGATCGCTCCCCTGTATGAGCAGTCCAACCTCGCCACCGACCACAACCAGATGATCATGACCACCCTGAAGGGTGTTGCCAAGCGTTACGGCATGGCGTGCCTGCTGCACGAAAAGCCGTTCGCCGGTATCAACGGTTCGGGCAAGCACCTGAACTACTCCCTGTCCACCGCGACGCAGGGTTCCCTGTACAGCCCGGGCGAAACCCCGCATGAGAACATGCAGTTCCTCGCTGTCACCGCCGCTACCATCCGCGCTGTCGAGAAATACGGCAAGCTGCTTCGCGCCGTGGTTGCCTCCGCAGGCAACGACCACCGTCTCGGTGCGAACGAGGCTCCGCCCGCCATCATCTCCATCTTCCTCGGCGGCGAGCTGGCAGAGATCTTCAACCAGATCGAGATGGGCGACCTCAAGGGAACCAAGGCCAAGGGCAAGCTCCGTGTGGGCGTCGATACCCTGCCTCCGCTGCCCATGGATTCCGGCGACCGTAACCGCACCTCGCCGTTTGCCTTTACCGGCAACCGCTTCGAGTTCCGCGCTGTCGGTTCCAACCAGTCCATTGCCGGTGCTCAGGTTGCACTGAACACCATTCTTGCCGAGTCGCTCGATTTCGTCAGTGATGAAATCGAGAAGATCACGAAGGGTGATTCCAAAAAGCTCAACGCCGCTTGCCAGAAGGTCATTCAGGGCATCATGAAGAAGCACGGCCACGTTGTCTTCAATGGTGACGGATATGCCGATGCATGGCAGAAGGAAGCTGAAAAGCGCGGTCTTCCCAACCTGAAGACGGCTGTTGATGCGCTGCCTTGCCTCATGGATGAGGATGTCGTGAAAGTCTTCAGCGACTATGAAGTCCTTTCCAAGGATGAGATGCACTCCCGTTATGAAATCTTCTTCGAGCAGTACAACCAGCACGTTCAGACCGAATCCGCACTGGTGGTCAAGATCGCCAAGACCGTTATCTTGCCGCCCGCTATTCGCTATCAGGGCGAACTGGCAGCCACTGCCGCCAGCCTGAAGGCCGCCGGAATCGAACCTACCTTGGGTACGCTGAACGACATTACCAACAAGCTGCGCGAGTTGCAGAAGAGGACGGCTGATCTTGAAAAGCTGATGGAAAATACGGAATTTGATTCCGTGGCAGATGAAGCCCGGTACAAGACTGACACGATCCTGCCCGCCATGCTGGCAGTGCGTGAAGTTGCAGACGCCCTCGAAGGGTGTGTGGCTGACGATCTGTGGCCCCTGCCGAGCTATCAGGAAATGCTGTTCATCAAGTAGATTCCGGTTCGTATTGGAAAAAGCAGAAGACCCGCCATTTGGCGGGTCTTTTTTTTGGGGTGAGTGCCGGGAGCAGGCGTACTTTCCAATCTATTTGACTTGTATTATTGCTGCATGAAGCGTGGGGTGATGACCGACGCGCCAAGAGCCTCATATCGAGGGCAAGGTGTAACCATTCAACAAACGGACGAAAGAATGCCCAGTTTTGATGATATTGTGAATGAACTTCAGGGTAAAATTAACGAAGAAACCATTGAGGCCTATGGACAGGCGGGGTTTGAGCGGTGGCAGAACCAGCCGTATCGGGGAAAACCCGCCAAGGCCAACTACGAGGGCGCATCCACGGGGAGTTGCGGGGATACCATACGAATCTTCCTGCATATCGAGGACGACAGGGTGCACGACGCCGGATTCGCTACCGATGGCTGCGGTTCCAGCACTATCAGCGGGTCCATGGCTGCGGAACTCGCCGTGAACAAGCCATGCGACGAACTGCCGCCATTGGAGAGACCGTTCTTGAAGGCTTGGGAGGACCTGACTGCGCCTGAGACGACCACTGTTCGGCCAACGCATTGCACGAGGCTTGGGGGATTATTATAAACAAATTGTGAAACGCGAAAAGTAGACATCCGGTTCAAAGGTTTGTTTGGACCGGATGTTTTTTTGAGGGAGAGGAAGGCAAAAAGACAGAAAGGCGAAAGGCGGAAATCCAGTCGCTTTCGCTCCTTCCGTGCCCTCCCGGCGGGGTTCTTTCTTGGCTGGGCCGCCCCAACGAATTGAACCAAAGAAGGCTCGGGGGATTATTATAAACAAATTGTGAAACGCGAAAAGTAGGTGGCATCCGGTTACCCGCCGGACTATCACCGGTCAAAGGCTTCAAGTCGCCGAAGCGGCTCCGTTTGGCTGTGGAAAGGCAAGTGCGGAAATGAAAGCATTTTTTCGTTTCATTGTTTGCCTTAAATTCAATCTTCCACACGAAGACCTAGCCTAGCCCTTAGGGAGCCTAGAAGCTGACAAAACGAAAACCGCGGCTTTTTCGAGTCTGGAGCCGTCTTCGGTGACTGGACTCGGGAGCGGTCCGTTTTGATCAGATTCTTGGCTCCGAAGATACTAGGCGGTGAAATCAAGCAAAAGCCGAGCTTTTTGGTACTTTTTGGGGCGGCCTAGCCAAAAAGTACCGCCGTCCGCGCAGGACATGGAAGGAGCGAAAGCGACTGGATTTTTGTTTTTTCCTTTTCTGAATAAAGACACAGAACCGTCGCTACCGCTCTTTCAAGTTTTAAGTCTCTCCCGGCAAGGGGGCTTTCTTATTCCAAAGCAGAAAGAAAGAATGAAAAAAACTTCTTTTTTGCAGAACTTCATCGCCCTGTATCTTCGTGTGGAAGGGACATGAGAAGCCGAATACTCAGGCTACTTCTGTTCAGATGAAGCGGCGGCAGTCTGGATCGGAATAGTGAATCTGAACGCACTTCCTTTTCCAACTTCTGATTCGACCCATATTCTCCCATTGTAATGCTCTACGATTTCCTTGCAGATGGCGAGGCCGAGTCCGGTTCCGAACTGGGGGCCATACTGCTCGCTGCCGTTTTGGGCTTGATAGAATATTTCGAATATCTGTTTCTGATCGTTTTCGGAAATCCCTGTTCCAGTATCTGTTACCGAGAATTCAAGGGCGTTTTCGCCCGCATCCTGAACCGAAATCGTTACGGACCCCTTCTCCGTAAATTTGGCAGCATTGTTCAGAAGGTTGATCAGCACCTGATGAATGCGATCTTCGTCCACATGAAGTGAAGGGAGGGACATGGGGGTGTCTACGATCAACTCAATGTCCGGGTTGTCATTGAACTGGCCGACAATGCTCTTGGCAGCGGAATTGACGAGTTGTTTGACATCCACGTCGCTGTCGCGCCAATCAACGCGGTTTGCTTCGATCTTGTTCAGGTCGAGCAGATCGCTGATAAGCCGCCCCAGACGTTCGGTTTCCTTTCGGACTATCTTGAAGTTTTCGAGGTGGGTGCCAATATATTTGGTGGCTTCCTCCACGTCGTTCAGATGCGGCTGGAAACGCTTTTTGAAAGATCGTTCCAGAAGCTTGATGAAACCGAATATGGATGTGAGCGGTGTCCGCAGTTCGTGCGATGTGGATGAAAGAAAATGTGACTTTGCCTTGTCCAGACACAAAAGTTCCTGATTGGCTTCTTCCAGTTCAGCGGTTCGTTCGGCCACTTTTCGTTCAAGGCTGTCATGGGCACGACGCAGTGCCTTCTGGTCTTCGGCTATCTGTACAAACATGGCGTTGACGTTCTGGGCCAGTTGCGAAATTTCATCGTCTCCAGAAATCGTGACATGCATGGGAGTCTCTCTGGACATGTCAACGCGCTGGACCTCTTTGCTCAGGTGTATCATTCTGGAGAGAACTTTCCGTTGCAGCAGCAGATACATGAGAAGACTGAACACGATGAGGATGGCTGCGATGAAAAGGGTGTTGTAGATTGCGACGACACGCCCATGGTGCGAGACCTTGCGCGGTTCGGTGACCGTCAGCACAAGCGCGGGCTGGTCATAGACATCCCGGAGCAGGGTGAATCCGTTGATCGTGTCTTGATCCTTGACCGAGATCACGTCCTTTTTGCCGGCCAAAAGCTGTTCCAGCGGGACTGCTGTGCCCCGGTGAATCTGATTCAGCGTCTGTGCGACAATCGGCAGTTCGAGCCGTTTGGATATACTGTCTATATCATCGTCCAAGAGAAAACGGGCCATGATCAGGGAGCCGCCGGAGGACTTGTCGCCGCCGGAAGTGAGGACCGGACGTTTGGCAAAGATGAGGGGGCCATCGGACAGGACAAGGAGCCCAGCGGCTTTGCCGTCCGGTGTGATTTGCGGCAGGCCGTCTTTTGCGATCACTGCCTGAAATTCGTTGATGAGTGACTCGTCATCCCTGCCGTCTTCATCTACGGCGCGGGCATAGATGCTGCGGCCATCGGAACCGAGGACAATGACCATGTTGAGGTTCTGTTCCAGAAAGGTAGTAAGAGGCAGATTTGATTTGATATATTCGACATTTTCATTTTTCACGAAGTTATATGTGTCGTCCCATGAAGCCCAATCCCATAGGAAAGTATCAAGATCTTCAATCTCGCTCAGGAATTCGTTTCTGACTCGTCGGACATCGGAAGCCACCTGTTGCCGCTCCAACGCATCAAAGCCATTTCTGACGATGTAGTTCGACACGACATATTCGGTGCCCATAATGAGTAATGCCAGGATGAATATGCTTGATAAAGCTATTCTTTTCAGTCTCATGTTTCTCCGGCGAGAGGCTTTTTCTTGTTAAGACAAATGATGAAAGCTGGTTACAGGCCCGTTAGACTCCAAATCATATCCTGTATACGTGGCAAAGCTGGTTATGGTCACTAAAAAAAGGAATTAATAAAATGACGACGTCTTGGCAGAAAACGGAAACCGAACGGATCGGTGCGTCGTCTTGAGCGATTAACAGTGTCCATTATTTAAAAAGTCTTATTATTCAGCAGTTAACAGATAACCCATTCCTTGTTTTTGGCGCTCGCCATCAAGACCTCCATGGCATGCATGTTTGCCCATGCGTCGGTTAGCGGCGTGGGAACCGGCGTATCATTGAGGATGGATTTGGCAAACAGGTCACCCTGAATCATGTATTGGTCACAGACGCCGAATGTAATGGTGCGAACCGGTTCCTCGTGGCCGTCGCGTTGGTGGATGATCTGGGTTGGCGCGCCTGCCGGTGCGTTGAATGGGATCAGAATCTCTATGCGCCCGCGTGTACCGAGAATGTTGACGCGCTGATACTTGGTCATTTGCGTGGAGCAGGTGAAGGTAGCCACCTTTCCTGAAAAATCCATCATGCCGGAAAAGACCCTGTCGGTGCCGAATTGCGGGTCAAAATCGGCGAAGCCGCAGACGCGCATCGGCTCGGCGTCGAACAGGAAGCGGGACAGCGAGACAGAGTAGCAGCCGATGTCCATGAGTCCGCCACCGCCTATTTCCGCCTTGTTGCGGATGTTGTCGGGATCGTCGTTGTAATAGGAAAAAAAGGACTGGACGGTGACCAGTTCGCCGATCTCCCCTGCGTCAACAAGGCGTTTCGCCTCGACCCACTGGGGGTGGTGGCGGTACATGAACGCTTCCATGACCTTGAGGTCGGGATAGCGCGCCGTGGCGTCGATGAGGCGGTTGACCTCGTCCGTGTCGAGACCGATGGGTTTTTCGCAGAGTACGTGTTTTCCCGCCATGAGCGCCCGTATGGTCCAGTCGACGTGCAGGTGGTTGGGCAGGGGGATGTATACGGCGTCGATGTCCGGGGCCTCAAGGAGCGCTTCATAGCTCCCGTATGATGCGGGAATGCCGAGCTCCTCGGCAGTCTGCTGTGCGGAATCGGCCGTGCGGGAACCGATTGCCGCAATTTCACAGAGGTGGGATTGCTGCATGGCAGGAATGACCTGCGTTCGTGCTATTTTGGCCGTACCGAGTACACCGAAGCGAATTGTATTCATGTTTTCCTTCCCAAAAGTTGTTTTTTGACAATACAGGCTCGATGCCTCTGTTGCAACGATGAGTTCGGATTTCTTCACAAGCTGTGAAAGGGCGTCATGGAAAATTCTTTTATGTTGTAATTCGACTTGCCGTGATACCATTGAAGGCATCTCATTCGAAGCTGTGGAGTCGTCTGATTTCTGTGTGCTCTCTTGACAGAAATGGGCGTGTGTGTTTTTTTACAAAGGTGTGTCGCAAACGTTTGCGGTAACGTTTGCATATACGCTCTTGAAAGTCGCTAAAGCCTTATGTGGCGCTCTTTCAAGAAGAATTTTCGAATCGCAGCAGGGGACGGTCATGCTTTTTGACGATCAGCCGCATAGACGACTGAATCAGCTCACCGGGGAATGGGTGCTGGTTTCACCTCATCGGACCAAGCGTCCGTGGCAGGGGCAGCAGGAAGCTGCCGACCTGTCGATGCTGCCGGAATATGATTCACAGTGCTACCTCTGTCCCGGCAATATTCGGGCGGGGGGAGACGTCAATCCCGAGTATACGGACACCTTTGTTTTTACCAACGACTTTGCGGCGCTGATGCCGAATGTTGTCGACGGTTCGCAGAAGCCGGACGACCTGCTGGTGGCCGAGGCCGAGTCGGGGGTCTGCCGGGTGATCTGCTATTCTCCGCGTCATGATCTGTCCATGGCGCGTCTTGGCGTGGATCGTGCCGAAAAGGTGGTGGATGTCTGGTGCCGTGAGTTCAAGGAACTTGGGGCGCAGGAAGACATTAATTACGTTCAGATTTTCGAGAATCGCGGCTCGATCATGGGGTGCTCCAACCCACATCCTCACGGGCAGATCTGGGCCACGGGCAGTGTGCCTATGTATCCGGGGATGGAAGACGACCGACAGGCCGCGCATCTGGATGAAAAGGGCGAATGCCTGCTGTGTCGGTACCTGAAACGCGAATTGGCGGATGGTGAACGGCTGGTTTTCGAAAATGATTCGTTTGCGGTGCTCGTCCCGTTCTGGGCCGTGTGGCCGTTCGAGACCATGATCCTGCCCAAGATGCACATGACATCCATTGCCGACATGCGCCGGAAACACCGGGCCGATCTGGCCGATGCCATGGTTAGGCTCAATATCCGGTATGACAACCTTTTCCAGACTTCGTTTCCCTTTTCCATGGGCATTCACCAACAGCCGACCGATGGGCGTGAACACCCGCACTGGCATTTTCACCTGCATTACTATCCGCCGCTTCTGCGGTCCCGCTCGGTCAAGAAATTCATGGTCGGTTTCGAGATGATGGCCATGCCCCAACGCGATCTAACCGCAGAGTCTGCGGCTGCCCGTCTGCGCGATTTGTCCGAGGAACATTACATGGAGAGTGCCGGATGAGTTGGTCGTCAGGGCTTTTCAACGCATTGGAATCAGGGGAGATGGATGCTGTCCTGACCCGGATGTACGGGAAGGAAAGTCTTTTCACGCAGCGGCAGCGGTATATGGGGCTTTTGCGGCGCATGGAGGCGTGGTCCGGCTGCGTCAACGGTGTCCTGATTACCGCGCCGGGGCGGACGGAGCTCGGCGGCAACCATACCGACCATAACAACGGCGTGGTGCTGGCCGCAGCCGTCCATTACGACTGTCTTGCCGTGGCCGCCGCGTCCGACAGTGGGTATATTCGTATTCGTTCCGAGGGATTCCCCGAGATCATTGAAGTGGATCTCGGTGACTCGTCGCCGCGTGTGGAAGAAGAGGGCACCTCTGCCGCACTGGTTCGCGGTGTGGTGCACGGTTTCAGGGAACAGGGGTACTCGGTTGATTCGTTTGATGCCTGTTTGGCAAGCGATGTCCCTGTGGGGGCGGGGCTGAGTTCGTCTGCCGCCTTTGAAGTCTGTATCGGGCGTATCCTGAGCCAGTTGTTTAACGGCGGTACCATTTCGGACGTGGAGTTGGCGCGCATCGGGCGGCGGGCGGAAAATGTCCATTTCGGCAAGCCGTGCGGTTTTATGGATCAACTGGCCTGTGCGGTTCAAGGTGTGCTTTCCATAGATTTTTCGAACCAGAATGCGCCGGAAGTGCATGAGATCGAATGTGATTTCGCGGACAGCGGCTATAGGCTCGTGGTGGTGGATACCGCAGGCAGCCATGCCGACCTGACCCCGGAATATGCGGCCATACCGGACGAGATGTTTCGCGCCGCACGGGTGCTGGGGCGGGGGGCGGCTCGCGGGCTGACTGTGGCCCAGGTGCTTGACGCTGCGCCGCTCATCCGGCGTGAAGCCGGTGACCGGGCCGTGCTCCGGCTGCTGCATTTCATCGAGGAAAGCGACCGGGCCGGAGAGCAGGCAGACGCCCTTGCCGCCAGTGACATGAAGCGCTTTCTACGACTGGTCAATGCATCGGGGGATTCCTCGTGGCGGCTGCTGCAAAACTGTGTGAGTACAACGAATTTTCTTGATCAGCCCATCCCGCTTGCCTTGGCGCTTACTGAGCGTTTTCTACATGGCGACGGGGCGTGGCGCATTCAGGGCGGCGGTTTTGCCGGAACCATTCAGGCGTATGTCCCGGAAGACCGGCTCCCGGAATATCGCACGTTCATGCAAGGACTGTTCGGACCGGGCGCGGTGCTGCCGCTCATGATCCGCAGGCCGGGATGGGACCGTCCGGCGTCCCGCATGGGCGAGGCGGAGTAGCGTCATGGCCCAGTTCACCATCAAGGACCTCGCCAGAAAGCTCGGCGTTTCCCCGTCTACGGTGTCCCGTGCCCTGAGCGATCATCCCGATATAAGCACCGCGACCAAAAAGCGCGTTGTCGAGGCTGCCGAGAAATACAACTACCGTCCCAACCAGCTTGCCCAGTCACTTCAGAAACAGCAAAGCACCACCATCGGGGTCATTGTCCCTGAAATCCGGCATGATTTCTTTTCCACGGCCATCAGCGGGATCGAGGAAGTCGCTTATCAGTCCGGGTACACCATCATGGTCTGTCAGTCGGACGAGACGCTTTCACGAGAGGTGCTGAATACGCAGGCGCTGGCCTCGCATCGAGTTGCCGGACTGATTATCGCCATCTCCACGGAAACCACGGAATATGCTCATCTCGATTCGTTGATTCGGCAAGGGATTCCGCTCGTTCAGTTTGACCGTGTGGTGGAGGAATTGTCGACCAGCAAGGTCGTTATCGACGATTACCGGGCCGCATATGAGGCGGTGACACATCTTGCCGAGTCCGGATATCGGCGTATTGGGCATCTTGCCGGACAGGAAGGCATCTCCCTGAACAGGAACCGCTATCTCGGATATCGGGATGCCCTGCGAGATGCAGGCCTCGCGTTCGAGGAAAAATTTCACATCCACGGCGGCTACCGTGAAGAGGACGGACGGGCCGGGGCCGAGGCGTACCTTGCGCTCGACGAACTGCCCGAAGCCATACTCGCCATCAATGATCCCGTGGCGGTTGGGGCGTTTGTCCGCTTCAAGCAGGCAGGTGTCCGCATTCCGGATGAAGTGGCTCTGGTCGGATTTTCCGATACTCCGGCGGCGGCGCTTATCGAGCCTGCACTGACCACGGTGTTTCAGCCCGCATTCGAGATGGGGCGAACTGCGGCCAAGCTGCTGCTCAGACAGTTTGATGCGGAAGAGAAATCCTTTGAACCCGAAACGGTCATACTCGACACCGAACTCCGCGTTCGCGGTTCGTCCCGGCGAAAGGAGAGAGCGGCATGACCATCGAGCGCACAGCATGGGGAAACATGCCGGACGGCGGCAAGGTGATGCTGTTCACCCTGACTAATGCGCGGGGCATGCGGGCGTCCGTTTCGAACTACGGCGCCACGCTTGTCGGACTGGATGTGCCTGACCGGGACGGTGCCATGGCAGACGTCGTGCTCGGGTATGACGATCTGGAAAGTTATCGCAGGGACACCTACTGCATGGGACGCATCGTCGGACGGACAGCGGGGCGCATCCGCGACGCCCGGTTCGTGCTCGGCAACATGATCTGGAGTCTGGACCGTAATCACGGTGAGCATCATATTCATGGGGGCCGCGGCGGTTTTCATGCCCGTTTGTGGAATGCCGAGACTGCCGAGACAAAGGACGGCCCCGCCGTTTTCCTGACCTATGAAAGCGAACACCATGAAGAAGGGTATCCCGGCAAGTTGTTTTTCAAAGTGGCGTACACGTTGACGGTAACCGGCCTGCGTTTGTGGTTAAGCGGAATGGGCGACTCTCCCACCGTGGTGAATGTGACGAACCACGCGTATTTCAATCTCGGCGGGCACGGTGGCGGAGATATTCTTGACCATACGCTGGAACTGAATGCGCCCCGCTACCTTGAGTGTGATGCATCGATGATCCCCACCGGCCGGATACTGGATACGGCGAAGACCCCGCTGGAGTTTTCCCGGCCCATGGAGATCGGGGCGCGGATCAAAGACGAGGCGCTGGGGGGCTGCGGCGGGTACGACCATTACTTTTTGCTGGATGGAATTCCCGGCGAACTGAATCCGGCAGCGCGGCTGTATCATCCTGATTCCGGGCGGCTGCTGGAAGTCTTCTCCACTCAGCCCGGATTGCAGGTGTACACCGCCAACTTCCTGCCGGACGGACTCGACGGAAAGGCAGGGGCTGTATATGGTAAACATTGCGGCATCTGTCTTGAAACGCAGGGGTGCCCGGACGCGCCCAATCAACCGGAGTTCCCGTCCGTCGTGCTCAGGCCGGGTGAAAAATACGAACAGACAACCGAGTACCGTTTTCCCATTGGTTAGGAAGCGGGAAACGAAGCGCATACAGGTGAAAACATGGCAAATGTTCAGTTGAAAAAGGTCGTCAAGAAATACGGCAGTGTGGAAGTGGTCCACGGCATCGACCTCGACATCAATGACAATGAGTTCATCGTTCTGGTCGGCCCGTCCGGGTGCGGCAAGTCAACGGTGCTGCGTATGGTCGCGGGGCTTGAGGAAATCAGCGGCGGCGAAATTCGTATCAGCGACCGGGTGGTGAATCAGGTCTCGCCCAAGGATCGTAACGTGGCCATGGTTTTTCAGAACTATGCCCTGTATCCGCACATGACAGTGCGCGAGAACATGGGATTCTCCCTGAAAATGCGTAAGCGGAACAAGGATGACATTGCTGAAAAAGTCCTTGAGACCGCGCGGATTCTCGAACTGGAACCGTACCTTGACCGCAAGCCGTCCGAGCTTTCCGGCGGTCAGCGTCAGCGTGTCGCCATGGGGCGCGCCATGGTGCGAAAACCCGATGTCTTTCTCTTTGACGAACCGCTTTCCAATCTCGATGCCCAGTTGCGTACCCAGATGCGTATGGAACTGCGAAAGATGCAGATGCGGCTCGCCACGACGACCATCTATGTCACCCATGACCAGATCGAGGCCATGACGCTTGCCGACCGTATCGTCATTCTCAAGGACGGACACATTCAGCAGGTCGGCACGCCCATCGAGGTCTTTGAAAAGCCCGATAATGTGTTCGTGGCCCAGTTCATCGGCAATCCGCCCATGAACATTCTGGAAGGCACGTATCGGATCATTGACGGCAAGCCGCTTGTGGTGGTGGGTAAATCGACCTTCCCGGTTCCCAACGTTCCGGAAACGAAGATTGCGGATGGCGCTCCGGTGCTTGCGGGTATCCGGCCCGACGCCATCAAGATGGGCGACAATATCGAAAAACTGCCCAAGGAATGGTGGTGCAGCGGTGAAGTGGTGGTCTCCGAAATCCTCGGCGGCCAGTCTCACCTTGAAATCGTCATTGATGACGACAACGAACTCATCGCCGAAGTGGAAGGTCGCGTTGTGGCCCATCCCGGAGAGATCGTTCCCATCGGTTTCGAGTTCGATAGAATGGTTTTGTTTGATCCGGAAACGACCAATGCGCTTCGTTGATTTTGCGGTCTTCGAAGTGGTTGTTTTAATAGGTATTTGATTGGTTGGAGGAATTGTTTTGACACTCATAGGAGGTATCATGAAAAAGGCCTTTGCGAAAATTCTCATCGTGATGGTCGCCGCCCTGTTGCTTTCGGCTCCGCAGAATGCGGTTGCCAAGGAACTGTCCGGCGATCTCGAAATCTTTTCCTGGTGGGCCGGTGATGAAGGTCCTGCCTTGCAGGCGCTCATCGACATCTACAAGAAGCAGAATCCCAAAGTGGAAGTCATCAACGCCACCGTCACTGGCGGTTCCGGCGTCAATGCGAAAGCGGTTCTCAAGACCCGCATGCTTGGTGGTGAGCCGCCGGATTCCTTCCAGGTTCACGCTGGACAGGAACTCATCGGCACATGGGTCAAGGCCGATCGCATGGAAGACCTGACTCCGCTGTTCAAGGAAATGGGCTGGATGGACGTTTTCCCGAAGGGACTGGTCAAGCTGATCGGTACTGACAAGGGTATCTGGTCCGTTCCCGTCAATATTCACCGTTCCAACGTGCTCTGGTACGTCCCAGCCAACCTCAAGAAGTGGGGCGTCGAGGTTCCGAACAACTGGAACGACTTCCTCGCCATCGCTCCCAAGCTGAAAGCCAAGGGCATCGTGCCGCTGGCTCTGGCTCAGAACTGGACTGCCAACCACCTGTGGGAATCCGTTGCCCTCGCCGCTGTCGGCGCTGACAACTGGGATGCCCTGTGGTCCGGCAAGCTGAAGTTCAACAGCCCCGAAGGCGTGAAGGCATGGGAACTCTTCGGCAAGGTGCTTGAGTTCACCAACGCCGACGCTTCCTCCCTGTCGTGGCAGCAGGCCACCGACATGGTCATCGATGGCCGCGCCGCCTTCAACATCATGGGCGACTGGGCCGCCGGTTACATGGTCACCACCAAGAAGATGGCTCCGGGCAAGGACTTCGGCTGGGCCGCTTCTCCGGGTACCTCCGGCAAGTTCATGTTCCTCGCCGACTCCTTCTGCCTGCCTAAGGGTGTTGCCCATCGCGACAACGCCATTGCATGGCTCAAGGTGCTCGGTTCCAAGGAAGGCAGTGATGCTTTCAACCCGATCAAGGGTTCCATCTCCGCCCGCGTCGACTCCGACCTGAGCAAGTACAACGACTACCTCCAGTCCGCTGCCGCTGATTTCGGCAAGGACCGCGTGGTCGGCTCTCTGGCTCACGGCGTTGCCGCCAACGAGACCTTCATGGGCGGATTCGCCTCCGTCATGGAAATGTTCCTGAAGACCAAGAACGCCAAGGCCGCAGCCGCTGCATGTCAGCAGCTCGCCGACAAGGCAGGTATTGGCCGTTAAGTAATCCTAACCCTCCATGCCGGGGTAGATGCCCCGGCATGGAGTTGTTGAAATCAGGACTTGATGCCGCGTTGCGGCGATGACGGGTGATTTCGCCTCCGGCGGCTCAAGGCCGAGGGCCTTGAGAATCCCGGCTCGCCTTCGGCGAAAGTTGTTTTATTTGAAAGAGATAAATTTTCGCGCTCGCACAGTTTCGCGAAGCGCACCAAAAAGCTTAGGAGATTCTCAAGAACCCTTCACGAAGGGGTCTTGAGCCCTCGGAGAGGCCCCCGGCAGGGCCGCCGGAGGCACAGGGGTAATTATGCGGGAAGCATCGCGTGACAGGATAAAGGCGTTTTTGACGCTGTTGCCGTCTATCGTTTTGATAGCGATTTTCGTCTATGGTTTTATCGGCAACACCATCTGGACGTCCATGACTGATTGGGGCGGTTCCGGGTCGCTGGCCCTTGAGCCGGAAAAGAATTTTATCGGCCTTGATAATTATGTCGAGCTGTTTACCGGTTTCCTGAGCAGCGGATTCCGTCAGGATCTGGTGAATGCGGTCTATTATTCCGTCATGCTCCTTGCAGGAGCCATCGGGCTGGGCATGTTCATTGCCATCCTGCTCGACCGCAAGCCCAAGGGCGAGGACGTCCTGCGTACCATCTTCCTGTATCCCATGTCCCTGTCGTTCATCGTGTCCGGTACCATCTGGCGCTGGCTGCTCGCTCCGCAGGGCGGCGTCAATGTCTTGCCGACGTATGTGGGCATGGACCCGCTGACTTTTGACTGGCTTTCCAGCACCGCCTCCATTCTTGATTTCAACTGGCAGAACCTGTTTCAGATTCTGCTGTACGTTGCCGCTTTCATCCTGATTCTGGTCGGCCTGTGGAGTCTCAAGGGAGATTCCCGCCGTGCCGTGAAGCGGTGGCTCGGCCCCGGCATTGTCATCGGCGCGTTCGCATGGCTCGGCGGTTCGCTGTTGCCGCAGGCGCTTTTCATGGAAGAGACGCACGGCTTCAATCTGGCGACGCTCGGCATCATCATGGCGACCATTTGGCAGTACGCCGGGTATACAATGGCGCTGTATCTCGCAGGGTTCAACGGCATTTCGCAGGACCTGCGTGACGCTGCCATGCTCGACGGTGCCAGCGAGGTCGGCTATTACTGTCACGTTGCCATCCCCATGCTCAAGCCCATCACCATCAGCGCGGTCATCATTCTTTCGCACATCTCTCTCAAGATGTTCGATCTCATTTTCGCCATGACCGGCCCGGATAACGCCGAGACCGGCCATCCCGCGTTGAACATGTACCTGACCACGTTTCGTGCCAACGATTTCGCGCGCGGCGCAGCCATCGCCATCGTGCTGTTCCTTGTGGCGGCCATGTTCATTGTTCCGTATCTCGTCAGTCAGTATCGCCAGAGGAAGAGGGGCTAAGTCATGACACGCAAGATCACTTTCGGCTCCGTTTTCCTGTACGGCACGCTCGCGGTTCTCGCGCTGCTGTTCCTGCTGCCCGCTTACATGGCGGCAGTGACCGCGCTCAAGATGCCTGCGGATATCTCCCTGCCCACGGCGTGGGAGTTCCCGACTGTTATCAACTGGTCGAGTTTTTCTCAGGCCATTGATCTGCTCAAGCCGAATTTCGTCAATTCGATTATCCTGACGCTGTGTGCCACCGCCGGTTCCACCATACTCGGCTCACTGAACGGCTATGTGTTTTCCAAGTGGAAATTTTACGGCAGCGAGGTCGTGTTTACCCTGTTCCTGTTCGGCATGTTCATTCCGTATCAGGTCATTCTGATCCCGCTGTTCCAGACATTGCGCGCCATGAATCTCTACGGCGGGCTGCCCGGTCTGATTCTCGCGCACATCGTCTATGGGTTGCCGATAACATCACTGATTTTCCGCAACTTCTATTCGCAGATTCCCACGGCGCTCATCGAGTCGGGCCGACTGGACGGCGCGGGCTTTTTCTCGATCTATTTCCGCATCGTGTTTCCGCTGTCCATTCCGGGCTTCGTGGTCACAAGTCTGTGGCAGTTCACCCAGATATGGAACGAATTTCTCTGGGGTATTTGTTTGACGCGTCATGCGGACAACCCGATCACTGTCGGGCTTGCACAGCTCGCCGGAGGGCAGGCCGTGAGCTGGAACCTGCCCATGGCGGGGTCGATCATGGCAGCGGTGCCGGTGTTGGCGATTTATATTTTCCTTGGAAGATATTTCATTCGCGGTTTGCTTGCAGGTTCGGTGAAGGAATAAGTTTCTTCTTTGGAAGAATGAGAGAAAAGGAAGGGCCACCGAAGCGGTGGCCTTTTTTTATGGGATGTTGCCTGCGGCGAAAAGCATGGAAGACAGGAAAGGCAAAAGGCAGAGAGCCAGTCGCTGACGCTCTTTCCATGCCCTCCCGGCGGGGTTCTTTCTTGGCTGGGCCGCCCCAAGAAAGAACCAAAGAAACTCGGCTTTTGCTTGATTTCACCGCCTTGTATCTTCGGAGCCAAGAATCTGATCAAAACGGGCCGCTCCCGAATCCAGTCGCCGAAGACGGCTCCGGGATTCGAAGAGCCGCAGCTTCCGTTTTGTCAGCTTCTAGGCTCCGAAGCTAAGGGCTAAGCTAGGCCGTTGAGTGAAAGTAAGAATGAAAGGCAAGCAGGTGGATGAGAATATAAACCTTCGTTTCCGCACTCGCCTTTCGACAGCTAGGCAGCCGAAGGCGAGGACGAGCCAATTAAACCTCACAGTCTTAGAAGCTGACTGAGAGGGGAAGGCGGCTTTGGTGGCGGGATATGATTGAATGGACATAATCCCGTACTGAATGGCAGGTACTGCGCTTTTCAGGGTGGAGCCGCCCCGATCAGATCAGATTCTTGGGCTGCGAGCTTGGCGGAGCCGCAAAAGCCGAGTTTTTTGGTACTTTTTGGGGCGGCCCAGCCAAAAAGTCCGCCGTCCGCGCAGACAGCTGAGCTGGATTTTTATAGGAGGGGCTGTCGAAATCAAGGTAGGTAAACTTGGAGTAGTATCGGGTACCTAAATGAAAATACAATTGAAGAATGAATAGCGTGACTCCTGCTACGCGGCAAGTTGGAGATAGGAATTCCAAAATGGGATGGTAATACTATTAGAGCTGAGGATATAAGAGCAGAGCAACTCAGGTTCCTCATGAATCCGTAAAGTTTTGCCATTTGTCAGTTTTTGGTATGTGTTTTTACTTGTTGTAGCCAAGATTGACCAGAAAACTTCTGTTTCTAATGTAGCTTCTAATTCTTTTTTAAATACTGATTTGTATTTTTCCTTGATTAAGATTCGGGTTTCCTCAGGTAGAGTTTTTATTTGCCCAAAGAAATGTGATGAGAAGCGTTCTGATGTATAAAAAAATATTGCAAACACCCAAAAAAAGCTATGGCGCGATAGTAATGATGTATTTGTGGAAACTTGTTTAATACTGCTATGAAGGATTGAACACGTCGAGCAGTATAGGTAAATTGGGTGGTTAAAAAAATAGAAAGAAGGTTTTCTTATCCCAGCAATAAAAAAGAAAATAGTTGCAAAAAAAAGAGTAACAAATGCTACTAAGAAATTCGAAAATTGGTGTCAGGACTTTTTCCGAGTACTATTGATTTGAATGGGTAAAAAAGTATTTTCCCAACGATTGTTTTTTCAAATATGAACGATGAAAGTGAACTGGTTAGGTGGCCTGCAATATATGCAAATATTATGAAAAGAATTGTAAGTATGAGAAATTGTGCATTTGTAAGTGGGTGTGTTTTGTTAAAGATGAAATCGAATGTTCCTCGCAACCCGAATTTGTATTCAATTTGAAGAATGCAACTGGTTAGTGAAAGAAGTACTAGAGTTCCTGAAAGTTTCTGGCTTAGTCGTTTTGCATTACATAATAATTCTCTTTGGTTGTGAGTGATTTGTTAGCTGATATACTATATAAAATTGGGTAAAGCTTTTGTTTGATGTTTTTACTCTTAGTTGTATGTTACCCTATCCCCTTCCCAAAATCTGGACAGCCCCCCATCCTTCGTTATATGCACGGGGTCCGGTCCAGAATTGGACGTTACTTTTCATTTTTTTACCCTCAGTAGAAAGGTATCACCGCCATGAGCAAACCGAATTTTGCGCCTTTGAAGCTCTTTATTACCGGTCCGACCTATATCCGTGACGACGTCAAGGAAGCCGCGTTGCTGCCTGAATTCGGGCATCGGGATGCGGAAAACGACCTGCGTTTGGTTCCCATTCGTGAAAATCTCAGGAAGCTGGCCGGGGCGGGCGACATGTACGAGCCTGTGCTGTTCCTCGGGTCCGGTTCCTCCGCCATGGAAGCCTCCATCCGCTCCCTCGTGGCGGACGGCGAGACCCTGCTCAATGTTTCTGTCGGTGCGTTTGGCGATCATTACTACAACATCGCGGTCGCCAACGGCAAAAAGGCCGAGAACCTCAAGTTCGATTACGGCCAGCCCATCGACATGGACGTGCTCGAAAAGAAGCTCGCCGAACTCAAGCCGGAAGTGGTGTCCTTCACCCATAACGAGACATCCACCGGCGTGATGAACGACATGAAAGCCGTGTGCGCGCTCATCCGCAAATACGACGCCATGCCGCTCGTTGACGGCGTGTCCATCTTCGGCGGTGCGGATATCGACCTCGCCAACTCCGGCGCGGCCATGTACGTCACTGCCACACAGAAATCTCTGGCCCTGTCCGCCGGGTTCGGTATCGCCTTCGTCTCCAAGGAAGCCGAGGAAAAGGCCGCCACCGTGACCAACAAGGGCCATGCCTGCGACATCAACAGGCAGCTCGAAAAAGCGCGCAAGAACCAGACTCTGACCACGCCCAACGGTACGCTCATCAACCAGATGTGGTATCAGCTCGACCGTATCGTGAACGAGGAAGGCATCGAGAACCGTTTTGCCCGCCACACCGACATGCGCGGCATGGTCGAAGCATGGGTAGAAGGGCTCGACGGTTTCGACATGTTTGCTGCCGAAGGCTATCGTTCCCCGACCCTGTCCACCGTGGTCTGTCCGCAAGGCGTGACCGTGGCGCAGCTCAAGCAGCAGGTGAAGGAAAACCTCCGCGCCAAAGGCTATCTCATGGACCCGGGCTACGGAAAACTCAACGCTGCCCTCGAAGCCGAAGGACGCCGCGTCATTATCCGCATCGGGCACATGGGCGACATTACGCCCGACATGCTCTCGGATTACCTCGCCGCTCTGGAACTGGAGCTGAAGAAGTTGTAGAAATCAGAAGGGGATGCCGCTGCGCGGCGATGTCAGGTGACTTCGCCTCCGGCGGCCAGAGGGCTATACCCTCTGGACTCCCTTTCTCGCCTTCGGCGAATCGATTATAATAAAAAAAGCAGCCCCGACAGATTTCTGTCGGGGCTGCTTTTTTATTTATCAACTTTCGCCGAAGGCGCACTGGGATTCTTAAGGCCCTCGGCCTTAAGCCGTCGGAGACGAAATCACCCATCTATACCGCCGAAGGCGGCTTCAATCCGTGCCTCTAATACTCGGTAATCTCAACGCCGAACTTGTCCCACTGCGTTTGTGCGGCGGCTTCGGCTTTTTCGATCATGTCCTGTTCCCACGGCTCGATGACGAGCGCATCGGCGACCACTTCCCAGATGTATTTGACTTCGTAGTTGCAGCCTTCGAAGTACTTGGGGATGCGTTTCATGATCTGGTCGCGGCAGTTGGAACAGCCAACAACGACGACGTCCGCGCCGCTGTCCTTGATCTGCTGCTGCTTGTACCGGGCGTGCCATGCGGACTGGTCCTCGAACGGGGCGGGCCACATGCCGCCGCCTGCGCCGCAGCAGTAGTTTTTCTCACGATTGGGGGTCAGTTCGACGAATTCATCGACGCACTGCTGAAGAATCCAGCGGGGTTCGTCAAAGTAGCCTTTGCCGAAGTTGCGCTGGAGTTCGCGGCCGTGCTTGCAGGAATCGTGGAAGGTGAACTTCTTTCCGGCATGAACGGACTTGTCGAGTTTGATGCGGCCCTCTTTGATGAGTTCCATGAGATAATCGTAGAGATAGATGAATCCGACTTCGTTGTCCGGGTCCACGGAAATGAGCTTTTCCATGCCTTTCCGGCAGCCGTAGGAACCGCCGCCGCAGTCGGGCATGATCATGCGCTTGATGTTGTGTTCCCTGACGTAATCGATCTTGCGTCCGGCAAGCTTCTTGTTGCCGTCGGCATTGCCGGTGAAGAGTGCCCAGTCCACGGCTTCCCAGCCTTCGGACGGGACGGTCCAGTTTTCCTTGGCGGCGTAGAATATCTTCCACCACCAGAACTGGTCCTCGAAGTCGCCGTAGACTTCCTTGGAGTTGGGGAAAAAGAGAACGTCGGCACCGTGCTTGTCCACGGGGACGTAAAATCCGGGACATTCCTCGGCAAGTTCTTCGCCCAGCTCGGCCATGCCTTCAAGGTAGTCGTCCCTGCTGATGGCGAGGTTATTGCCGGTCTCGATGTTGTTCTGCATGCCGGTATGCAGGGAGCCGGGGACATCTTCGCGCGGGCGCAGGCTCTTTATGTGGCCCATGATGGAAGGGATGTCGATGCCGCCGGGGCAGGTGCTGGCGCAGCGGCCACAGCCGGTACACAGCCATGGAAAGTTCGACTTGACCACGTCGTCCACCAGATTGTTGGCGAGCAAGCGCATGACTTTGCGCGTATCCCAGCCTGCGGATTCGGGGGCCCCGGTGTTGGGGCAGCCGTTGGAGCATGCGCCACAGACGAGGCAACTGGAGAAGTCGTATTGTTCGAGAAAATCGTCGTATTGGAAATCAGTGCAGTTGAGTGCCGTTGTATCCATTACATATTTCCTTGGCCGTAACGGCCTTTTGCCGGTCCCGAAAAAATCGCTCTTGAGGAAAGGGGCCGTGTGTGTCCGGTGAGCGCCGGACGGTGTCTTGGCAGGCTGGAACGTCAGCCCAGAGCGGGCTAGTACAAGAGAGTTGGAGGTATGTCAAAGCGAGTACGCAGTGTTCGGATTCTTATGTCTCAAGCGTAATCAGGGTGTTGTCGTTTCTTCTTTGAGCGTTGGTTGACGTTTTTACATTATATTGAATAGGATTAATTACTGAATGAACTGGATGTTCGGGAGGCATGATGGAGTTGCAGGAGGCACTGGCCCGCATTGAGGAACTTGAGAAGCAGCTTGAGATACAGACTCTGCTCGCGGACAGCGCGTTTGAGGCGCTCGGTGTTTTTGATGAAGAGATGCGGTGTGTGGCTGCAAACAGTGAAGTCTCGGAGGTACTCGGCTATAGCCAGACTGAAGCTTTGGGCATGGTCATATTGGATGTTGTCTCGCCCGAATATCACCAGATCGCAAAAGCAAATGTCAGCAAGGGCGTCCGTGAACCGTATTTTGTCATGGGAGTACGCAAGGACGGTTCCAAGTTCCCTGCTGAGGTCCGGGGGAGGACAGTCTTTTGCTACGGCAAACCGTGTCGCGTCGCGGCCATACGGGATATTACGTTCAGGATGAATGCACATGCGGATCTTCAGGCGTCCCTGCATGAGATGGAAATCATTTTCGCCAACACCAAGATCGGGCTCATGTTCTTGCAGGGCGGACGTATCGTGAAGCGGGTGAATCAGGCCTTGGCGGATATCTTCGGGTATGAGTCACCTGACGAAATGGTCAATCTGGATATACGGAAGCTGCACTTGTCCGAAGAGCGGTATGAGGATTTCGGGGAAAGATTTTTTTCCGCATTGGCTAAAGGGTCGCAGTTGAATATCGAGTACCGTCTGCGATGCAAGGACGGTAGTCCCGTCTGGTGTTCGCTTTCGGGAAAGGCCGTTGATACGGATGATCCTGTGGATCTGAACAAGGGGGTGCTTTGGGTTGTGGACAATATCTCCGCACGCAAGGCCGAGGAGATGCACCTCAGGAGACTGGCTACAACGGATGACCTGACAGGCGCTCTGACCCGCAAGGAATTTTTTCGTCAGGTCAAGAATACCATGGAAAGGGTGAGCCGCAATCCGGTCGGCTACTCCCTGCTCATGGTTGACCTCGATCATTTCAAGCGCGTCAATGATCAATATGGCCACGAGGCAGGGGATACTGTCTTGCAGTCCTTTGTCTTCGAGTGCCGCAAGGTCTTGAGGGAAGGGGATCTGCTGGCCCGGATCGGAGGCGAGGAGTTCGCTTTGTTCCTGCCCGAGACAGACCTCGGCGGAGCCATTCGTGTCGCCGAGAGATTGCGGAAGCGTATTGCCGCCTCCATGATTCCAACGCGTGACGGGGCATTGTCATACACCGTCAGCATAGGTGTATCCTGGAATAACTCCCGGGATGTCAGTATTGCCGAATTGCTGCGTAGGGCAGACCAAAGCTTGTACGAGGCCAAGGATGAAGGCCGGAACAGGGTCGCTTTTTATGATTGATTCTTTTCATGAAAGCCCGTTCCGCATGGGTTGTCTCTTCTTTGCTTTCAGGCAGTGAAGGCGGCTGTTGGGAGAACTCTTTGTTTTTTTGTTTGGCGTTATGTAAATACGTTCAAGGTACTGATGTGTCATGAATCTCGGATAGCTGTTCAACCAACTTTTCAGGACTGATTCGCACATGAAAATCAAAGCATGCCTTTTCACCGCCTTTCTTTTGTTCAGCATGACCGCCTTGGCTACAGGTTCGGAAGGACAATATGATCCTTCGGTCCCACGGCCCACCATGTCCAACGTCAGCTACGGTCCCCATGAACGCAACATTCTTGATTTCTGGAAAGCTCCGTCTGATGAACCTGCGCCGCTGGTCTTCGTGATTCATGGCGGCAGCTGGGCGTTTGGGAGCAAGGAGCGGGTCCATCGTTCCGTTGATGTGGGCACGCTGCTGGAAAACGGCATTTCCGTTGTCGCGATCAATTACCGGTTCCTTTCTCAGGCCGGAAATGTTTTTCCCCCTGTAGCGGTGCCCCTGCACGATGCGGCTCGGGCGTTGCAGTTTGTCCGCAGCAAAGCCAGCGAGTGGAATGTCGATACGACCCGCATTGGTGCGGCTGGCGGATCGGCTGGTGCGTGCACCTCTCTCTGGCTGGCCTATCATGACGATCTTGCCGTCCCGGACAGCAACAATCCAGTCGCAAGGGAATCCACCCGTCTGTCTTGCGTTGCCGCCAAGGATGCTCAAACGACATTGGACCCGGTACAGATGAAAGCATGGACTCCGAACAGTCGGTATGGCGGCGAAGCCTTCGGTCAAAAGGATTTCGAACAATTTCTTGCCAAGCGGGAGAGTCTTCTGCCGTGGATTTCGGAATATTCGCCGTATGTTCTGGCTGGCCCGGAGGCTCCGCCGGTCGCCCTGTTCTACCTTGCGCCGCCTTCCATGGGACAGCCGCAGGAGGACCCGACGCATACAGCCAATTTCGGTGTCGGTTTCAAGGAACATTGCAGGAAACTCGGTATTGAGTGTGAACTCGTGTATCCCGATGCGCCGGAAGTGAAATTTGCGACTGTGGAAGATTTCCTGATCGCAAAACTGAAGGGTGTTGTTGGTTTTCCCAAAGGCGGAAGAGGGCAGGCTGGTAACCGAATAAGAGAAGGAAGTTGCTCTCTTTGAGGTTGTCGAAAATCGGCGGCTAACTGTCACCTCGTTCTAAAGTCTTCCATTCCACTGTGGATTTTGCCACCTTTCCATGGAAGTGCTATGGTTGAACAGTCCCGGCAGCAGGGGGCGGGGATCGGACGTGGGGTTCGATGTAGCCGTTACCATGCGTCGGTCTGGGGTGCGCCATGGATGCGAAAGTCGATTCCGCGGAACTGAGACTGATTCTGGACAGCGTCGCCCTCGGTGTTTTCGCCGTTGACAGGGATTGGAACATCACCTTTTTCAACCGCGAGGCCGAGCGTATCACAGGGTATGGCGCAGACGAGGCCGTGGGCAGGAAATGCCGCGACATCTTCGGTGCCGAGCGGTGCGTCAAACGATGTCATCTCCGGCAGGCCATGCAGTCGGGGCGGAGTGTCCTCAAGGCCCGTTTTGAAATCCTGAACAGAAACAATCGGCGTATTCCCGTGGAAATCACGGCGGCAGTGCTGTCCGATGCGGACGGCAACGTGGTCGGTGGTGTGGAATCCATCCTTGACCTGACAGCGCGGCAGGCTCTGGAAAAATGCGTACGGCAGTCGTACCGTTTTTCCGACATCGTCGGGCGCGATCCCGTCATGCGGCAGTTGTTCGATACGGTGGAGGTCGTGGCCCCCACTGACGCCACCGTGCTCCTTCAGGGGGAGACCGGTACCGGCAAGGATCTGCTGGCGCGGGTCATTCACAATCTCGGACCGCGTTCAGCCGGACCCTATGTCAAAGTCAACTGTGCCGCCATTCCAGCCAATCTTTTCGAGTCCGAGCTGTTCGGCTACCGCCGGGGAGCTTTTACCGATGCCCGACAGGACAAACCCGGCCTGTTTGCCAAGGCGCAGGGCGGAACCATTTTCCTCGACGAGGTCGGGGATATTCCGCTGGAGTCGCAGGCCAAGCTGTTGCAGGTTCTGGACGAGCAGGCGTATCTTCCGCTCGGCGCGACTTCGCCGGAGTCCGTGGACGTGCGGCTCATGGCCGCCACCAATGTCGATCTGGCTGACCGTGTGGAACGGGGGGCGTTTCGATCTGACCTGTATTACCGGCTGCGGGTGGTGGAGCTGAGCCTGCCCCCACTGCGTGAGCGGCGGTGCGACATCCCCCTGCTTATCGAGCATTTCACTGAAGAATTCGCCGCCAGACAGATCAAACATGTTCGGGAACCTGGTCCACGCGCCATGCAACTGCTGCTGAACTATGATTATCCCGGCAATGTGCGCGAATTACGCCACGTCATCGAACGTGGCGTCATTCTGACGACTTCGGATCAGATACGGGCTGTGGATCTTCCGCAGTCACTCAAGGATTTTTCCGGAGAGAGCGTGCCGGGGGCTGCCGGGAAAAGCGGTGAAGATGAACGGGAGCGGCTGCGCCGGGAGCTTGACCGTCACAACTGGAATGTGACCGACACGGCCCGCGCCCTTGGAATCAACCGCACAACGCTCTGGCGGCAGCGGAAGAAATTCGGCCTGTAGATTTGTTGCAATGTTGCGGAGCGTGCAACATATGTTGCAGCCGTTGCGGTTTCGAGTGCAACATGAAGTGTCCCTCTTCATGACTGAGATTCGATAACTACCTGGAATGTTAGAGTGTGCTTGACGTGCTCCGGGTGGTCTCCCTTTTGCTAGGTTGATGATGTTCCATCGCAAAGCATGGGCATCCACACTCCAACCGGGAGGTCGTCATGGGCGAAGCCGCCGTACTTGCCGTTGAGCCGCAGAAATCGGAATTCATGGAAAAGGTGCAGGAGTTGTTGCCTGAGGGCGGCAACCTGAACATGTGCCTCACTTGCGGGGCGTGTTCATCCGGTTGTCCTGCCACCGGGCTTGAAGACATGAACCCGCGAAAGTTCCTCCGCCTCGCTGCCATGGGGCAGGAGGAAGCTATCACGTCAACGCCGTGGGTCTGGCTCTGTACCATGTGCCGCCGCTGCGTGCATGCCTGTCCCATGAACGTGGATATCCCCCAGCTCGTGTATCTCTGCCGCCAGTCGTGGCCGCGTGAGGAACGCCCCAAGGGTATTCTCGGCTCCTGTGAACAGGCGCTCAATACGCCGGGTAACAGTGCCATGGGTGCATCGAGCGAGGATTTCAAGTTCGTTGTCGAAGACGTGCTTGAAGAGGTGCGTGAATCCCAGCCCGGAATGGAGAACTTGCAGGCATCCGTGGACCGAAAGGGGGCGTACTATTTTCTGAATCAGAATTCGCGTGAGCCGGTCACCGAGCCGGACGAGATGGTCCCGCTGTGGAAGATACTGAATCTGGTCGGTGCAGATTGGACCTACAGCACGAAGGGCTGGGCAGCCGAGAACTACTGCATGTTCCTTGCCGATGACGAGGCGTGGGAAACCGTGGTTCGCAACAAGGCCAAGGCCGTGGAGGATCTGGGGTGCAAGGTCTGGCTCAACACGGAGTGAGGACACGAATTCTACGCAGTCCGGGCCGGACTGCAAAAGTTCAATGTCGAGCATAATTTTGAAATGGAAAGCATCATCCGGCTGTATGCCCGCTGGATTCGGGAGGGCAAGCTCCCGGTCAATTCCGACTGGAACAAGGATCGCGGAGTGACGTTCACGGTTCAGGACCCCTGCCAGTTGGTACGAAAATCACTTGGGGACCCCGTGGCCGATGACCTTCGATTCGTGGTTCGTTCGGTGGTGGGTGAGGAAAACTTCATCGACATGTGGCCGAACAAATCCAACAACTACTGCTGCGGCGGCGGTGGTGGATTCCTGCAATCCGGCTACGGCGATGCGCGCAGGGATTATGGCCGCATCAAACTTGATCAGATTCTCCAGACCGGGGCGGACTATTGCATAGCTCCCTGTCATAACTGCCATTCACAGATTCATGACTTGAGCGAGCATTTTGAAGCCGGCTTCCCGGTGGTGCACCTTTGGACGTTGATATGCCTGTCGCTCGGCATATTGGGTGAGAACGAGCGTGAGTATCTTGGCGATGATCTGAAAGAGGTCGGTTTGTAATCCGATCTGCCTGTCGGGCGGGCTGCCTTGCCGCCCGGACATGGCTGCCGGGATGCCGGTGTGCGATGTGCACACTGACATCCCGGCTTTTTTTTGCCCTTTTGTTCCTCTTCACAGGGAGAATGTTTTGCGCTATGCACCTGATTCGGCGTTGTCCGCCTGTGTTGTTTGGAAAGAGAAAAATGGTGTGACAACGGAACATTCACCTTTTACGGAATTATTCTTAATGAAGAAAACAATACGCGCCGTATTCTGGGATATGGACGGAACCCTCATTGATACCGAGGACTTGCACTATGAAGTCATTCGTGACTGGTGCGCCGGACACGGACTGGACCTGACCCCGGAAGACAATCTTCAGCTTATCGCCAAGACCATGCAGGAGAAATGGGCGCTTCTCGAATCCCGTCTTGATGCGTCTGCCACGGAAGCCGGTTTTCGCAAGGATTGCGAAGATTGGTACATTGATCGCCTTACCGCGGACAAGGGACTTGAACGGTCGCTCGTCGTCGTCAGGAAGCTTGCCGCACAGGGTGTTTTGCAGGCATGCGTTTCCAATGGCGAAGAAGCTGTGGTCCGGGCCAACATCGATATTCTCGGGTTGACCGATATTTTCAAGTTCTTTGTGAGCGGCAAGGACTGTGAACAGGGCAAGCCCGCGCCGGCCCCGTACCTGCTTGCAGCCAAGAAGGCCGGTTTCGAGCCGGAACGCTGCATCGCTGTGGAGGACTCCCCGGTCGGCATGCAGTCTGCCCGTGCCGCGGGCTGCGTGGTCTGCGGTTGGCCGCATGATCCTGAAGCCGATCTCGATTACGATCACCTGCTCAAGACCGGAGACGAATTTCCGTTCAGACTGCTGGATTAGGATTGCCTCCGCCAGCCGGAGATAAAGCCAAAAAAAACGGGCCTGTTCCATATGGAGCAGGCCCGTTTTTTGTTTTTGTATTGTTGGTCTCTAGATGATGCGTTCGCGGATTTTGGTAACGAACACTTCGGCGGCGATGACGATGGTGAAGATGCACAGCAGGATGAGGGAGACCTGATCCCAGTTGAACAGATTCAGCGCGGTGTCGAGAGCGACGCCGATACCGCCTGCGCCGACAAGGCCGATGACCGAGGATTCGCGGACGTTGATGTCCCAGCGGAACAGGGTGATGCCCCAGAATGCCGGTGCGACTTGCGGCCAGTAGCCCTTGATGATGATGGTGGGCCATGGTGCGCCCGCTGCCTTGAGGGCTTCGATCGGGCCGGGATTGCACTCCTCGAGCGCTTCGGCGAGCAGCTTGCCGCAGAAACCGATGGAACGGAACCCGATGGCAACGGTTCCGGCGAGTGCGCCGGGGCCGAAAACAGCCACGAACAGGATGGCCCAGACGAGCGAGTTGACGGAACGCGAGGATACGAGGATCAGCTTCGCGAACCAGTTGAGCGCCGGGACTTTGGTGATGTTGCTTGCGGCCATGAGTCCCACCGGGAATGCCATGAACAGTGCGAGCACGGTACCCAGGGAGGCGATGTTCAGGGTCTCGATGAGTGCGTCATGGACACCGACGGCATAGTGCGCGGTATCCAGCGGCCACATACGGGTGAAGAGGTCCACGATCTGCTCGGGAGCGTCGTAGAGGAACTCCGGGATGACTTCCACGGTCCGCATGGACATGACCAGTGCGATGACCGCGCCGAGGTAGATGGCAAAGCGTGCCATTCTTTGTGCCGGGGTGAATCGTTCCCATTCGTAGTGCTTAGTCATTGAATACCCCCTTGATCCTTACGGCGAGGAATTCACTGATCATGATGAGTCCGATGATGGAGATCAGGATGGCGCAGAGGAAGTCGTAGTCGTAACGCTGGAATGCGGCGAACAGTGTGCCGCCGATACCGCCCGCTCCGACGATGCCTACCATGGTGGAGTTACGGATGTTGGCGTCGAACTGGTAGGTGGCAAAGCCGATGAACCGATTCAGGACCTGCGGCATGACAGCGTAGATGAGCACACTCATGAACGGTGCGCCGGCGGCCTTGCAGGCCTCCACTGGCTTGAGGGATATCTCTTCGATGGCCTCGGCAAAGAGTTTGCCGATAAAACCGATGGATGCGAATACGAGAGTCAGAATGCCTGCCATGGGACCGAAGCCGACTGCCTTGACGAACAGGATGGCGAAGATCACCGGATGGAAGGAGCGGCAGATGCAGATGATGGTGCGCGCAGGCCATGTGGCCCACGGCGGCATCAGGTTGCGTGCCGCAAGCAGCCCGATGGGCAGGGACAGGAAGATGCCGAACGCCGAGGCGATGACCGCGATTTCCACGGTTTCCAGAAGATTCTCCACAAGGAGCTTCCAGCGGTCGAAGTTGGGCGGGAACAGTTCGCCGATGAATTTCGCGCCGTTGCCGAGGCCGTCCACGAATCGCGACCAGGAGATATCCAGGGCCGAGACAGCGTAGATGGCGTAGAGGATGACGAGTGCCCATCCGAGTCGGGCGAGCCAACTGGGTTTGAAGGGGCGTCTCGTTGCAGCGGAATGCGCGGTCATGCCAGCCAGTCCTCCCCACCGTAGATTTCCTTGAGGTGACTGTCCTGAAGTTCGTCGGGCTTGCCGTCGAATACCACGTGGCCCTTGCTCATGCCGATGATGCGGTCTGCAAAGCGCTTGGCAAGGTTCACGTCGTGAATGTTGATGATCAGGGGGATGTTCTGCACGCGCGAGAATTCGTTCAGCAGCTCCATGATTTCCACGGACGTCTTGGGGTCGAGCGAGGATGTCGGTTCGTCAGCCATGATGATGTCTGGATTCTGCATCACGGCGCGGGCGATGCCGACGCGCTGGCGCTGGCCGCCGGACAGGCTGTCCGCACGGGCGGTGACGAAATCGCCGAGACCGACCTTTTCGATCAGCTCGTAAGCGCGGTCGATGTCCGCTTGCGGGTATTTTCTCAGCCATGCACGCCACACCGGGGTGAAGCCGAGGCGTCCGCACAGGACGTTTTCAATGACCGACAGCCGTTCGACAAGGTTGAACTCCTGAAAGACCATGCCGATGTAGTGGCGGGCGTGGCGCAGTTCGCTGCCGGAGAGCTTGGTGATGTCCTGTCCTGCGACGTGGATTTCACCGTCGGTCGGTTCGATGAGCCGGTTGATGCAGCGGAGCAGCGTGCTCTTGCCAGTACCGGACGGGCCGATGATGGCGACAGTGCTGCGGCCGGTCACTTCAAAGGAGATGCCTTTGAGAACGGGCTTTCCTGCAACATATTCCTTGACGACGTCTTTAACGATAAGGGAACGGGGGGTGTCCCCCCCATTCCCATTGTTGTTTTGATTGTTCACTGTATTCAGAACCTTGAGGTGTTTATTTCTTTTTCTTGGCTTTTTTGGCTGCTTCTTTGGCTGCCATGGCCTTCAGGCCTGCCTTATTGTAGCTGGTGCCGGTGGCATCGGCGATTTCGCGGATGACTTTCCAGTCCTGCATGTAGGTGATGGGGTAGAAGCGGTCAGCACCCTTGAAGGATTTCTGCATGCTTTCGGGGAAGCGGTAGGTTCTGAAAGCGCCGATGATCTTCTGGGCCAGTTCCGGACAGAGCTGGCTGGAGATGCCGAAGGAGGAAGTGGGGAACTTGGGGCTGCGGTAGATGATACGCAGGGCGTCCTTGTCCACACGACCGGCGGCGACCATGCGGTCGTAAACGTCGGAAGCCACGGGAGCGGCGTCGTAGTCACCATGAGCTACGCCGAGGATGGACTGGTCATGCTTGCCGGAGTAGACAACGGTGTAGTCCTTGTCCGGGGTGATGCCCAGCGGAGGGAACAGGGCGCGGGGGGCCAGGTTGCCGGAGTTCGAGGAAGCGGAAGTGTGAGCCACTTTCTTGCCCTTGAGGTCTTCCATTTTCTGGATGGGGCTGTCTTTTTTGACAACCACGATCAGGTTGTAGCCCTGGAATCCATCGGGGTAGCCCTTGACGGCGATGGGCACGTAACCTGCGAGGTTGACGGCAAAGCCGGTGGGGCCGGTGGAGAAACCTGCGATGTGCAGCTTGCCGGAGCGCATGGCCTCGACTTCTGCGGCGTTGGACTGGACGGTGTAGTAGATGACGCGCTTGCCGGTGGCCTTGCTCAGGTATTCCTGAAAGTCTGCAAAGGCATCCTTGTAGACAGCGGGGTCTTCGACCGGGGTGTAGGTGAATACGAGCGTGCTGGGATCCTTGCAGTTCCCTTCTTCCGCGAAGTCGGCGACCAGATCGCCGTCCTTGTCGGTGTACATCGTATCCAGAACGGACATTTCACCGTCGGCCGCAAAGGCATTGACGGACATGACCAGCATAAACGCCATGACACACAGGATCATGCATTTTTTGAGCATAATTTTCTCCTCGAAACGTAAATGAAAGGCAATTCCAGATGCGGTCCCTCCTATGGTGCCGCACCGTACACAACCAGTTTGCAGAGAGGGTATTTTTTCAGAGCCGGTTTAAAAGGCTGTTTTTATGACAGAACCTTTCCGCAACTTGGGCAACAAAAAAAACACCACAGGATCATGACATATCCCATGGAATAATACTATCCCTCGCTCAAAGCTGACCCCCAATATCATACTCAAAATGGCAATGCCACGACTTTTCCGAGTAAAAAAATATGATATTTCGATGGTCGGCAAATCTGTTGTGCGGAAGTGATTTGAAATGCCGGAATTCCGTGAATGAATTCCGCTTCATGAATGTAGTCGAGAAAAAAAGAGTCCGCGCCTGAAATTACTGTTCAGGCGCGGACGTACGAGGTCTGCTATTGAGTGTATTCGTTTCTCAGGCGATCGGTGGCTGAGACCATGTTTCGCAGGGAATCGAGGGTTTCCGGCCAAGCGCGTGTTTTGAGTCCGCAGTCCGGGTTGACCCATAGCCGTTCCGAAGGAATGACTTTCAGCGCTTTTTGCAGGAGCCAGTATATTTCGTCGGCTCCGGGCACCCTCGGGCTGTGGATGTCGTAGACTCCCGGCCCGATCTCGGCGGGGTACTGGTAGGCGTCGAAGGCGTCGAGCAGTTCCATGCGGCTGCGGCTTGCCTCGATACTGATGACGTCGGCGTCCATTTCAGCGATCCACTTCATGATGACGTTGAATTCGCTGTAGCACATGTGCGAGTGAATCTGCGTGCTGTCCTTGACGCCGCTGGCCGTCAGCCTGAAGCAATCCACGGCCCAGCGCAGGTATTCATCCTGATCGGCTTTTCTTATGGGCATGCCTTCCCGGAGGGCGGCTTCGTCGATTTGGATGATGCCGATTCCGGCGGCTTCGAGGTCAACGACTTCATCTCGGATGGCGAGCGCGATCTGGCGGCAGACTTCGCTTCTGGGAATGTCGTTGCGGACAAAGCTCCAGCACAGAATGGTAACCGGGCCGGTCAGCATTCCCTTCATGTGCCTGTCTGTCAGGCTTTGCGCGTACACAGCCCAGTCCACGGTCATTTTTTTCGGGCGGGATACATCTCCATATATGATGGGCGGCTTGACGCATCGGCTTCCGTAGCTCTGCACCCAGCCGTTTGAGGTGAAGCAGAATCCCTTGAGTTGCTGGCCGAAGTATTCGACCATGTCGTTCCGCTCCGGTTCACCGTGAACCAGAACGTCCAACCCCAGCTCTTCCTGACGTTCGACGACCTCGGAAATGCTGCCCTGCATTTCCTCTCTATACTGGCTCTCGGACAGTTCGCCCTTTCTGAATGCCAGACGGGTTTTACGGATTTCAGCGGTCTGTGGATACGAACCGATGGTCGTGGTCGGGAAAAGGGGGAGGTCGAGCCGCTCTCGCTGAATGACCGAGCGTTCGGCAAAGGCGGATGTGCGTTCGAACATATCCGGTGTCACGGCCTGAAGTCGTTCACGAGTCTGTGAGTCAACGACATCGGCATGTGCCGCCCTTGCCAGAAGGGCTGCCTTGTTCTTGGCGAAAAGCGGCGGTGTACCCGCTCCGGATGCAGCCTGTTTCAGGGCGGCGATTTCTTCGCATTTCTGTACGGCAAAGGCCATCCACTGTTTCAGTGCCGGATCGAGTGTCTCTTCAGCGTTGATATCCACCGGGGAATGGAGCAGCGAGCAGCTTGAACCCACCATGATCTTGTTTTCCTTGACCCGCTGCCGGACGATATTCAGTTTGGTTGCGGCAGCTTCAAGGTCTGTTTTCCATATGTTTCTACCGTCCACCAGACCGAGGGAGAGCGTGAAGTTCGGGGGGAGTTTGGACAAGACGTCCTCAAGCTGATTCGGGCCGCGAACCAGATCGACATGGATGCCGTCCACGGGCAGGGACATTGCCAGTTCAAGGTTGTCGCCGAGGTCGCCGAAGTAGGTGGTCAGGAGCAGGCGGGAGCTGTTGGCAACGGCCCTGAATTTGGAATAGGCGAATGTGAAAGCCTGTCTGGCTTCATCCGGGATGTCCGTGCACAGTATCGGTTCGTCGATCTGAATCCACGGGCAAAGCGGGGCGAGCTCGGAGAGGATGTCGCAGTACACATTGGTCATACGTTCAAGGTGATCCCAGCGGTTGCATCCGTCGATCTCCTTTGCCAGCAGCAGGAAGGTGAGGGGGCCGATCAGAACAGGCTTCGGCGTGTGTCCGAGCGCCCTGATTGCCTGCACATCGGCCAGCAGGCGCGAGTTGTTCTTCTTGAAGGGCGTGTCCGGGGACAGTTCCGGGACGATGTAATGGTAATTGGAATCAAACCACTTGGTCATTTCCATGGCGGGGATGCTCTTTTCGGCATCACCTCTGGCCATATGGAAGTAGGTCTTGTGGCTGATTTCTTTCCCGTCCCACCCAAACCGTTCAGGGACACTTCCCAGCATGGCGATGGTGTCAAGAATGTGGTCGTAGAGGGAAAAATCACCGACAGGCAACAGGTCCATGCCGGATGCGGCCTGAATATTCCAGTGCCGCTGTTTGAGTTCGTCGGCAACGGAAACAAGGTCGGTTTCCGGGATTTCGCCTCGCCAATACTTCTCAAGGGCCCATTTCAATTCGCGGTTGAGTCCCATTCTGGGAAAACCTAATACGTGCGCGTTCATGTCTGCTCCAAGTTTTGGGTGAAAGACAAGGAACGACGACCTCGATGGAAAGGCGACAGATAGGAATGCACCGGACTTTTCAGCCGGGTGTTCACAAGAATATCCGCAACGCCAACCTGATCGCGAGGTGGTTCGCTCCCTGGCAGGGCGTCTTCTGGCTTCCGGCCCCATGTTGTTGAATCCCTTCCCAAATGAATGGTGGTCATCAACGGGTTTTGCCGGTTACAGCGGCGCGTCCGCAGCGGATTTTCACCGCTTTCCGTTTCCTGCCAAATCTCTATATCTAGATTTATTGATATATGCGTTCGCAAAAAATGGCAAGCCCCTTCCTGCGAAAGGGGAAAGGGACAGAAAAGTGAATGGATGCGGGGCGGAAAGATGCTCGGGGCAGAACCGGACGGCTCTGCCCCGATGTGTGCCTAGATTTTATTCAGGATGGCTTCCACCACCGGGGTGAGGGTGGCGCGTTTGATGGCCGTGGCCGGGATGCCGTCGGGAAAGACGTTGTGCATGGTCTCGCGAGTTTCCGCGTCGAGCCGGTCCCACTTGTTGAGCACGAGGATGCTGGGGATTTCGTCGAGGTCCATTTCGGCGAGGATGGAGCGCACGGCTTCGACCTGTTCCTCGACCTCAGGGTGCGACGCATCGCAGACGAGCACGAGCAGATCGGCGGAATCGAGTTCCTCAAGCGTGGCGCGGAAGGCTTCCTTGAGGTCCGGCGGCAGGCGGCGGATGAATCCGACTGTGTCGGTGAGCACGATTTCGCGTTCCTGCGGGAAGCGGATTCGGCGGCTTGTGGGATCGAGCGTGGCGAAGAGTTTGTCTTCGGCAATGACCTTGGACTGCGTCAGGGTGTTCAGCAGGGTCGATTTCCCCGCGTTGGTGTAGCCGACAAGGGAGACGATGGGCAGTCCTGCCTTGGCACGGCGTTCGCGGGTCTGGGTGCGGCGCTTGCTGACCTGCTTGAGTTCCTTCTTGAGGCGGGACAGCCGGTCGTTGGCGCGGCGGCGGTCGATTTCGAGTTTCGTTTCACCGGGACCGCGTCCGCCGATGCCACCCATGAGACGGGACATGGCGCGGTTTTTTCCGACCAGTCGCGGCAGGGTGTATTTGAGCTGTGCCATCTCGACCTGAAGCTTACCGGATGCGCTGGTGGCGTGCTGCGCGAAAATATCGAGGATAAGCTGCGTGCGGTCGAGGATTTTGCGTTCGGTGATCTTGGCGATGTTGCGAATCTGCGTGGGCGAAAGCTCCTGATCGAATATGATGATCGAGGCGTTGGCCTGCAATGCCTTGACTTCCAGTTCGGCGAGCTTGCCCTTACCCATGATGAATTTGGGATTTTTTTTGCGAACCCGCTGAATCATGGTCCCGGCCGCGACCAGCCCTGCGGTGTCGGCCAGTTCAGCCAGTTCCTCGAGTGAAAGTTCCTGAACGGGGCGCGGGGTGATGTCCACACTGACAAGCAGGGCGCGGTTTTCATCCGACTGAAGTTCGCGTCCGTCTGCCTGACGGCTGAATTCGTCCTCAAGTGCCTCTATGATTGCGGCGAGGTCGAGGTCCATCCGGTCCCAGCGAACCGGTGGAAAGACTTCAAAGCTCTTGTCTTCCTGATTGGGAGGCAGCAGGTGCGCCAATTGTGCGGATTGCGGGAAGCCTTCGGCCACGTTGAGTGCGGTCACGGAATCGAGGCGCAGGAACACCATGTCCATGAGGTCTTCCTGTGACAGGGCCTCATCGGTCAGGTGTGTATGAAGCAGGCGCAGACCGCGCAGTCTGCCGGACGCCATGCGCGCCCTCGGCAGTTCCGGGATGTAGATGGAGCGGTTGTCGCCCACGAGAACCATGGCGACCTTGCCCTGCCGGTCGATGAGCAGTGCGAGCTGACGTCCTGTGTCGGCGCTGAGTTCGGCAAGCTCCCGCGCCTGTTCGTTCGTGTAGTTTCCGTGGGCGGGAAACTGTCGCTGGTACAGTCGGGAGAGACGCTTGATCTGGCTGGGTTTCAACCCCTGAAGGTTACCCTTGGGCTTCTGGGCGATGGGAGTGCTCCTGTCTAAAGAAGAAAGGCAAATACTAACGCGTCAGCATCTGCCTTTCAAATTATTTATCATCGGTTGCCGTGAGGCTTTCGAAAGTGAGTCGGCTGTTATGCGTCGTTTTCACTCAGGTATTTGGTGATCATGGCATCATACTCACTGGTCAGTTTGAACGTGAGGGCCGCCATTTCCTTTCGGAATTCGAGCGAGATGCCGCCGTTTTCCTCGATTTCCTTCTGCACCTGCGGGTAGTACTTGGGATCGGGAACGACGCAGATGGAGTGGAAATTCTTCGCGGTTGCGCGGAGCATGGTGGGACCGCCGATATCGATCTGCTCGACAGCGGCTTTGAGGTCGAGACCTTTGGCAACGGCGTCTGCGAAGTTGTAGAGGTTGACGCAGATGAGGTCGAAGGTCTGGATGCCGAATTCGCGCAGGGTTTCCATGTGACCGTCATCATCCTTGTCGGCAAGAATACCGCCGTGGATGTTCGGGTGCAGGGTCTTGACGCGACCACCGAGGATTTCGGGAAAATCGGTAACATCGCTGACGGAGGTGACGGGGAGTCCCGCGTCGGCCAGCATTTTTTTGGTGCCGCCGGTGGAAACCAGCTCGCAGCCGTTGTCGGTAAGGAATTGACCGAATTCGGCAAGGCCGGATTTGTCGGTCACGGACAGAATAGCTCTTTTGACGGGCAATAGATTCATGCACATCCTCTCTTATGTGTTTGAGTGGCTGTGCCAGATTTGCCGTTCAAACGCAAGCTCCGCGAGATGTGGCAGGTCGTTTCGGGTTGGGGTGAAAATACCATCGTGTTCTGACGTCTCCGCGAAGCGCACCAAAAAGCTTTGGAGATTCCTAAGAACCTTTCTCGAAAGGTTCTTAGGCCGTCGGAGACGCCCCGCGGCGAGCGATCTTCCTTCGTAGTCACGGCGAATCGCAGACTGTGGAGAAGTGTGCGAGTGCAAGGCGCAAGAAAAAACAGGGCCGACGCGTATTCCCATACGCGAGGGTCTGGATTTTTCGCCGCAACGCCGCAATCGCGCGTCCGCGTTCTTGTCTTTTGTGGAATCTTTTCCTCCGGCGCGAGCCGTGCAGAGATCACGGCGAATCGCAGACTGTGGAGAAGTGTGCGAGTGCAAGGCGCAAGAAAAAAACAGGGCCGACGCATATTCCCATACGCGAGGGTCTGGATTTTTCGCCGCAACGCCGCAATCGCGCGCTTATCCACAGTCTGCCGAGGCTGGCCCTCCGCTGCCCGCCGAGACAGGCGAGCGGAGAGCCAACGGGGAGGGGAGACCGTATTTAAGGCTGGAGCGTCTCGAGCATTTCCTTGGCTGCATCGAAGTCCGGGTCCATTTCGAGGATTTTCTCGAGATGTTCGCGTGCTTCGGCCTTCTGCTCGAGGCAGACATAGCATCCGGCGAGCGAATAGCGCACTTCGTGCTTGCCCGGATCGATCTCAAGGTAATCCCTGAGAGGCGGGATGATGTCTGCGACACGTTCCAGTTCATGACCGAGCCTGATCAGGCTGAACAGGGCGACCATGTTTTCGGGATTCATCTTGATGGCTTCGATGAACATGGAGAAGGCATTCTCCTTTTCACCGTTTTCCATCCTGATGAGCGCGATCCCGGAAAGACTTTTGTCGGTCGGTTCGATCTTGTGTGCTTTTTCGTACATGGCCAGGGCGTCGTTCAGGTCGCCGCGTTGAACGGCAACGGTTGCCAGACCGAGATACGGATCGGGGTGGATACCATTGGAGCCGACGGCTTTCTTGTAATACTCTTCAGCCTTGTCGAGTTCTCCCATGAACAGGTAGCACTCACCGAGTTCCTTGTTGATTTCATAATCCATATGACCACTCATAACATTTCCCCTCCAATTCTCCTTTGCCCGCTTTCGGGCTGAAAAAAATCGAATCAGGTCACATTTGACCCGTGTTCGTTCTAAGCAAGGTGCGTGCCAATGTGTGTTTTTACACTTTGGGGGACGGTTTTTGCGGTAATTTTTAGCTATTATATATTTGAAATATTTAGTTTTTAGCTTGTTGTGGCGTGTTCATGTGGGGTGGCGGCAAAAAAGTCCGCCTAGAGGAAGCGGTGTGGCTGCACCCATGTCTTTATTAATAAACAGGCTAACCGTGCAGGCTGTTCTTGGGCGAAAAGGATCGGTGAAATAGTGTTTATGTAATATAATTCAATAAAAACAAATTATTACACATTTGGAACACTAGTTGCTTATCTCTCAGCGTGTTCGGCGGAAAAAACTGCCCGCCACAAGAACCGAGTAGCAAGGAACGTAGGAGGAGCAAGGCATGAGAGGACTTTTCGGAAGCCACATCAATTTGACGGCCAAGGTGCTGGATATGAGACTGGAACGTCAAAATATCGTCATGGGCAACATCGTCAATGTGAATACCCCGGAATACAAAGCCCAGCGCCTCGAGTTCGAGCAGCGTCTGCAAAGCGCCCTGAATCAGGATGCACGCGGCAAGATGACTCGAACGCAGAAGGGGCACATGCCTGCGGTCTTCGATCCGGAAGGATTTCAGGGACGCGGTGTCGAGAAATTCGAGGCGCGCCATGTGTATGGCGAAGACTCGGTGGACCTGGACAAGGAAATGACGATCATGACCAAGAACGGCATGATGTACAACGCCCTGACCAGCGTCATCAAAAAGAATTTCCAAGGTATGCAGAAGGTTATAATGGAGGGAGGTAAGTAATGGATTTCATGACAGCACTCGATATCGGTTCGTCCGGTCTCAAGGCCCAGCGGGCCAATCTGAATGTCATTTCCATGAACATGGCCAACATTCGGACGACCAAGACGCTGGAAGGCGGTCCCTACCGTCGCAAATCCGTCTCGTTCGAGGCAACTCCCGTCTATTCGCCGTTCGATCAGGCCATGGACAACCAGCTCAACCGCAACCTGCGCGGCGTCAAGGTTTTGGGCGTGACCGCGGACGAGCGGCCATTCAAGCAGGTCTACGAGCCGCACCATCCCGATGCCAATGCTCAGGGATACGTATTTTATCCTGACATCAATGTGGTCGAGGAAATGACGAACATGATGTCTGTCTCGCGTGGTTATGAAGCCAACGTGCAAACCATCACCGCGGTCAAGCAGATGTTCACCCGGGCACTGATGATCGGACAGAGCTAGTAAGGAGTCAGTATCATGGTCGTAAAAAGCGTTGCCATAAATGCATACCAGAATGCCATGGATGTTCGTCGCAAGTCGGTGAACAACACGGTTACCAAGTCTTTGGCCAAGCCGCAGGAGCCGGTGCAGGACTTCAGCGAGACCCTCAAGGAATCCGTTCACAAGGTCAATGACATGCAGGCCGAGAAGAAAATGATGATCGAGGAGTTCGCTTCAGGCAAGAAGCAGAACGTCCACGAGCTGATGATAACCATGCAGAAGGCCGGTCTTGCCATGTCCATGACGAGCGCTGTCCGCAACAAGTTGATGTCATCTTATCAGGAAATCATGCGTATGCCGTTCTAGGGCCTCGTGTGACAATGGAACAACGGAAATACAACACAATCTGCGGGAGATAAGAGATGCCTCCGTTCATAGCCGAGTACTGGGCAAAATTTTTAGGGTTCTGGTCCGATCGCACTGTCGCGCAGCGGATTCTCATTGGCGGGCTCGCCGTATCCGTGAGTCTTTCTTTTGTATTGATGGTCTACTGGATGAACAGGCCTGATTACAAGCTGCTCATGACCAATCTCTATCCCGAAGATGCTTCGCGGGTTGTTGCCATGTTGCAGGCGCAGAAGGAGCAGTACAAGCTGACCGACAACGGCAAGACCATTCTGGTCCCTGCCGACCGCGTCTACGAACTGCGCCTCAAGGTGGCCGGTGAAGGCAACCTGCACGGACAGGGCATCGGCTTTGAAATTTTTGACTCCGTCCAGATCGGTCAGACCGACTTTGTGCAGCACATCAATTACCAGCGCGCATTGCAGGGTGAACTGGCCCGTACCATCACCGAATTTCCGCAGATTGAAAAATCGCGCGTTCATCTGGTCATCCCGCAGAAATCCCTGTTTATCGAAGATCAGATGCCGCCCAGTGCATCCATCATCTTGCAGATGAAAAATGACGGAAAACTGTCTCCCAACGAAATCCAGGGCGTGGTCAATCTGGTGTCCATGGCGGTCGAAGGATTGCAGCCCAAGCACATCACTGTCACGGACATGAAGGGCCGTCCCCTGTATACTCCCGAGGATGATACGGCCGGACTGGCCATGTCCAATACCCAGCTTGAATACAAGGCCGAGATCGAAAACAAGATCCAGCGCCGTATCATGGAACTGCTCGGCCCCGTGGTCGGCCCCGGCAAGGTCGTCGCCCGCGTGAACACTGATCTCGATTTCAGCCAGAAGACGATCCGCAAGGAAGTCTACGATCCCGACGGTGCGGTCGTCCGTTCCGAAACCCGTAACGAGGAAGCCACGCAGGGCGCAGCCAATCTCGCAGGCGGCGAACCCGATGCCAACTTCCGAGGCGACGGTTTTACCGGGACCCGCACCACGTCCGATTCCACCCGTGAATCCCGGACCACCAACTATGAAATCAACAAGCAGGAAGAAAATATCATTGCCCCGGTCGGGGAGTTGAAACGTCTCTCGGTTGCGGTTATCGTTGACGGAACATGGCAGACCAACGAGGACACGGGCGAAGCCGTGTACGTGCCGCGTTCCGCCGAGGAGATCGAGCGCATTCAGAACCTGATCGCCAACGCTGTCGGTTTCGACTCCGTGCGCGGCGACACCATCGAGGTGAGCAACATCTCCTTCGGTGAACCCGCTCTGTACGATTCGGATTCCCTGATGCGTACCATGCTTGAGTATGCCCAGCGTCTGGGTAAGCCGTTCCTCAACGGTATCCTGATCTTCCTGTTCCTCATCCTGGTTGTCCGCCCGGTCATCATGGCCCTTATCAGGCCGCGTGTCGCCGAGCAGGAGATCGAGGAAATGGCCGGTCTGCCCGGTGCCGAACGCCTCGCCCTCGAAGAGGAAGAGGTGGACGAAGAGGCCATGGACATGTCACGACGCATGGAAAACGCGAAGAATCACGCCGTCCAGCTGTCCGACGAGAACATGGATCAGGCCGTGCACCTTCTCAAGACGTGGCTCACTCAGGAGGCAACCTAAATGGCAGATTTTACCGGACCGCAGAAAACAGCCATCGTGCTGCTCGCCCTTGGCGAGAAGTTTACGGCGGAAGTGTTCAAGCGGATGGAACGCAACGAGATCGCGGCCGTGTCCAAGGCCATGCTCGAAACCGATTCCATCCCTCGGGAACAGGTGCTCGAAGTACTCAAGGAGTACAACGAAGCTCTGGCCTACGGCGCGGAACTCCTCGTCGGCGGTGCCGAAGCGGTCAAGCGTATGCTGACCAAGTCCCTGGACAGCGAAACTGCGAAATACATCATGGATACCCTTGAGCTGGATACCGGCCCCACGCCGTTCCAGGAACTCGAAAACGTCAGCCCGCGCATTCTGGCGCAGATTCTCAGAAACGAGCACCCGCAGACGCTCGCACTCATTCTGGGACACCTGCACCCGGATCAGGCTGCCGAACTCATCCAGAACCTGCCTGCCGGTGTGCGCGCCGAAGTGCTCATGCGTCTGGCAAAGCTGGAGGCCGTTGCCGAGGAAATGCTCATGGAAGTGGACAAGGTGCTCCAGAGCCAGCTTATCGCCATGGGCGGCAAGGAAGGCAAGAAAGTCGGCGGTATCCCGTCAGTTGCCGAAATCCTCAACGCCGTGGACCGCAACACCGAGGAAGAGGTCCTCTCCGAGATCGAAGAGGAATCCACGCAGATGGCGGAAGACATCCGCAATCTCATGTTCGTTTTCGAGGATATCAAGGCCGTGGACGACGTGGCTATCCGCGAGCTGCTGAAAGAGGTTTCCAACGAAGACCTTACCGTGGCGCTCAAGGGTGCCAGCGACGATCTCAAGGACAAGTTCTTCAAGAACCTGTCGGAGCGCGCATCCACTATGATCAAGGAAGATCTCGAAATCATGCCGCCCAAGAAGCTCTCCGAAGTCGAGGCGGCCCAGCAGAGTATCGTCAAGACCGTCCGTCGTCTGGAAGACGAGGGCAAGATCGTTATCAGCCGAGGTGGCAGTGATGTCTTTGTCTAAGAACGATTCCGATATGCACCTGACCGGCAAGGTCGTCATGGGCATGGGAACTCCCGGCCCGGACGAAATGACCATTCAGGAAATCGAAGGCAAGCGTCAGTTGCTTTGGGACGACGCTACCAACGAGGAATATTTGGAGCGTGTCAAAGCCAAGGCCAAGGAAAAGGCCAAGGAAATCATGATGTTTGCCGAGTTGGAGGCCGAAGCCCTACGTGCTGCGGCCCGCCACGAAGGCTATGAGGAAGGTCTTGCTCAGGCGCAGGCTGACCTTGAACAGCATCGGCAGGCCATGTCCGGTGAGGTGGAAAATCTACTGGCCCAGCTTGGGTCACAGGGCGGCTATGTTTTTGATCAGCGCCGTCAGGATATTGTCAACCTCGTTCGGCTTGCAGTGGAAAAGACCCTGAACATCGAGATGGCCGAGAGTCGGAAACAGTCGCTTGAGGCCCTCATGGTCGAGGCCATGGACCGCATTGAATCCCGCCGCGAACTGGTCATCAAGTGTGCTCCCGAAGATGCTGACGGTCTGGAAATGATCCTCAGCAACATTCAGCAGCGCAACCCGTCGCTTGAATACTGGTCCATCAAACCCGACCCGGCCATTCAGGCGGGAGGCGTGCTTGTGGAGGCCGCCGACGGCAAGGTGGATAATCTTGTTTCGAGCCGTTGGGAGGGCGTTGAACCCATTTTCGAACAACTGGCCGCGCAGGTGACCGCACCTGAGGGCGGGGAGCAGGAATGAGTCAGGAGTCGAGGCTCGGACTGCTCGAAGAACTCGATCCTTGTCAGACGTTCGGCAAGGTTACCAAGGTTGTCGGTCTGATCGCCGAGGGCCATGGTATCAAGGCTCCGCTCGGTTCTGTCTGCTATCTCATTCCTGACGGCGGCGACCCCATTCCCGCGGAGGTCGTCGGCTTCAAGGATGGTGCCTGCCTGTTCATGCCCTATTCGGACATGCGCGGTATCAGCCCCGGTTCCCTCATTCAGAATGCGGCCACCCCGCCGCACATGCCTGTCGGGTATTCCCTGCTCGGACGTGCCGTTGATGCGTTCGGTGACGCCCTTGACGGCAAGGGGCCGATCACGCCGGAAACGTTTGTTCCCCTGCACCGGGAACCGCCGAATCCGCTTGAACGTCCCCGCATCGACGAACCGCTCGACGTGGGCATCCGTTCGGTCAATTCCCTGCTGACGCTCGGCAAGGGACAGCGTGTGGGCATCATGGCCGGTTCCGGTGTCGGTAAATCCACGACGCTCGGCATGATGGCCCGCTATACCAAGGCGGACATCAACGTTATCGCCCTGGTCGGCGAGCGCGGCAGAGAGGTTGTGGAATTCATGGAGCGAGATCTCGGTCCCGAAGGCATGGCCCGCAGCGTGCTTGTGGTCGCCACTTCGGACAAGAGCCCGCTCATTCGCATGCGTGCGGCCTATGCCGCCACCGCCATTGCCGAATTCTTCCGTGATGAAGGCAAGGACGTCCTGCTCATGATGGACTCCGTGACCCGTTTTGCCATGGCCGGACGTGAAGTCGGTCTGGCCGCGGGTGAGCCTCCGACTCGAGGCGGTTACACCCCGAGCGTTTTCGCCCATCTGCCGCAATTGCTTGAGCGTGCGGGCAAGAGCATGAAAGGGTCGATCACCGGCATCTACACCGTGCTTGTCGATGGTGACGATTTTACCGAACCCATTGCCGACTCCACTCGTTCCATTTTGGACGGGCATATCGTTTTGACTCGCGAACTGGCCGATTTGGGGCACTATCCCGCCATTGACGTGCTTCGGTCCATCAGTCGTCTGCGAAGCGATATTACCACCAAGGAAGCGCAGGCGGACGGTCGTGCGCTGCTTCGTCATATGGCGACGTTCAAGCGCGTGGAGGACATGGTCAATATCGGTGCGTACCAGAGGGGAGCCAATGCCGAGGTCGATGCGTCCATCGGCATGGTCGGTCCCATCAACGATTTTCTGCGGCAGCTTGTGGAAGAGCAGGAGCCGTTGGAGAGTTCATTCGCCAAGATGCACGCCCTTGTGACCAACGATCAGTCTCAGGCGCAGCAGGCAGAATAGACCTGTCCGGCAGGCGTTCCGTGGCGGGAGGCTAGGTTTTGTCGTCTGGTGGAATCGTTGCCCCGCAGTTCGGGCATTTTTTTCGTTTCCGATTCCGTTTTCTTTCACCGTATTCAACGAATCCCGCACTCATTATGCCCGCGGGCAGTGCAAACATGGCGATGCCGAGAAGTGCGAGGAACGAGGCGAGAAAGCGTCCCATGGCAGTGATGGGATATGCGTCGCCGTAGCCCACGGTGGTGAGTGTGATGATCGCCCACCACATGGCGTGGGGGATGGAACTGAAGATCGCTGGCTGGGCTTCCCGTTCAAAGTAGTACATGAGACTGGAAGCGATGATGAGCAGGATTCCAAGACCGAATCCGGCCACGGCGAGCTGTTCCTTTTTGAGCTTGACGACCGAAGAGAAAACCTGAACGGCGTCTGAATACCTGCCGAGTTTGAGTACCCGCAGCAACCGCATGAGGCGGATGGCGCGGAGAAATATGAGATCGTTCGGCAGGAAGTAGGGCAGGTAGAACGGAAGGATGGCCAGCAGATCGACGAGCATGAACGGGTTGAGTGCGTGCTTCACATAGCCGAGAATACCGCTGTGCTTGTCGCATCCGTGGTTGCAGACCCAGAGTCGGGCAATGTATTCCACGGTAAAAATGGCGACAAAGAAATATTCGAATCCCCTGAATATATGGCGGTATGCGATGGAAATGTCTTCCATGGTTTCGATGATGACGGTCGTCACGCTGAGCAGGATGAGCACGACCAGAAAGGCGCGGACCCATCGGGCGCGCGGCTCGATGTTGCTTTGGTCTTCAAGCAGCAGGTAGAGCTTTTTCTTGATCGTATGCGGCATGACGGCATCCTTTTTCGGTTCATACCAATATAACGCTTGTTTCCTCACTGCTGTCAATGTGTGTAAAAGAGCTTGCCATGCGCTTCGGGTTTTGCAAAAAACCGAACGGCGGTGTACAGCCATCTCAGGGACACTCTATACTTATTGGAAAAATGTGACGATGAAGTTCGTGGAAAAGATAAAAAATGAGGGCTACAAGCGCTATCGTGGCGCGGTGGATGCCTCGGTGTACGAGTATTTCAATTGCGACTGCTCATGGAAGGCCGTCTGGTATCTCAAGGAAGGCCATTTCCAGTGTTGCGGATGCAAGGAAAAATGTGAAACCTCGGACCCGGACGGTTTTCAGCTTTTTCTCGATATGGGTTAGTATTCAGGACGGAGCATGCGATACATCACACGGATCATTCTCGCGGTCATGGCCGCCATTGTCTTCGCACAGCCTGTGCAGGCCACCGAGTTCATGGACATGGATATCTCGCTGGGCAAACAGATAGTGGCCCGGACCCTGTGCAAAGACCCTGTCGAGGTCAATTACGTCTCCCGGGTGCGTGAAAACGTGTACCTTTTCTCTGTGTTCTACGCCAACAAGCAGGCACGTTTTTTCGTGGGTGTGTACAAGGACATGATCCGTGTTCAGGGCAAGGATTTCCAGACTGTTACCCGGTCCATCCCGTATCATTTCGACAGTGCCGCCAAATGTGCGGTCGTCGATTATTTCCCTCCGGACTGCCCGACCAATGAGCGGATTGTTGCCTGCTCCCAGAAGACCATCGAGGAACAGCTTGACGAAAAATTCTGGGATCGTCCCATTCCCGAACTGCTTGAGGAAGATCTGCGTAACGCCCTTGCGGATAACGCCACCTCTTCAAGCGACGCAGAGGAAGATGATCAGGCCCCGGAGAACGGTGCCCAGTAAAACCTTTCATGCATGATGCATTTGAAAGCCTCGCGCCTTGCCGGTGCGGGGCTTTTCTGATGGCAGGAATCAGATTCGGCGGAACCAGGCTATCAATCCGATCAGGCCCACCGCGGGGTACAGGGGCCACCATATTTCCTGAATCATGCAGCCTGTGCCGACGGCAGCAAGCACGATGACATAGACCCAAGCTTCGGCCATGCGTTTGAGCGAGGCCCATGCGTCGGCCGGAAGCCGCTTGCTCTCAAAGCGCTCAAGAGGAGCGGGGCCGTTCGAGACAGGACCTGTTGACTGGAAGGACGACTGAAGTTTTTTCCCGCAGTTTGTGCAGAAACGTGCTTCATCGTCATTTTTGCGGCCACAGCCGGTACATAAGATCACGCCGTATTTATTGCTTTTTCCAGAGAGGTGGTCAAGCGACCCCTTTTCATGTTTTCCTGTCGGCGGTGAATGCAGTGATTACGGGGGCGCAGGGGAGATAGCCGGTCAGTTGCGCCGGATATTTTTTTTGCAAAAATGTGGAAGTTGGCATAATGTTCGCCATATTTTAACGGATACAAGGACTTGCCGTACTTCATGACTGAATCGTCTCCTCAAGCCACTGGGCCGCGTCTCGACAAGGAACAGCGTCTCATCGCCTATCAGAAGAAACTCCGCGCACTCAAGGAGCGATCCGCCCTGCGTGAGGTCATGGAGCGTGAACTGCTTCTTGAGTTTATCCGCATCAACCATAGCAGCATCAACGAATACCCACTGCTCAAGGCACAGCAGAAGAGTGTCGTGGAGCTCCTGTGTGGCCGTGTCGGTCATCCCGGTTACGAGTACATTCACAAGCGTATTGCCAATTTCATCGTCCTGCTTGCCCATTACGAGAAAGCGGTCAAGGTGAAGGATACGGCCCGGGCCGCCGAGTTGCAGGCCGGATTGATCAATACCGAGTCCATGCTCATCAAATGCGTGCAGGGTATTGTCTACGCCATGGCGCTCATTACGGACAATTTCGAGGAAATCGTCCTGCGTTATTTCGGACAGGATGCCTTGCAGGACTACAGCAAGCTTATCGAGCAGCATCAGTTGAACGAACAGTTCTGGAAAGCCTTTGTGGAGCAGTTCGTTGCCAGCCGGGTGGAAGAGGCGCACAAGGAAATCCTGAGCGGCGAGAAGTTCGATATTTCCAAGGAACGGAGTTTTCTCGTTATCCGTTTCCTGTTTGACGACATCCTTTCCAAGCTGAATCCCACGAATCAGAAAATCGAGAAGACACGGATTCAGAAGAGTTATGTGTTCAGCCGGACTGAATTCGAGGGACGCAAGCAGGCAAAACTCGTTCAGAACATGCTCGTGAAAGGGCTTTCTTCCCTTTCTCAGGTAAAGAAGATTTCAGCTAATGAGTTCGTGCAGGCGTCACGCATCATTTGCATCGATTCCGTGGCAAAGGACTTCGAAGTCCGGTATCAGGAGCAGGTGCTTCAGGCTCAGGCCCGGAAAGAGAATCCGGAAAAAAGCGATGATCGCGATCAGGAAACGGTGAAAAAGGAACAGAAGGAATTCAAGTTCCTGCTTGACCAGTTGATCGCCGTGGGCGTGGGAGCGGCCATTGCCATTGGTATGACAGGTGACAGCCTTTTCAAGGCGCTTGAGGAATTCATTCCGGAGCAGATATCAGCTATCCGTCCACTGGCCAGGAATTTCAGCGTCCCGACTCTGGAAAAGATGCTTTTCTTTTTGCTGGAGAATAATACGATCCACATTCTTCGGGAAACAGGGCACCGTGAGGGCGGCAAGATTCAGGTACGGAGCGGACGCGCCCGTCGTGTGCCTGAAGCCGAGGTGGACGTGCTGCCGAACATGAGCAAGATTCGCAAGAAACAGCTTTTTGCCAATGACACCACCCGCGAGGGGATGCTGCTGTTCAAGGCAAAGACCGCCAAACAGTTTGACGGGGCGTTGTCCATGCTCAGTCTGGAGCCGGGGCTGCACGAGACGCTTCAGGGGATGTGGAAAAGCGCTATTTTCCGCGTGGACATCATGGTCCTCATCAACCTTGAACAGGTGGCGCGGACCACGACCAACCTCAAGGTGAAACTCGCCGAACTGCTCGAACTGTATGGTGTCGCAAAAAAGCAGGCGGCCCGTCCCGAAGACGCTGTTATCGGGGATGCCGTTCCTCGGTAGAATTGAACGACTGAAATGAAAAAGCCCTCGTCTTCGTTTGAAGGCGAGGGCTTTTATTTTGTCGAATGAAGTGGATTATCTGCGGAAAACAATGGTCTTGTTGCCGTCCACGATGACCCGGTCCTCAAGGTGCCATTTTACCGCGCGGGCAAGGACATGCCGTTCGATGTCCGCACCGAGGCGTTTGAGATCGTCGATATCATGGCTGTGGGTGACACGGTTGACGTCCTGTTCGATGATGGGACCTTCATCCAGTTCGGCCGTGACGTAGTGGGCCGTGGCACCGATGAGCTTGACGCCGCGCTGGTGCGCCCTGCGATACGGGTCGGCTCCCACGAATGCGGGCAGGAACGAGTGATGGATGTTGATGATGCGTCGGCTGTATTTTGCCACGAAATCGGGTGTGAGAATCTGCATGTAGCGGGCAAGGACGATGATGTCGGTCTCGCCCATGAGTTCCATGATGGTGTCTTCGGCGATGACCTTTTCGCGCAGGGTCTTGCCTGACGGGACGTGATGGAAGGGAACGCCGAAGTGTTCGACGGCCTCGCGCAGGTCCGGGTGGTTGCTGATGACCACGCTGATGTCGGCTTCAAGATCGCCGCGTTTCCAGCGCCACAGGAGTTCCATGAGCGCGTGGTCCACCTTGGAACAGAGGATCGCCATTCTTTTCGGCACCCATACCGGGTTGAGGCTCCATTCCATCGGGAAATGGCTGGCGACCTTTTCCGCGAATTCCTCGCGCAGGTCTTCCAGACCGTCGAGGTCCAGACCGGGCAGATAGAATTCGTTTCGCATGAAGAAGCGACCGCCTTCCGGGTCGGTGGAATGCTGGTCTGAGTGAATGATGTTGGCTTCCTTCGCGTGGAGGAAGCCGCTGACTGCGGCAACGATGCCGGGTTGGTCCGGGCATGTGATGAGCAGCCTGACCGTGCTTTCCTTGGACTCTGTCATGATAATATCGCCTTGTCTTGCTTGTATGAAATTTTTCGTGTGCAGGCGTCAGTCCTCCTGATTGCCGTCACAGCGTTGGGCTGTAACGCAAAACCGGACCGAATAAAAGTCTTTTCACCTCCCGTTCGTGCTTGGACGCGGGGCGGGCAATTGCGTGCCGGACTGTTTTGTTATATCGTCGCAGCCAAATAAATCTGATCGTTCATCAAGGATAATATATGTCTGAAACAGCATTGAAAAAAGTCATGGATCACGCCGCAGCCGGTCTGGCTGCACGCAAGGCGTTCTTTGACACAAAAGCCGAACTGGTAGTGGAAATTGCCCGTACCATGGCCGTTTGCATGGCTGGCGGAGGGAAGGTCATGTTTTGCGGCAATGGCGGCAGTGCTGCCGACTGCCAGCATCTCGCCGCAGAATTCACCAATCGTTTCAAGCTTGAACGTCCTCCTCTTCCGGGGCTTGCCCTGACCACCGACACCTCGGCGCTCACCGCCATTGGTAATGATTACAGTTTTGACGAGGTGTTCTCCAAGCAGCTTCTGGCCCTTGGCCGTCCCGGCGATATTCTGGTCGGGCTTTCCACTTCTGGAACCAGTTCCAATGTCATTCGCGCCATGCGTGAAGCCCGTCGGAATGAAATCATTACCGTCGGACTTGCAGGGCAGAGCGGCGGGGAAATGACCGCCGTATCCGATTTTCTGGTAACTGTGCCGTCCGCTGATACCCCGGTGATTCAGGAAATCCACATCGCGGCAGGGCACATGCTTTGCCATCTGGTGGATCATTTTCTGTTTGAAGCCGTGGCCGAATTGACACCGTATCTGCCGCAGGACGACTGAACAGGATAAAACAATGCGCGCTCTTATCGTCGAAGACACTCTTATCAATCAGGAATTCCTCAAGATGATCCTTGAGGGGTGGGATTGTGTTGTCGCCGAATCGGGCGAGGATGGTGTGGAGGCTTTTACCTCTGCGCTTGAGGAAGAGACACCGTTCGACGTGGTTTTCATGGATATCATGCTGCCCGGTATGGACGGCTTGCAGGCCCTTGAGCACATTCGGCATGTGGAGCAGCAGAAAGGTGTTGCCGCTGCGGACGAGGTCAAGGCAATCATTACCACTGCCCTTGATGACGACGGCAAGGCCTCTCGGGCGTATATTCACGGCAAGGCCGTCGCGTATATCACCAAACCCGTCAGGGAAGAAAAGGTGCAGTCCGAGCTCCGGAATTTCGGTCTCATGGATTAGATACAAACGTTTTCCGCAACCATACAGCCCTGAAAGCCTTTTTACGAAAAGAATTTCAGGGCTTTTTCGTTTTCAATAGCGCCTGTATCGGATTGATCTGACAGGAGGTGCAGGGCGGGGAGCCGAGCCTTGATGTAATAGTGTAAAGCCTTGTTAAACCGGAAGAACTGATTGCCGGATGCGTTTACAGTTTTTCCTTGCGGATGCGGATGGAGAGGCCTTTGGCCCTGAGATGGGTGGCGAGAATTTCGGCCCGCTGGAGTGTCGGAACGGTGGATATGACGAGCTGTGCCTGTCCTGCTTCGTCCCAGACCCAGACATTTTCCTGAAGTACCAGACCCGCGTCGCGGACCTGCTGAATGAGTTGTTCACGAACGTCTTCGCGGTTGTCAAAGGAATCCGGATCAAGCGGTTTCCCGTATGCAAGCACCCACCATCCGAGTGGGCGGGTTTTCGGGTCCGGGTCGTCCCCGAAGCTGCGCGCCACGTCGGCGGCTTTATCCTGGCGTACCACTGCGGTCATGCGTAGGATGCTTGCTTCTATGTCGTTGATATTCAATTGCATTATATGTTCCTTCCCGCTGTTCGGGATATGGACGGTTGAGATGCCGCACGTGTGTCGGCAAAATCAATCTAGCTCGTCATGGAGTGGCATGCAAGCGGGGATTCGGCAGTTCACGTTATTTTTTCACATGGTTGCGTGCGGGAATCAGTCGGTGTACTTATGGGCATGATATTTACTCCCGGCAGACATCCCCAGCGCACTCCCGCACAGAAGTTTTTTCGTGTTGTTCTCGGGCTTGCCGCTGTCACCCTCATCTGTGTTTTCCTCTATCATGTGCCGTATGACGTGCTGCGCGAGGAGCGATTGCGACTGTATGGCGAGGACCATACGACAGGGCTGGTGATTGCCGTAAGCACCACAGCCGCAACGTCGGACGGTTCCCGCTACACTGTGGATTACAAGTATGTGGATAATGACGGTTTTGTCCGTCAGGCCTCGGCATTTCTGCCGCATGATGTCTGGAAACGGTATCGCCCCGGAGATCGCATTGAGGTCATGTTTGCCAGCGGGCATCCCGACCTGTCACGCGTTCGCGACGAAATCGAGCCTGCATTCCAGGAATGGCTTCGCAGGATGCTCGACTGAACCGGCGGTGTGATGGTCGGAAATTTTCCTAGAAACTGTATCGGTAATACTTCACGTCCACGTCCATGAGCGGGACGGAATCCGGCACTTCATGGCGGGCCACTTCCACGAAACCGTTTTTTTCGTAGAAACGGTGTGCTGCGTGGTAGACGTCCACGGTGCCGAGATAGATGGCCTTGACCTTGCGGCTTTCGGCCCAGTCGAGCAGGGTGTTCATAAGCGCGGCAGCTATGCCATGCTTCTTGCCGCGAAATTGCTTTTTCACGAACATTTTACGCAGTGCGCATATGTTGTCGCCCGTATCCTTGATGGCGATGGTGCCAGCCAGTTCTCCGTCCACGCGCGCAAGCCAGAAATTACCGCAGTCCTGCTGATAAAAACCAGGAATGTCGCGCAGGTCCGGTTGACGCTCGGCAGATGTCGCCACACCGAATTCCTTTATCTGGATAGTCGTGATGAGTTCAATGATCTCGTCGCAATTGTCGTCGGCGTAGGGTGTGATTTGCATGGTCAGGGCAGGCGTGTGGCAACCCAGTCCAGAACCATGGCCGGGTTGACGGGAACCTGTGTGTTGAGCGCCTCCTGAGCCTTGTCGAGGATAAGGCCGATGCGGCGCAGTTTTGCAGGGTTGCAGGTCTGGGCGAGTTTGGATGAAACCGGTGTGGAACATGCGCCGGACATGGCCTCGCGCAGCTCACGCTGCATGCCGAGCACGACCTGCATGGCGATGTCCTTGTTGACGGCTCCCTTGGTGGAGGTGCGGTCAAACCAGCCGCGCCCGCTATGCCAGAAGTTGACCAGTGCGGACGTCCATTCTTCGATCTCCGGTGCGTTCCGGCGGATATCCGGCCATGCGAGGGTGACAACCCATGAGCGGGAGACGAGTGTTTCGAGCAAGCGTTCACGCTGCGGTGCGCAGAGGACGAAGACGTTGCCGGGGCGCGGCTCCTCAAGAGATTTCAGGAGCGCATTGGCTGCTTCCGTCATGAACATCTGGGCTTCGGAAAAGATGGTGACCCGGAAGCCGTCGCCATGAGGGGGCTGTCCCCAGGTTCCGCGCAGGTCCCGGATGGGCTGTACCTTGATGAGGCCTTCACGGCCATCAAAGAAAAGAAGGTCGTTGAAGGCAAAGTCCGCGATCTGCTTGCAGGCGGGACATTGTCCGCAGGGGATGTCGCCTGATGCGCAGTTGAGACGCATGGCCCAATAAAGGGCGAGGGCGACGCGGCTGTCCGCGTCGCCGCCCTCAATGACTATGGATTGTGGAGGATCGTGCGCGATGGCATTCAGGCGCGAAACCGCATGCTCCTGTCCTGTAAGGGCAGCCAGCGGGTCGGCACTGAGAGTCATTCGCGCAGTCTCCGTCTAGAAGGTCTGTGCCCGGTCCGGGCCGACGGAAACGATGCCGACCTTGACGCCGGTGATTTCCTCGATCCGTTTCAGGTAGTTGACCGCATTCTGCGGAAGCTCGTCCCAGGAGCGTGCTCCGGTGATGTCCTCGTCCCATCCCGGCATGGTTTCATACACGGGAGTGACGTAAGCCATGCCGTTCTGCTCCTGCGGCGGGTAGGCGATCTGTTCGCCTTTGTATTCATAGGCCGTGCAGAGTTTGATCTCCTTGAGGCCGGAAAGTACGTCGAGTTTGGTGATGGCGAGTTCCGTGGGGCCGTTGAGGCGGACGGATTCCTTGAGCACCACCAGATCAAGCCAGCCGCAGCGGCGTTTGCGTCCGGTGGTTGCGCCGAATTCGTGGCCCTGAGTCTGCATGTACTCGCCGTCGGCGTCTTCCAGCTCCGTTGCGAACGGGCCGCCGCCGACACGGGTGGTGTAGGCTTTGACGATGGCGATGATGCGGTGCAAATCACGCGGGGAGCAGCCGGAACCGGACGCGGCATTGGCCGTGACCGTGTTGCTCGACGTCACGAACGGGTAGGTGCCGTGGTCGATGTCCAGATGCGTTCCCTGTGCGCCTTCGAAGAGAACAGAGCCGTCGGCCTGTGCTTCCTGAATAGCGGAAGAGACGTCGCCGAGATACGGGATCAGTCGTTCTGCCACCGGACGCACTTCTTCGAAAACATCTTTTGCTTTCAGCGGTTCGGTTCCGTAGAGGTGCTTGAACAGGATGTTCTTTTCCTCAAGGGCCTTTTCGATTTTTTCCAGAAGCAGTTCCGGGTCGGCGAAATCACCGGCACGGATGCCGCAACGGTTCATCTTGTCCTCGTAGCAGGGGCCGATGCCGCGTCCGGTGGTGCCGATTTTCTTGGCGTCGGATTTGGTGGATTCTCGGGCTCCGTCCACAAGTCGGTGGTAGGGCATGATGATGTGGGTCTTCTTGGAAATCATCATCCGGGCGGGAGAAACGTCGAGGCCTTTGGCGTCGAGCTTGTCCAGTTCTTCGCAGAAGACAAACGGGTCGAGTACCACGCCGTTTCCGATGAGACATTTCTTGCCGGGGTGCAGCACGCCGGACGGAATCAGGTGCAGGATGCACTGTTCACCATCAACCACCAATGTATGGCCGGCATTGTTGCCGCCCTGAAAACGGACAATGGCGTTCGCCTCTTCGGCGAGCATGTCAACGATTTTGCCTTTGCCTTCGTCGCCCCACTGGGATCCGAAAACTACGATATTGGACATTAAGTTGCTCCTTGAAATACCGGGTAAACCGTCCCGGCGTGAATTGCGCGCACAAGCGGTTATCTTCCGTAAGTATAAATATGTACGCCTGTCAACCCGGATGAGACGGTATATCTAATTTCTTTTTTTCGGGGTCAATGTGAGCAGTTTGCCTTTGCGTTCCTGCTTTTTCCTCTCCTGCTCAGCCGTTTCCGGCGTTGTCTCCTGCTCTTCCATGACGGAAGGCGTACGTTGCGGAGCCGTCAGGGCAGCCAGATCTATGTCCACGGCACTGTCACCCGGTTTGCGGGATTGTGCCCAATTGTAGTTGAAAAGCTGGTTTTTCAACCGGATGGACTGGATGAGATTGAATACCAGCGCATTCTCTTCCCATCGCTTTGTCGGTTCGAAGTGGCGAACCTTTTCTGCGTATTTTTCCCAGAGGTTCATGAGTGAGGCCTCGTCATACGCGTTGATCTGACGGGCAAGCTTCACAAGGGCTTTTTCCAAATATGTTTCTGACATTTTTTTTCCTTACTGTATCTCTCGGCCGTAAGCCGGGATTCTCTGCATAACAAAAATAGCTGTAACCCGCCAACGGTAAACACGGGGTGATTTCGGGGCGGCGGGGAGAGTGGCAAAGGAACCACTGCCTCATGGTTGCACGCCATTTGAATGGGGTAAACTATCATTGCTATACAATGGGAGGCCAAATACGATAACAAGGAGTCGAATTTCAGTAATTCGTAACGTGAATCGAGTTTGAAAATGGCTAATAAACCCTCTGTCCCCCGAATAAACATCATCTTGCTTCCAGCTTTGATCGGTGGGCTGCTTTGTATTCTGTCCTTTATTGCGGGGTGGTTTCTTTATGAGAGTCAATTGGCATTTCAGCGTGAAACCATTCTTGAGCGTGCAAAGCTGTATACTGCGGATATTCAGATCGATCTGCATTCCCGTATCCCTGCCTTGCAGCGTATTGTCGAGAGGTGGGAATTCCGGGGAGGCACCCCTCGTGAGGAATTTGTCCGGGATGCTCTGGCCTATCAAAACGATCTTCCCGGTTTTCAGGCCATCGAGTGGGTGGATAGAGATTATTTTAGTCGGTGGGTTGTCCCGCTGTTCGGTAATGAGCAGGCTGTGAATCTCGATTTAGGATTTGAGGAAAATCGACGTCGGGCTTTGGAGAAGGCCAAGGTGGGACGAATTCCTGTCATGTCGAAACCTGTTGACCTTGTACAGGGTGGAAAAGGCTTTTTGGTGTATTTTCCTATTTATGTTCAGGGAGATTTTGACGGATTCGTCATTGCCGTTTTTCGTGCTCATGACTGGCTGGACGGGGTGCTTCGTGTCAATGAAGAATATGAGCATTTGACGGACGTGAAATTCCGCGTCGAGCTGGCAGGTGTGCCGGTTTATCAACAGCGTGGCTGGGAAGACCTGAAGGCGGGACCGTTTGACACTGTGGTGCAGCGCCAGTTGATGGGGCACCAATTGATAGTTCGTTGCCGTCCGATGGATATTTTCTTTGAAAATACGGGAAATCCGCTGGCTTTGGCGGTCATAGCCATCGGGGTGCTTCTGTCTCTGCTGGTTGCATTCGTGCTTTACTTTTTCCAGAAGGCGAATGCTGAAGCATGGAGAACCTATTCGACACAGGCTTCGCTGGAAAAGGAGATTCAGGAACGCCGGGAAGCAGAAGGCAAACTGCGGCAGATATCATCCCGACTGTCTCTTGCTACCAAGGCAGGAAAGGTCGGAGTCTGGACTTGGGATATTCAGACGGACGTATTGAGTTGGGATGAATTGATGTACGAGATTTACGATCTCCCGCCCGATGTGGTGCCCAAATACGAGACATGGAAAAAAGCTTTGCATCCGGATGATGCTGAAGCAGCTGAGTCACTTCTTGAGCAGGCTGTGCAGGGGACCGCGCCTTTTGACACTGAATTTCGTATTCTTACCGGAGATGGCGGGCATAAGCACGTTCAGGCTGCGGCAAAGGTGGAGCGGAATGCGGAAGGCGAACCGCTTCGGGTGACCGGTGTCAACTGGGATATCACCGAACGCAAGCATGCGGCAGAGGAGTTGGCTGCACAGCGGAGGCGGCTTGCATCGATCATTCGCGGCACCAATGTCGGAACGTGGGAGTGGAATGTACAGACCGGGGAAACCGTATTCAATGAACGGTGGGCCAATATCGTCGGCTATTCCCTTTCCGAGATTTCTCCGACGACTATCGAGACATGGATGGATTTTGCCCACCCAGATGATTTGAAAGTGTCCGGAGAGCTGCTGGAAAAGCATTTCAGCGGGGAACTTGAATATTATGAATGCGAAGCCCGTATGAAGCACCGGAATGGTGATTGGATATGGGTACTGGATCGCGGCAAGGTTTCGACTTGGACCGAAGACGGCAAACCTTTGCTCATGTCCGGAACCCATAAGGATATCACCGAGCAGAAGCGGAATGAGGAGAAAATCCGTCATCTCGCAACCCATGATACGTTGACCGACCTGCCGACTCTCAGGCTTGCCAGGGACCGTATTGCCATGGCCCTTGCCACGGCGACACGAAAGAAAATGGTGGCTGCCGTCATGTTTGTTGATCTGGACGGTTTCAAGAATGTTAACGACACGCTCGGTCATGATGCCGGTGATGCGGTCCTCAAGGAAACGGCGCAGCGCCTTTTGTCCTGTGTGCGCCATGTCGATACGGTCGCTCGTGTCGGAGGCGATGAATTCCTTATTGTCTTGTCTGAGCTGACTTCAGACAGGGATGCTGAAAAAGTTGCAAGCAAGGTGGTTGCCGCAATTGCCGCGCCGTATGAATTCGAGGAGCATCAGATGAAGATCGGAGCCAGTGTCGGGATTGCCACCTGCGGTGCCGAATGCGGTGAAATTGATATGGAAATCCTCATAAAGAAGGCGGATGAAGCGATGTACTTGATCAAGAAGTCCGGCAAAAGCAGTTACGCATTCGCCCAACCGGAAGAGTAGAAGGTGTGCTTCCGGTGTGAGGACGTTTTTGCAACGCTTGATTTTTGATGTCGTGCAGGTTGGTTTTTCAACGCTGCTCAGGAGCAGTCCCTTTCTGTTCTCCCAATTGACAATTCACTGATCGCGGCCTATTTTACCGCCCTCTGGCGTGCCGTCTCTCATGGGGCGGGCCATGTCAGTTGTTTCAGGGTTGACTGTCTTTCCCCGGTATCCGGTCTTTTCGGGCACGGGGGAGCGTCCCAAGGCCATGTCTGGCTGAAAACAATCCTGTCCCGGTTGACTGTGGACCTTCTATGGGAATGGTTTGGCAGGTTGCTGTCTTGAAAGCTGTGTTCGCTGTCATTAAAGAACAGGAAGCCGGGGCTACACTTTATCGGAAAATTGTTATGCCAGTAAGCAAAGACGTTGTTTTGGGGAAAGGGGTGCAACTGCCCCAGCCGGACCTCATCAACCTGTACGGATGTTCCGTGGGGGATGGGGCCAAGATCGGCTCGTTCGTGGAAATTCAGAAGAATGCCGAAGTCGGACGGGGATGCAAGATTTCCTCGCATACTTTCATTTGTGAAGGCGTGACCATCGAAGATGAAGTGTTCATCGGACACGGGGTCATGTTTACCAACGACAAATATCCCAAGGCTGCGGCCGAGGACGGAACCATGCTGACCGATGACGACTGGACGGTCATCCCCACCCGTGTGTGCCGGGGGGCGTCCATCGGGTCCGGGGCCGTGCTTCTGCCGGGAGTGACGGTCGGGGCAGGTGCCCTTGTCGGTGCCGGTGCCGTGGTCGTCGAAGATGTGCCTGAAAAGGCTGTTGTCGTGGGCAATCCCGCCCGTGTTGTGAAATATATCGAATCATAGAGACAGAACATGTTGAATGCAGGCGTTATCGGCTATGGCTACTGGGGCCCCAATCTGGTCCGAAATTTCATGGAGTGCGAGAAGTCGCTGGTCCTGAAGGTCAGCGATCTGGACCCCGCCCGACTGGCGCTGTGCAAATCCCGTTATCCGAGCATCCAGACCACCGGCGATTACCGCGAGATTCTCAATGACCCCGCCATCGACGCCGTGGTCATCGCCACGCCGGTGGGAACGCACTATCCGTTGGCGCTCGAAGCCTTGCAGGCCGGGAAGCATGTCTGGGTCGAAAAACCGTTCACCAGCACGGTCGAGCAGGGGGAAACGCTGCTCAACGAAGCCGAGAAGCGCGGGCTGAAGATCATCGTCGACCACACCTTCATCTACACCGGCGCGGTCAAGAAGATTAAGAGCCTTGTGGACGAAGGCGCGTTCGGAAATATTTACTACTATGACTCCGTGCGTATCAATCTCGGCCTGTTCCAGCAGGACGTCGACGTCCTCTGGGACCTTGCTGTCCACGATTTTTCCATTCTGCATTACCTGTTCGGCAAAAAGCCGACCGGCATTTCCGCCATCGGCAAGTCGCATGTGGCGGGCAAGCCCGAGAACACGGCCTTTGTCTCGCTCATGTACGACGACAATTTCATCGCTCACATCAACGCCAACTGGCTGTCGCCGGTCAAGGTTCGCCAGATTCTCATCGGCGGCGACAAGAAAATGGCGGTGTTCAATGACCTTGAGCAGGCCGAGAAACTGAAAATTTATGATTCCGGTTTGGTTCTCGACAATCAGGAAGACATCCGCGAAACCATGATCGGGTATCGCACCGGCGATATGCTCGCGCCCAAGATCCCCACCACCGAGGCGCTCAAGGACGAGGTCGAACATTTCATTCACTGCATCGACACGGGCGAGGAGCCGATCACCAGCGGGGCCATGGGCCTTGAAATGGTCCGTCTGCTCTGCCTCGCGTCCGAATCCATCAAACAGCAGGGTGCTCCCCTGGAGGTCAAATGACCGTACCGTTTCTCAACCTGACCGCGCTGCATGCGCCGTTGAAAGAGGAGATGCTCAAGGAACTCGAAGAGGTTCTTGACAATTCCTCGTTTATCCTCGGACCCAAGGTCCAGAATTTTGAAAAGGCTTTTGCCGAATTCTGCGGCGTGGAACACGCCATGGGCGTCAACTCCGGCACGACCGCTCTGTACATGGCCCTGTTGGCGCTGAATATCGGTCCCGGCGACGAGGTCATTGTTCCGGCCATGACCTTTGTGGCCACTGCCGAGGCGGTCCGCTACACCGGCGCGACCCCCGTTTTCGCCGATGTGGAGGAAGGGCGTTTCACCCTTGATCCCGCGTTGATCGAGAAGTGCATCACGCCCCGGACCAAGGCGATCATGCCGGTGCATCTCTACGGCCTCATGGCCGACATGCCCGCCATCTGCGCCATTGCCGAAAAGCACGGCCTCGCTGTCATCGAGGACGCGGCGCAGGCGCATGGTGCGGATATCGACGGCAAACGTGCCGGACAGTGGGGCGACATCGCCTGTTTCAGTTTCTATCCCGGAAAGAACCTCGGTGCCTGCGGTGAAGGCGGTTGCGTCGTGACCAATGATGCGGAGCTGGCGCATCAGGTGCAGGTGATCCGCGACTGGGGGCAGGAAGGCCGTTACAATCATGTCCGGCAAGGCTTCAACGCCCGCATGGACGGATTTCAGGGTGCCATGCTCGGCATCAAGTTGAAGCATCTGGATAAGTGGACCGAGGCCCGCCGTTCACTCGGTGCGGTGTATCGTGATCAACTGGCCGATGTAGCCGGAGTTTCCATGCAGACCGTGCCCGGAGACTGCCGTCACGTCTATCACGTACTTGCCGTGCAGGTGGAGAACCGGGAGGAAGTCCAGAAGGGACTGAATGAACTCGGCATACAGAACGGCATTCATTACCCGCATGCCGTGCCGCATCTCAAATCCTTCGAAAGCCTGGGCCATTCGTTCGGCGACTTCCCGGTAGCCGAGCAACTCGGCGCGACCGAACTGTCCCTGCCCATGTGCCCGACATTGAGCGAAGAACAGGTGGTTACTGTTTGCGAGAGCCTGAAACAGGTTCTGGGCGGTACAGCTTCCTAAGTGCTTCTTCGGACATCGGCCTTGCTTCGAAAGTAAGGATATTCACAGCGCCTGACTTTCCCTTGAAGGTCAGGCGTTTTTTCGTGCCCGGTTTCATTTCAAAGTAGTAGGTGCCTGTGCCCTTGCTGATGGCAACAGAGGCCGAACCAGCCGTGAGAGTTGCATCCGATTCGGCTGTCAGGTCGATCTTGAGAAGCACGCTTCGGGTGTCGGCGGCAGGGACGGTGATGTCCCAAGTCCCGTTGTCCGGCCCTTGTTCAAGACGGCAGTTCTGCGAAGGTCCAAGTTCGGGCCAGAGAAGCACGGCTTCCTGCGGGGCGACCGCCGGGGTTTCCCACGGCGGATAAACACCGGTGACACCTGCCAGATTCACTTCGACCATTTCGTGCAGCAGGACCTGCGGCTTGAAGGTGAGCATGAAATCCACGATGTTTCCGGGAAGTATCGGACGGTTGTAATGCGTGTAGGCCATTCGGGTGAACGTCTGGTTCAGCAGCGGTGACAGGCGGTTGGTAAACGAGTCCCGGAGCATGAATATGGACAGCCGGTTCAGGGCCTGCTCATTGTCGATGAACAGCATGGAGTTGTAGTGAACTTCATTGTATTGATCCCAGCCGATTTTCTTTCCGCTGAATTCGCAGGCCTTCATTCCGGGGGATGAGTGGTCAAAATCGAGGCGGATTTTCACGTCCTTCAGCTTGTGGAACTTTCTCATTCCGAGCAAGCCTTCCAGATTGTACGCCTTGCCGATGGATTGCTCGAAGCCGGTCAGGGAGAGCGTCTTGAGCGGGCCGGTCTGTTCCGCGAGTTTTTCGACCAGCGCCCTGTATCCGTAAAACGCGCCCAGATTGCTCCAGTGGGAGTCTGTTTTGGCGTAGGCCAGAGTGCCGTGCAGTTTCTTGGCCTCTTTCAGGAACGGACGAAGGTCGATGAACGGCAGTCCTTGCTTTCGCGCTTTTTCGGCGACCAGATCGAGCAGGACGGTGTTGTCCGCGCTTCGCACGTAGGCGGGCAGGTATTCCGGATAGATGGAATACTTGTTCGGGGCCGCTGCGAAGAGGTACTTGATGCCGCGGCGTGCAAGCCATTGGCGTTTCTTTTTCTCGGCAGTGATGAGCCGGTCGACTTCGGCCTCTAGCGGGGGGCGCGAGCCGGTATGCCGGTCGAAAGTACGGAAATAGTCGTTGCCGAGGTAGAGCCAGCCGTCCCGGCCGACAACCACGTTGCCCGGGTCCGTGGACTGGTTGAAGACATTGTATTTGAACAGCTTGAAGATTGTTATCAGGTCCCGGCGGAATCCGAAGTGGTCGTTGAACGCCTTTTCAAAGGCTTCGGGGAATGCGGCGAGTTCCTGCCTGTTGGTGGGCAACGCCGGATATTCGTTGGGGGAGCGTTTTTCCATGTCCTCGAATCGGCTCAGGTTGATGCCGTGAACACCCGGAATGCTCCAGATGAACGGAATGAAAATGAGCAGCAGGAAAACGGGGATCGTGATCCGGGCGAGTATGGCGGTGAATCTTTTCATGGCTACTGTTTCCCGGCGCTAGAAGCGGAAGTAGAGGAACGGGTTGTAGGTGCTTGAGGAGACCGCCGTGATGCTGAGAATGAACAGTGTCACAAGGGTCACGTTATGGATCAGGACGCCGACCGTGGTGCCGCCGATTTTTTCAAGCGCTCTTTTCCAGAGAGGAATGGAGAACAACATCCCCACGGCCAGAGCCGTCAGCACATCCGGTCCGGCGTAGTAGGAAAACGTCAGTGTAGCAGGCTGGCCTTGGCCGAATCCGAACATGGCCCCGAGCATCTCGTGGGCGATCGTCATGTCGTCGGCGCGGAAGATGGTCCAGCCGATCATGACCGCAAACAGGGTGTAGGCATGTCTGAACACAGCGGGAAAAGCTGCGAGCAGTCTGCCCCACGGCCCACGCTCCATGACGAGGAAAAATCCGTGGAAGATGCCCCATATGATGAAGTTCCAGCTTGCCCCGTGCCACAGGCCGCATAGAACGAACACGATCCAGAGGTTGGCGTAGGTCCGCCATGGTGCGACGCGGTTGCCGCCCAGCGGGATGTACAGGTAGTCGCGGAACCACGTGGACAGGGAAATGTGCCAGCGCCGCCAGAATTCCTGAATGGATTTGGAAATGTACGGGTAGTTGAAGTTCTCGGGGAACGTGAAGCCGAACATCTTGCCCAGCCCGATGGCCATGTCGGAATAGCCGGAAAAATCGAAATAGATCTGCAATGTGTAGCAGGCCGCGCCAAGCCATGCGAGTGGTGCGTCGAGCTGCTGCACGGGCAGGGCGTAGATCGCGTCTGCGGACCGGGCCACGGTGTTGGCGATGAGCACTTTCTTTGCCAGTCCGACGATGAACCGGTTGACCCCTTCATGGAAGTCGTCGAGCGTGACCGTGCGTTTGACCAGCTGTTTGGCGATATCCTTGTAACGGACGATGGGACCGGCCACCAGTTGCGGAAACGAGGTCACGTAGCAGGCGAAGTCGATGTAGTTCCGTGTTGCGGGGACGGTTCCGCGGTAGACGTCGATGACGTAGCTCATGGACTGGAACGTGTAGAAGCTGATGCCCAACGGCAGGATGACGGTGGTCCATTCCTGAGTCAGACTGTTTTGCAATCCGGCGGCGTCGAGCAGGATGTCCTGCACGAAAAAGTTGGAATACTTGTACCAGCAGAGCAGCCCGATGTTGACCGCGACGGAGAGGCCGAGAATGAGTTTTTTCGTCGGTCCGCCCTGTATCGGCGAAAGTTTGTCCTGCCGCCCGATGAGCAGGGCGAAGAAATAGTTCGCCAGCGTGGACGCGAGCAGCATGAGCACGAGCAGGTTCTCGCCCCAGAAATAGAAGGCGAGGCTCGACAGCAGCAGGGTGAGGTTTTTGTGCTTCTCCGGGGTCAGGGTGTAGATCACCAGAATGATCGGGAGAAAGCCGAAAAGGAATATGACGGAACTGAATACCATAAGTGCTGTCGGGGTTGGTTGGTGGTTAGTATGTGATTTCTATTTCAGTCCATGATCTTTGGCAAGGACCGGCCGGAATCAGTCCGACAGCCTGTCAAACGGGTAGACGAAAAACCATGGGTAATCGCGCTGAATGGTTTCAACGCCCAGTTTGGAAAAGTCTGACTGGGTACGGAACGGAATGACATGGATCTTGTAGTGTCCTTCGATGCTGTTCCATTTTTTCTTGAAGAAAGCGACTCCTGAATCAAGACTCGGTGAGGATTCCCAATTCCAGTACCGGACCCCGGCTTCCTTGACCCTGTCCATGTGGTGGTCGATCAGGAAGGGTACGGGCTGCAGAGAACGGGTCTCGTGTTTCTGGCAGGGGATGTAGTAGCTTGCAACGCCCTTGCTGTAGAGTGTGATCAATCCCGCGATGATGGTGCCGTCATGTACGGCGGCCGAAACGAGCAGATTGTCTGAATCGTAGTTTTCAAGGAAATATTCGAAAAGCGGCCACGGCTTGAGTTCGATGCCGTAGTCCGTACAGTTCGTCTTGTAGATTTCAAAGACTTCGGCCAGCTCGTCGCGGGACGGATTGTCGATGATGGTGACGTCTCTTTTGCGTGCGGTGTTGATATCGCGTCGTCTGACACCCGGCAGGGTGTGGTTTTCCATATCAATGTAATGGGTGAATTTATCCACCACGATGTCGGCCTGCAACTGGGTGTAGTGTTCATCCGTATCGGCAAGGAACGGGGAATACACGGCGGCACTGAGCATGTCGTATTCAGAGCGGAGGTGTTCCATCAGAAAGGAAAACAGGGGGGCGTGGCAGTCGTTGTTTTCCGGGAGACACTGAACGCCCGCATTGGGACCGAAGAACGGCAGCGAGTTGTACACGGTTCCGTTGTCGGTGGTCTTGATGAAACCGGGCAGGACGCCGATCAGCGTATCTCCCTTGAATGCTCCCGTATAAAGGGGGGAGCCGACTCCGACCCGGACAAGGGCGTCCCGGTAGAAGGGAGAGTGGTATGCCAGCCCGATGCCGGTTTCCGCTGAAATCCGGTCAAGAAAGTCAATGAGCTGGGAATCGTCTGAATCGTCGAGTAGTCTTAGGTGCATTGGGTCGGCCTGCCTGTCTGAAGTTGTTGCCGCTTCTTATCCCCCGTCAGGGGAACGGTCAAGCCGCGGCTCTGTGATGCAAAAGGGAAAGGCCACGATTCACTTGCCTTGCCGCCGTGACTGTTTTACAGACCGGAGTTGTCGGCGAAGTCGTGGCGGAGAGCTTCTTCCGTCTGCCTTGCCGAAACGTCAGTCCATTTATGATCCTCAATACCAACCGAGTGACAATCATATGAATAAAATAGAAAATTCCCGTATTCTCATCACCGGCGGCATGGGCCTTGTCGGTTCCACCATTGCCGATCAGCTTCTTGAGCAGAACCCCGAGGAAATTATCCTCCTTGATAACAAGCTGCGCGGTCATCCCCGTAATATGGAAAACGCTCTTGCTACAGGCAAGGTTCGTTTCGTGGAAGGCGATACCCGCGATTTCGAGCTGATGGATTCGCTCGTCAAAGGGTGCGACTACGTCATTCACATGGCCGCCCTGCGTATCACCCGCTGCGCCGAGAATCCGCTTGAGGCCTTCGAGGTCATGGCCCGCGCTCCGCTGAACATGATCGACCTGTGCGTCAAGCACAAGGTCAAGAAGCTCGTGGCCGCATCTTCCGCCTCTGTCTATGGGCAGGCCGAGGACTTCCCGACCACCGAGAAGCATCACCCCTACAACAACCGCACTTTTTACGGGGCATGCAAGACGTTCAACGAACTGATGTACCGCTCCTACAAGGATATGTACGGTCTGGATTACAATACGTTCCGCTATTTCAACGTGTTCGGCCCGCGCATGGATACCGAAGGCAAATACACCGAAGTCCTGATCCGCTGGTACTATCTCATCAAGGAAGGCAAGCGTCCCAAGATTTTCGGTGAAGGCGACCAGACCATGGATTTTGTCTACATCGACGACATAGCCCGTGCCACCATCCTCGGCCTGACACAGGATGTCTCCGGTGAAGATTTCAACGTCGCTCGTGGCGAGGAAGTGAGCCTCAAGGAACTGTGCAATGCGCTCCTCAAGGCCATGGACTCCGATCTGGAGCCGGAATTCGTGCCCCTGCCGGAAGAACGCCAGAAGGTCGAAGTCGGCCGCCGTCTGGCAAGCACCGAAAAGGCTGAAAAGCTGCTCGGATTCAAGGCTGAAGTGGAACTGGAAGACGGTCTGCGCCGTCTTGTCGCATGGCTCGACGGTCTGGAGGAAAAACTCAAATGATGCCCATAGCAAAGCCGTTCCTTGGCGAGGAAGAAGCCAAGGCGGCATCTGAAGCCATTCTGTCCGGCTGGGTCACTCAGGGACCTCGCGTCAAGGAATTCGAAGACAATTTCGCTGCCTACACCGGGGCGAAGCACGCCTGCGCGGTTTCAAGCTGCACCACGGCCCTGCATCTCGCTCTGCACGGGGTCGGCGTCGGTCCCGGCGATGAAGTCATCACGGTCAGCCAGTCGTTCATTGCCACGGCCAATGCCGTCCGCTATTGCGGCGCGCTGCCCGTGTTTGTCGACGTCCATCCCGAGACCTACAACATGGACCCGGCCCGGATCGAAGAGGCCATAACGCCCGCGACCAAGGCCATCCTCTGCGTTCATCAGATCGGCATGCCGTGCGATATGCCCGCCATTTTGGCGATCGCGAAGAAACACGGCCTCAAGGTGGTGGAAGACGCCGCCTGCTGTGCCGGTGTGGAAATCCGCATGGACGGGGAGTGGGAAAAGATTGGTCGCCCTCATGGTGACGCAGCCTGTTTTTCCTTTCATCCGCGCAAGGTCATCACCACTGGTGACGGCGGCATGGTGACCACCAACGACCCGGAACTCGATGCGCAGTTCCGCCTGCTTCGCCAGCATGCCATGAGCGTTCCCGACACGGTGCGTCACAATTCCAGCGAGATCATTTTCGAGGAATACCCGATCCTCGGCTTCAACTACCGCATGACGGACATTCAGGCCGGAATCGGCGTGGAGCAGCTCAAGCGCCTCGACGGGCTGGTCGCCGACCGCCGTCGTCTGGCCGCGCTGTACACGGAACTGCTGGCCGATCTGCCGGTCACGCCGCCGCATCAGCCGGACTACTGCCGGTCCAACTGGCAGAGCTACCAGATCATGTGCCCGGGCGTGGATCAGAAGCAGTTGATGCAGACCATGCAGGACAACGGCATCGCCACCCGGCGCGGTATCATGTGCGCTCACCGGGAAAAGGCGTATGCCGGACCGGAAACGTGCCGGATTCCTGCCGACGGACTGCCCGTATGTGAAAACATTCAGGACCACGGCGTGCTGCTGCCGCTCTTCCCCGGCATGACCGAGGATGATGTGCGGCTCGTTGTCCGCGAACTGGAGAAGGCGCTCGGTTAGCCTGTTGCCCAAGGGACGCATGAATAAACGACTTCTGGTATCACTCGGACTGTCTCTTGTCGGCCTTGGGCTGTTCGGTTTCATTTTCTACACAAACAATCTGACGCCTGATGCATTGCTTCAGGCGTTGCGTGGTGCCGATCCTTTCTGGATCGGCACCAGCTTTTTGCTAGTGGCCTTTTTCTATCTATTTTCTTCATTGAAATGGCGACTAGTGACCCATGCACAGGCTTCGGAGCGGTTCGGGGTCTTTTTCTATTACAGATATATAGCCCTTTCGGCGGCTTTGGGACAGATCCTGCCGCTGACTCTGATAAACGCCGCTGTCCGGGCCTTTGCCATGCGGCGCAAGGATGTCATGCCGGTCATGAAATCCACTGGGTTGTTCATCTGGGACATGGGTTTCGATTTTCTGGCCCTGACGCTGCTGATGATGGCGGGCGTGACGCATGTCTTCCTGAAGATGTCATGGAGCACCGCCGCGCTGCTGTGGGCGGGGAGCGTGATTCTTGTCTATCTGGTCATGCCGTTGTTCATTCGCCTTGCTTCATGGCTTGCCGGTATATTGGCGGGCATCCGCCTGCTGCCCGCAGGCATCCGGGAACGATTCAGTGCGTTGAAGGAAGCCAGAATTCTGGATGCTGCACTGGCGCGCAAGCTCTTCGTACTGGGGTGCGGCAAGTTTCTGGTCGGGGCTGTGCTGTACTCCGTCATCGTTCTGGCTTTTGGCCATGGCGAGATTCTCAGTGAAGTCTTCTGGGGTGGGCCCAGTGCCGAAATGGCGGGAGTACTGAGCCAGATGCCCGGTGGCCTCGGAGCATTCGACTGGACGTGGGTCGGCATTTTTCGGGAGAGCGGGCTTGTTGCCCAGACCGCGGCATCTCTGGCTGTCGGGCTGCGTTGCATTCTTGTCCTGCTCAACTGCTCGGTCGCGTTCTGCACCTTGTCCGTCTATTTCATTCTGGTCCGGATTTTCGGGGTGGGCAGAACGTAGCTTTGACGGTTCCTTGCACTGGTATTTCATTTTTCTTCCATTACTCGTCTTGAGTTGCCTGCAACGTCGTGTCGACTCGCGGCCCACGTTTACTGATGTGTGGAGAGGGAGCCTTCTTCATTTGATATGCTGAAGATGAAATGTTTATACATTTGTGGTAAAAGCATAAGCAACTAAAAGATATGTATTTTCTGTTGCAATGAGTGCGGAAATCCTGTTACCCGAAAGTGCTTGTTTTTTCCAATTTTGAACACATGAGGATTGTGGAGATGAAACGACTACTTACTGCTCTTATGGTTATGGCTCTGTGTGTCTGCGCCGCTTCCGCCTTCGCTGCCGACGGTTCCTGGGAACGTGTAAAGAACGCCGGTCAGCTGGTTATCGGCCTGGATGACGCATTTCCGCCCATGGGCTTCCGTGATGATAACGCCAAGCTCGTCGGTTTCGACATTGATACCGCTGAAGAAGTGGGCAAGCGCCTGGGCATCAAGATTGTCTGGCAGCCCACCGAATGGAAAGGCGTCATCAACTCCCTGTACGCCAAAAAATTTGACTGTATCTGGAACGGCATGACCATCACGCCGGAACGCCAGAAGAAAGTCGCTTTCTCCAAGCCGTACCTGATCGACGGCCAGATCGCCACCGTGCGTATGGATGAGAAGGCCATCAAGAATTTTGTCGGCCTCGGCGGCAAGAAGGTCGGTGTGCAGGCCGGTTCCCCGGCTTTGGAAGCTGCCAAGAAGCTGCCCAAGGCCGCTGGCGAAATCCGCGAATACGACACCAACCCCAAGGCATTCCTCGACCTCGAAGCTGACCGTCTGGATTCCGTTGTCGTTGATAACGTGACCGGCCGTTACTACATGGCTTCCCGTCCCGGACAGTTCCGTGCTCTGCCCGGTTACATCACCAAGGAAGCTTTCGGCGTTGCCTTCCGCATGGAAGACGCTGCACTGCGCGGCATGATCCAGAAGGCCATCGACGAGATGATCGCTGACGGTGCCATGGGCAAGATTTCCCGCAAGTGGTTCGGTGAAGACGTCACCAACCCTGCAAAATGGTAGCCTGACATCGTGAAAACGAAAATCGATACAACCCTGAGGAGCGTCGCCTTGGCGGCGCTCCTCGTTCTTTCCCTGTTCGCCCTCGGCGCTCAGGCGTCACCTGTCGTGGATGCCGACGCGTTGATGCGTAAGGCCAACGACATCATGGTTACCGGCGATCTGGAGGCCGCGGTCAAAGTCTACCTGCAAATCCCCGCGCCCGGACCGGAAGGTGACGAAGGTCAGTTTGCCTCAAGCCGCATGCAGGCGGCCCGCCTTGAGTTTGCCGTGAAGGATTATCCCGCAGCCATCGCTGCTGTGGATGAACTGCTTGCCGTTTACCCGGAGAATATCGAGGCCCTCCAGTTCCGGGATTCCGTGGAAGAGGCCATGATGCCGCAGTGGAAACGTTTGATGCGCGATACGATCAAGTTCGTGCCGCATCTGCTGAAAGGCAGTCTCATGACTCTGCTGCTGGTGGTCTTCACCATGATCATTTCGCCTATCGGCGGCTTGCTCATCGCCTTGGGACGCATCGGCAATTTCAAGCCGATCAGCCGTTTCTGCTGGTTCGTGATCTGGCTGTTCCGAGGCACTCCGCTTCTGCTTCAGCTCTTTTTCATCTACTACGGCCTGCCCGCCATCGGCATCATACTGAAGCCCATCCCGGCGGCGCTCATCGGCCTCGGGCTGAACTATTCGGCCTATCTTGCCGAGATCATCCGAAGCGGCATCCTGTCCATCGATCAGGGCCAGATGGAAGCGGCGGAAGCCATGGGCATGTCATATTGGCAGGCCATGCGCCGGGTCATCATCCCCCAGACATACCGTGTCATCCTGCCGCCCGTTGGCAATGAATTTATCGCGCTTATCAAGGACACCGCTCTGGTTTCAACCATTGCCATGGTCGAACTGATGCGTACGGCGGACCAGCTCTTCAACGCATCGTTCAATATTACGGTGCTGGGGCTTGCCGCAGTCATTTACCTTCTTTTCACCACCGTGTTCACGTTCACCTTCGAGCGTCTTGAAGCACGCGTGGGCGCATACGAGAAACGCTGATGCAACAGCTTTTGGAACTTAAGGATATCGTCAAGTCCTTTGGCCCCCACCGGGCCGTGGACAATGTCAGCCTTTCGCTGCAACCCGGAGAGAAGACCGTTATCATCGGGCCTTCCGGTTCGGGAAAGTCCACGTTGCTCCGGGCCGTCAACTTCCTCGAAACCATCGACTCCGGTTCCATTGCGTTTGAGGGCTGCGATGTCGGTTACAGGCAGGTCAAGGGCAAGCTCGTGCTGGACAAGCCCAAGAACATCTGCAAGCTCCGCACGCAGATCGGCATGGTCTTTCAGCACTTCAACCTGTTCCCGCACATGACCGTGGTGGAGAACGCCATGGAAGGGCCGGTGACCGTACTGGGAATGGCAAAGGAAGAGGCCCGCGCCATCGCCATGAGCATGCTGGAAAAAGTCGGCATGAGCAGTTTCGCGGACCGTTTCCCGGCTTCCCTGTCCGGCGGTCAGAAACAGCGTGTCGCCATAGCCCGCGCCCTGTCCATGCAGCCGAAACTGATGCTGTTCGACGAACCGACCTCCGCGCTTGACCCGGAACTGGTGGGCGAGGTGTTCGGCACCATCAAGCAGCTTGCCGACGAAGGAATGACCATGATCATCGTTACGCACAACATGGGCTTTGCCCGCGAAGTGGCGGATCAGGTGGTCTTCATGGAAAACGGCTCATTCCTCGCCAAGGGCACGCCGGACGAATTCTTCAACCAGCAGTGTCAGGACCCGCGCATCCAGAGCTTCATCGACCGCATCTTCTAGCGGCTGAATCGGATAAAGATTAAAAGAAGCCACGCCTGTCGGGAATTACCCGGCAGGCGTGGTTTTGTTTGTGCAGTGCGTTTTTCCTGTCTGCTTTATTAGATAGACCTGCATCGATTGGGAAGTGGTGTCAGAAAAGATGAAGGATTGGTTTCCCCTCCCCGAATAATCCTCCATTTTCCAGTTGACACCCGCCCCGTAGAAGAATATTGCGTTGAAAACGATTTTCAATTTCAAAATAAAAAGGTGTCTTGATACCGGGTTCGAATTGAACACAGGTGTCGGTGGGTGGGTGAACGAAGGTATGAATCGGGAAGTTTTCAGAAAGGAAGAGCAGGTGCTCGGCGAAGCCCGGGCGGCGGTTGCTACGGCGCAGGACAAAGGGAAGCCCGTTGCTCCGGTATTTTCGTCTTTGGTCGACGAGTACGGTCGGCTGCTTCGGCAGAGCCGGCGGTTGGTGACCATGGGGGATAGGATGCAGCAGACGCTCAATTCGCTCAACCATGATCTGGCTGTGGGTGAGCAGAAGTATCGCGGCATATTCGAGAACGTGACCGAAGGCATTTACCGATGTGAGGCGGACGGGACCATGGTCGAAGTGAATCCGGCCATGGCCGCCATGTTCGGGTTCCGTGATTCCGAATCCTTTCTTGCGTCCGTGCGGAATTTCAAGTCCCTGTTTTGTTCTCCCGAGGATTACGAACTCTATGAATCACTGCTCAGGGCGGATGATGTCTGGCGGTATCAGGTCAAGACGTGTGGTCCGGAGAGCGGTACGATCTGGTCTGAGATCAGCGCCAGCGCCATAAGCGGGCAGGACGGTGGTGCCACGGATGGCGTTGTCGGCGTCATGGCCGATGTGACCGAGCGCAAGCACATGGTCGAGGAGATGTGCCGTCTGGCGCGCACGGACAGCCTGACCGGACTGTTCAACCGGGGGTATTTCATGGACCTTGCGGCGCGGGAGCTTGCCCGTGTGCAGCGAAACGGCGGCGGGTTGTCGCTGCTGATAGTGGACGTCGATTATTTCAAGGCGGTCAACGATACCTACGGGCATGATGTCGGGGACAAGGCGCTCATTACGTTGAGTCGCATTCTGATGAATTCGGTCCGTGAGGTGGATGTAGTGGGGCGTTTCGGGGGCGAGGAATTCGTGGTGTTGCTGCCGGATGCCCATCGTCCCGATGCCTGCCGCGTGGCCGACAGGATTCTCGAACATGTCCGGGCCGCCATGATCGACGCCTCGGACGGCTCGTTCGCCATGACCGTGAGTATCGGCCTGACCTCGTTCGAAGATGAAGGCGATGATCTCGACAGTCTTGTCAAATATGCAGATATCGCCCTGTATGCGGCCAAAAAGAACGGGCGTGACCGGGTTGAGGTGTATCGCCGCTCGGCCTGCTCGTGCCGACAGGCGGATTGCGTGGAGGCTGCGACAGCCGGGGGAGGGCAGAAGCAATGAGTTTCATGATCGGGTTGCTGCAATCGGTTCTGGACTGGAGCGTCGAACGCAAGATGACCATCATGCTTTTTCTGGGCATTGTGATTGTACCGCTTGTGTCGCTTGTGGTGCTGCATTCGAGCGGGCCACGGGTGACCATGAATTTTCTTGTGGGTCTGTTGACCGGGGCAATCATTTTGCTTGTTCCTCTGTCCAAATGGATGAGCCACGTCATCGCCCTTCGCAATATCCGGGAACTCAACGACCAGTGCACGTCCCTTAAGCAGGGGGATTACGCGCATGTGTCGCTGCCTGCGGGAGAGGTTGAGGGCGAGGGCCATGATTTCGTCAGGCTCAAGCGCAACATGCACTGGATGGGATATGCCATCGCCACGCGTGAATACCGGCTTCAGGCTGCCATGGGCGATCTTGCGGAGGCCCAGCGGAAAATCAGTGAAAGTCTTGATTATGCCAGTCTCATCCAGACGTCCTTTCTACCCGATACCCGGCAGCTTGTTGATATCCTGCCCGAACATTTTCTCGTGTGGAATCAGCGCGACAAAGTGGGCGGGGATTCCTACTGGTTCCGGCTGTGGGGAAACGGATTCTTCATCGGCGTGATCGATTGCACCGGGCATGGCGTTCCCGGCGCTTTCATGACGTTGATTGTCCACTCCCTGCTGGACAAGGCCGTCGACGAAAGTGACGGCAGTCCCGCAGCCGTTCTCGGCAGCATGAACCGTCTTATCAAGGACGCCCTGCGCCAGAACAGGAAAGGGGCCATGTCCGACGACGGCATGGATTGCGCGCTCTGCTATGTGGATCTTGACCGTGACCGGCTGCTTTTTTCCGGTGCCAACAGTCCGCTGTATCTCATGGATGAAGACGGCGTGCGTCTCATCAAGGGGGATCGTTGCGGGCTCGGGTATGTGCGCTCTCCCAGAGATTTCCGGTTTACTGATGTTGAGGTGCCGTTGACGCGAAAGACCCGTTTTTATCTGGCTACCGACGGTCTGGTCGATCAGGTCGGCGGGGAAAAGCGGCTTCCGTTCGGAAAGCGGCGGTTCATGCGATTCATGGAAACACATTTCGAGATGCCGATTACCACGCAGTGCGACGCATTGATGCGGCTTCTCGAAGAATATCAGGGCGACGAAACCCGTCGTGACGACGTGACCGTACTCGGGTTTGAACTCGATTGAAGGAGGTAACATGGCTGACAGCCTGTTCAGATATTACGAAGAGATGCAGCGGGAAGGGGTGATTCTGTATTTTAACGGCCCGGTTTCCCAAGGAGTGGTGGAAAGCATTGCCGATCTGATGCGTAACAAGATGAGCGCAGAGGAAGCGGGCATGGGTTCCGTGCAACGGGTCTTTTCCATTCTTGTGGAGCAGATGCAGAATATCGTGCGTTACTCGTCCGAGCGGGAGGTTGCTTCCGATGCCCTGCAAGGGGACATGGCGTATGGGCAGGTCGTTGTCGGGCGCGAGATGGATGGCCGGATTTTCGTGGCCTGCGGCAACCGGGTCAGCGCCGAGGACTGTGGCGAGTTGACCGACCATATCGAGCGGCTTCGCCGGATGAATCCGGAAGAGTTGAAGGCGTATTATCGGGAACGCCGGAGGAGCCGAGCTCCCGAGAACAGCAAGGGCGCTGGGCTGGGGTTTGTTGAAATGGCGCGGAAGTCAGCCCGTCCCATGGATTACGAGATTCGTCCGCTTGATTGCGACACCTCGTTTTTTTCCATGAAAGTCGTGGCCCAGTAGGAGATGAAGATGACCAGATACAGTGTACAGGCGACCAAGTCCTCGCCGCGCATAGATTTTGATCCGAAGCGCATGTCGTTTGAGATCAAGGGTGAATCGTACCCGGAGAACTGCTGGGCGTTTTACGGCCCCATGTTCGACTGGCTTGAAGAATTTTTCGTGCAGTCAAACGGCGACCGTTTGGAGATTGACATGGAGATTCTCTATTTCAACAGCTCGTCGTCAAAGACGTTCATGGACCTGTTCGATCTGCTCGATGAGCACGCGGACAAGGGCAAGAACATCGTGGTGAACTGGCGCTACCATGAAGAAAACGAGTCGGCCATGGAGTGCGGAGAGGAATTCATGGAAGACGTTTCCAATCTCACGTTCAACCTGATCGAATTTACCGATTAAAAAAGACAAGGATCATATATGACCCCGAAACAGATCAAGGCCTCCCTGCGGACGCTCATTCCAATCAAACAACCCGTTTTTTTATGGGGCGCTCCCGGTGTGGGCAAGAGTCAGGTCGTGGCGCAGGTGGCTGAAGAACTCGGCCGGGAACTTGTCGATATCCGTGCCGTGTTGCTTGATCCCGTGGACCTGCGCGGACTGCCTTCAGTGGGCGGTGACGGTACGGCCCATTGGTGCCCGCCTTCGTTCCTGCCCACGGAAGGGGAGGGGATTCTGTTCCTTGATGAACTCAACGCGGCACCGCCTCTGGTGCAGGCCGCCTGCTATCAGCTCGTGCTGGATCGCAAGGTGGGCGAATACACGCTTCCTGACGGCTGGACCGTGGTGGCTGCGGGCAACCGTGAAAGCGACCGGGCCGTCACGCACCGTATGCCTTCGGCCCTTGCCAACCGTTTTGTGCATCTTGATTTTTCCGTGGACGCGAACGCGTGGCTGGAGTGGGCTGACGAGAAAGGGTTGCCTGAGGAGATCAGGGCTTTCATTCGTTTCAGGCCGAACCTGCTGCACGATTTCGACCCCAAAAAGAACGAGAAGGCGTTCCCTTCGCCAAGATCATGGGAATTCGCCGCCCGAATCATGGCCTCGACCCCGGACCCGGACGTAGAACTGAGTCTGTTAAAGGGTACGGTCGGTCCCGGTGCGGCGGCGGAGTTCGCTGGGTTCTCCCGGATGTTCAGGCAATTGCCCGATCCGGATGCTGTCATCAACCATCCAAGTACCGCAAATGTACCCGAGGAACCCGCGACCTTGTACGCGTTGTGCGAGGCCCTGGCGAAAAGAGCCGGGGATGAGACTGCGGAAAGCATCATTGTGTATGCTTCCAGACTGCCCTCCGAATTCGGAGTGCTGTTGGTCCGTGATGCCGTGAAAACGCATCGGGGCGTGGTCGAGTCTCCGGCCTTTTCGCGTTGGGCGACTGCCAACTCTGACGTTCTGCTCTAAGTAATCATGGACGCTGTACGTAAAAAACTGCTGAAGGCCCGCACTGGGCTGCTGCTGGAGCATCCGTTTTTCGGATCGCTGTGTCTCCGCATGACACCTGTCGAGGATACCAAGTGCGCCACCGCTTGGACCGACGGACGGACGCTTGGCTATAATCCGGTCTATGTGGCGGGGTTGAGCAAGGCGCAGGTGCAGGGGCTTCTGGCGCATACCGTCATGCATCCGGCCTGCCAGCACCATGTGCGCCGGAAGAACCGCGACGCCCATTATTGGAACATGGCCTGCGACCACGCGATCAATTGGATTCTCGTGGATGCGGGCATCACCCTGCCTCCCAAGTATCTGGACAATCCCGCCTATCATGGGTTGACCGCCGACGAAATCTACACGGAATTGCGGTCGCACGGCGGGGAGGAAAACCGTCCCGCCCTGACTGACGGTGACGGCGAGGTCGATGGAGACACCGATTGGGATGGCCTTCCCGGCAACATGGGCGAGGGCGACGATCTCGGTGACGATTCGGATTCCGGTGAAGGTGAGGCCGGTGGTGACGGTCAGGTGGAAGAAGGGGCCGCCGGTGAAGACGCGGCAGAGTCCGGCAGCGAGCAGCATGGCGATCCGGGCGGCAGCGGAGAAGTGCGGGACAGCGAGCAGGACATCGAGGGCGGTGCGTCCGACGAAGGTGCCACGGATGAACAGTGGGAGCTGGCCCTTGCACAGGCCGCGCAGCAGGCGCGGGACATGGGAGACCTCCCCGGTTCCCTTGAACGGCTGGTCCGGGAGATGCTGAACCCGAAGCTCGACTGGCAGGAACTGCTTGAGCGGTTCATCAGCGAACGGGCACGGGATGACTACAGCTGGACGCCGCCCAACAAACGTTTTTTGCACATGGACATCATCCTCCCGTCCCTGTCACACCGCAAACTGCCGGAAGTGATCGTGGCCATCGATACTTCCGGCAGTGTGACGGAACCGGAAATCAATCAGTTCGGTGCCGAGATTTCCGGTATACTGGAAAACTACGACACGACTGTTCATGTGACTTACTGCGACAGCATCATCACCGGGGCGCAGTCGTTCGGACGTCATGACCTGCCGCTGGAACTCGCACCCGAGGGCGGGGGCGGGACCGATTACCGTCCTGTGTTCGACTGGGTGGAAAAAGAGGGCATGGACCCGGCGTGCTTGGTCTATCTGACTGATATGGAATGCATGCATTTCCCGGAGCGGGAACCGGAATATCCGGTGCTCTGGGCCCGCGTCGGGGGCGGCGGAAAAACACCGCCGTTCGGCGATATGATTGATATACGATAAATCGGAGGCAGCTATGAAAATACAATGGGAAATTCTGAAAAAGCGCGGCAACCACAGGCCTGTACTCAAGTACGAAATCGAGCTCGAGTCGTTCGAGGTCGACCTTGCCGTGCCGCAGGTCGTTTTGGAAAAGGCCGTGGCAAGACCGCCGTCTTCGTGGCGTTCGTTCTGCTACCCTGATGAAGATGAACGGGCGGGCGCGGCTCTGGACTGGTATCGGCTCATGACGCCGTCTCACAAGAGCGTAACGGAGTCAGGTTCTCTGGTCTTGCCGTGGCGTGCTCCCGGCGGTGGTTTTGATGACGTCAAAACCGCATTCTTCCGTCTCAGGAAAGATTTCGAGCTGGTCCTTGCCAAGGCGCATGACAGTGCTCCGCTGGAAATTGTCGAGCATCTGGAATTGACCGAGGATACCCGGAAACACATTGCGGCAGGAGTGGCGTCGGCACGTTTTCTGTCAGCGGTGGGATTTTGATTCGAATGATTTCTTTCTTGACAAGGAGATGAAAATGAATTTCATTGTCGGTATGTCTAAAGGCGCAGAGACAGCATTCATGGATTACATGGCGAGCCATAATCTGAGCATGACTCCGCAACGCAAGATTATCGTTGAGACTTTTTTGGAAACGGAAGGCCATTTTTCGGCAGAGCATTTGTGCCGGCTGGTCAAGGAGAAAGCCTCGGATATCGGGCAGGCGACGATTTATAGGACCCTCAGGATTCTTGTTGAATCGGGGCTTGCCGACAGCATGGACCCGGGGGATGGCGTGGCGCTCTATGAGCATGCTTACGGGCACCAGCATCATGACCACTTGATTTGCGTGAATTGCGGGGCCACGATTGAGATTTTTGATGAAACCATTGAAAGCCGTCAGGAAAAAGTCGCTGAAGACCATGGGTATAAACTGACGCGGCACCGCATGTTTCTTTTCGGCCTTTGTGCCGATTGCCAAAACGGAAGCCATTAAATTCTTGTGCCGCTGATTTTGTGTTGGCGGCCCTTTTTGACATCGCAGTGTTTAGTTGCTAAACACTGCCCATGAGATCATTCGATGAAATGGTGCCCGTCCTGAGGAATTTCAGTCGGGCCATGGCAAAGTATTCGCAAATCGAGCGCAAGGCGTTTGACTTCGGCATAGGCATGGAGCTGTATCCTGCGGAGATCCACATGGTGATGGCCGTGGACATGCGCGACGGTGCCGGAGTGACGGAACTGGCCGAGGAGCTTGGCATAACCAAGGGGGCTGTCTCCCAACTGGTCACAAAGCTGGTGAAAAAAGGGCTTCTGCTCAAGGAACCGGACCCGGAAAACGGTTCCCGTGTCGTAGTCATGACAACGGAAATCGGGCATGCGGCCAGCGAGAACCATCTGGCCTTTCACAGGGACCATGACAAGATATTTCTGGAATATATGGCGACGCTCGACGCGGCTTCGTATGCGACTGTCAGCCAGTTGAGCGAACAAATGGAAAAGTGGATGGACAATTACCTGAAGTAATTTTTTTTACTGAAACAGTTTAGCAGCTAAACGCATTGGAGAACACTATGCTCGTCGTCAAACCCCGTACAGACTTTGAACCGGTACACGCTCTTTTGATGGAATCGCTTTCTGCCAAGGCGGTCATGAGCGCGGTGGAGTTGAAGATGTTCGATTATCTTGAAGGGCGTGAAGTTGAGGTCTCTGAACTTGCGGATGAAATGGCGCTGATTACCGAACGGCTTGAGCCTGTTCTGGACATCCTCGTTGCGGCCGATCTGCTTGTGAAGAACGGCGGGGGATATGCCAATTCCCCTGTTGCCTCGGAATTTCTGGTGAGCAATGCGCCGCTATATCAGGGTGACAGCATGGCGCTCACCATGCGTTTCAATGCCACGGTGGAAGACTCGATAACCACCATGTTGGCTGGAGGCGAAGGGGACCGTGCCGGAACCGATGAAGGCTGGGGCATGGCCGAGATCATGGAAGGCACGGCTCAGGATGCAAAAGGCGGTGCCTTGTCGCACGTCGTCGATTTCGTGACCGAACTTCCGGGATTCGATGGTTTCAAATCCATGTGCGATATCGGCGGCAACCACGGCATGTATACCATTGGCGTTCTTGAGCGGAACAGCGGCATGAACGGTGTGATTTACGATCTTCCCCATGTCGTCAAGCAGACCGGCCTCCGGTGCGAAGAACTGGGATTCAGTGATCGCGTGACCACGCAGGCAATGGATTTCAAGGAAGGGCGTTTGCCTGCCGGAACGTACGATCTCGCCCTGACTTCACATGTGCTCTACGCTTTCGAGGACGACCTGAACGGCGCGATTCAGCGGATTGCCGAAGGATTGAAGCCCGGTGGCTGGTTCGTGTCCCACCATTATGCGGGACGCAACGGCAAAGGGAGGGAAATGACAAAGGCTTCGCTGGAGCTTCTCACGCGCCTATGCGGGTACCATTCCCATTTTATCGAGCAGGAAGCATTGACGGTTGCGCTGGAGGCTGCCGGGTTCGGTGATCTCCGTTTCCAGTCCGTGTCTTCTGGTGGGCTGGGGCTTATGACCGCTGCCCGAAAGCTGGCGTAGTTTTACTTTATCTGAATGCAGCAGGCCGTTTCACCAAGAGGTGAAACGGCCTGTTTGTTTGCAGGTGGACACGCGTTGTCCTGAAATGAAACGGCAGGAGACTGACGCCCCCTGCCGGTAGGTTGTCTTAGAGGAATGCCTTGGTGACGTTGTAGCCGATTATGGCCAGACCGAAGGCGAGGGATGTTGATCCGACCACGCTGAACATGGCCCATGACCAGCTGGATTCCCGCGCCATGGTGACGACGGTCACGAAGCAGGGGGCATAGAGCATGGTGAACAGGATCAGTGCGATGGCGGATGCCTTGGTGAACAGGGGATCGGCCACGAGCCGGTCAGACAGCGGCGCGGCTTCTTCTGCGTCGATCTCACCCAGCGAGTAGGCGGTACCGAGGGTGGAGACGATGACTTCCTTGGCTGCGAAACCGCCGGTCAGGGCGATGTTCACGCGCCAGTTGAAGCCTGCCAGTTCGGAGATCGGCTCCAGTGCGGTGCCGATGCGGCCTGCAAACGTGTGGCGGACGGCTTCTTCTGCCTGAGCATTGTCGATGGCGGCAATCTGCTCTTCCACCTGTGTGGCTGCACGCTGCTGTTCATAGTGCGCGATGCGGTCTGCCGGAAGTTCCGGGAAGGTCATCATGGCCCAGATCAGGATGGAGATGCCGAGAATGACGGTACCGGCTTTCTTGGCGTATTCCCATGTGCGGTCCCAGGTGTGGATGAGCACGCCGCGCAGCGTGGGCATGCGGTAGGGCGGCAGTTCCATGACAAACGGGGTGGATGCTCCCTTGATGACCGTGGAGCGCAGGATGCGGGCGACAATGAGCGCCATGCCCCATGCACCGAGTGTGATGGTCAGCATGACAGTCGCGGCGTTTTCCGGGAAGAAGGCTGCGGAGAGCATCAGGAAGACCGGAACTTTTGCGCCGCAGGTCATGTACGGAGCCACGAACAGGGTTGCCAGTTTCTCCTTGGGGCTTCGCAGGGTACGGGCGGCCATGACACCGGGAACGGCGCAGCCGCCAGCGATGCCGCCGGACACGATGAACGGCAGGACCGATGTTCCGTGCAGGCCGAATATCTTGAACACGCGGTCAAGCATGTAGGCCATGCGGGCGATGTAGCCGGAGTCTTCCAGTGCGGAGATCATGAGGAACATGAACATGATGAGCGGCACGAATCCGAGCACGCCGCCCACGCCGTCGATGATGCCGGAGACCACGAGCGACTGGAGGTAGCCTTCCGGGATGGCGGCAGTTGCTGCGTCACCGAGGAGGCCGAAGAGTGCTTCAAGCCAGCCCATGGGTATTTCACCGACCGTGAAGGTCACCTTATAAATGAGATAGATGATGCCGAGCATGATCAGCGGGCCGAAAAACTTGTGGGTCAGCACCCTGTCCATGGCATCGGAACGGCTGATGCGGTCTTCGCTCAGGACCGGGTAGGAAACCACGCCCTTGATGAGTCCGGCGATGAATCCGTAGCGGTGGTCGGCGATGATCGCGTCCGGTGCGGCGTTGAGTGTCTTCTGCGTGTGGTCGGCGACCTTGGCGGCCATGGCTGCAAGCTCGTCCGATATCTTGGTATTGGCCATGCGTCCCTTGACGATGACGTCTTCATCACCTTCGAGGTATTTGATGCCGGTCCAGCGGGAGGGCACTTTTTCCGTGAGGAAACTGTTCGCCTCGATGAGTGCTTCCATTTCCTTGAGTACGGGGTCGAGGTCCGGGCCGTAGGAGATATGCAGGGGGGTCCATTCGCCTTTCTTTTCGTCGGCGAGATGCATGGCGGCCCGCAGCAGTTCGTCCGTGCCCTGTCCATGACGGGCAACGGTTTCCACGACACTGCATCCGGACAGCTGGGCAAGTTTGTCGCCGTCGATTTCCTTGCCGTTCTTGCGGACCTCATCCATCATGTTGAGGCCGAGAACCGTGGGAACACCGAGTTCCATGATCTGCACGGCGAGGTAGAGATTGCGTTCGAGTGCGTCGGCATTCATGACGTCGATAACGACTTCGGGGCGTTCATCAACGAGGAAGTTGCGTGCGACCAGCTCTTCCTGTGTGTAGGCGGTGAGAGAGTAGGTTCCGGGCAGGTCCACCAGTTCGATGGTGTGTTCGCCGGTTTTGATATGGCCGATTTTCTTTTCAACGGTAACACCGGGCCAGTTGCCGACGTGCTGTCGGGAACCGGTCAGGGAGTTGAACATGGTTGTCTTGCCGCAGTTCGGGTTGCCTGCGATTCCCAGAGTATATTCTGTCATGATCAGGCCTCCGCTGAAGTGACCGTAATGTGGTCGGCTTCGCTGTTGCGAAGCGTGAGGGTGAAGTCCTTGAGTCGCAGGGCGACCGGGTCATTGAGCGGCGCTTTGCCGATGACCTTGCATTCGGTGCCCGGAATAAGCCCCATGTCGCGGATGCGTCTGCCGAGTTCTCCGTCGGCAGAGACTGTCATGATTTTGAGATGCTGGTTGACTTTGGCCTTTCTCAGGCAAAAAGGTTTTCCCATGATTCCATACCTCTTGTATTGATAACGCTTCTCAATGAAACGAGTAAAAAAAGCATCCGATTCGATGTGGAATCGGAGTCCGGGAAATGCTCTCGCGGGACATCCGGGAAAGCCATGCGGGACGTCTGGTAGAAACGGTATGATGCCTGAAGTGTTGAATAAAGACACCGAGAACACTGCCGGGGCGTCTTGCCTTCACTGTCTGACACGAGTTTCCCTCAAAGGTCGTGACATGTCGCTGTGGACAATTGAGAGGTAATGACGTTGAGAGTCAGTGTCAAGTAGAAGTTTGTATTATTTTTAACATGCTGTAGTTGTTGCATTTTTTATAAATACGTATGAACGCTTTATCAGGTGTTTTCCAGAAAAGCGAAATCGTCGCGGTATTGGCCCAGATAGGCGTTGAGTGCGTCCCTGCCGATGAGCGGTGTGGGGGAAAGCGGCAGCGGGCAGACGGCATGGCGTTTGACAAGCGGCGAGACCCCGTCCCAACTGCTGTTGTCCGCGACCTTGTTCATGATGACATGGGCCAGTCTCATGCCCATTTCCTCCATGCTCGTGTCGATGCGTTCCGCTTCGGCAAAGGAGAGACGGTCCGGGTTGACCACCAGGTTGACCGAACAGCGGGAGCGGTTCTGGAAGATGTCGCGCAGCTCCGTGAAGAATGCCTGCTGCTGTTCGAGTTTGACCGAGACCTTGTCGCAGTCGAATTCCTTTTTGCCGACATGGATTTTCGTGATGATCTTTTTCTTTTCCAGAATCTCGCAGCGCAGGGAGATCAACTGTTCCAGCCAGACGAGTGACAGGGCGGGCAGGTTGAAGAATTTCATGGTCAGGGCCGTGGGCGGCATGTCGAAAATGATCACGTCCGCGTTCGGAAATTTCTTGCGGTAATGCTGGAAAGCCAGCAGCAGGGCATATTCTTCAATGCCGGGGGAATGCTTGACCACGCTGAGGTGCTTTTCCAGATTGAAAGCCGTCTGGTACGTGTAGTTGGCGCGGATCTGGTTTTCCACGCCAGCAAGGTATTCCCTGATCCATTCGTCTATGTCGGCCTGTGCCACCCGGAGATTCGGAGCGACCTGCGTGGGCTTGCCTGTGAATTCGGTGTCAAAGATGTCGGCCTGATTATGCGCCGGGTCGAGAGAGACGAGCAGAACGTTCTGTCCCTTGCCTGCCAGATGCATGGCGGACAGGGACGATGTGGTGGATTTGCCCACGCCGCCCTTGCCTGCGTGAAAATAGTAATGCTGATCGGACATTCGTGAATTCTCCGGACCTAAAAGGCGTCGAACATGGAAAAAAGGTCGGCCAGAGGGTCATGGGCCGTGCATACGCGGTTGGTCATGATGACGAGTTCCTCTTCCATCTCGGGAAGCAGCTCAAGGGAAATGTGCATGGGCGGAGCCTGCATGCCCACGAACGCGCCCAGTGTGAGCAGACTGAAAATGTTTTCCAGTTCGCGGGCTTCCCACTCCAGCCGTTCCGTGGCCTGATGACGATACACCTCGTCAGCAAACCTGTACGCGCCCTTGATGGCGTCGATGGCCTTTTTGCATTGCTTCTTCATAAGCTATGCGGCCTTGTCGTCCGTGACGCGGAAGAGTTTCATCTCCTGAATCACCCGTTTTTCGGACGGGAAATAATAGTAGGTGGCATAGAGCGAAGCGAGGAACGCGCCGGAAAAATAGAAATTGGGAACTCCCGCAATATAGGCTGCCGCGGCGGTGTATGGAGCGAGCAGGGCTATGGACATGAGATTCAATTGGAAGGAAAGGAACTGCCCGGATTCCACGTTTTTTTTGCCAACCATGTTGCGGACGAAGTTGATCCGGTACAGCAGGGGCAGTGCCGCGGCCAGTATGATGCCCGCGATGAATACGACAGGGCCGATGATGTCCGTGGCGGTGGTGACGGGCTGTGCCATCCCGGTTTGTCTGTATGCGGCCCAGCCTCCGAAAATCACGGCTGCGGGGACAAGCATGAGCAGGTAGCGGCGGAAAAGCGCCTTGCGAAACGGGGTCGGATTCAGTTTCTCTGCCATTGGTGAACCTCAATGAATCCCCGGCCGGAGCAGTCCGGCCGGGGTGGGTTAATCGTTCAAGCGGTTACGGGGTATCCGTCACGGGGGTGTCGGTCTTGAAGAACTTCAGCAAGCCTTCGAACACGACCCAGATGGAGACACCGAGTACCAGCAGGTTCAGGGAGGACAGGAGCATGTTGCCCTTGTTCAGATAGAGCCCCTGGTTGATGAGAATGGCCCAGACGGTCATCGCTCCGAGGAATATCGCGGGGATGCCTGTCATGATCCAGCTCATGCCGCCGCGTCCTTTGAGGTACACGGTGACGGTGGTCAGTACAAGTGCGGCCAGAATCTGGTTGATGCAGCCGAACAGCGGCCACAGGGACAGCGCGCCCTTGCCGTTGCCCCCGGAGGAGAAGGCCAGACAACCGGCGAGGAACACTGCCACGGCGGTTGAGAAGTACTTGTTGTTGAAGATCTTGATCGGCGTGCCGCTGAACAGTTCTGTCAGGGCATACCGCTCGATGCGGGTGGCGGTGTCCATGGTGGTTCCTGCGAAGGAGGCCACGAAAACACCCATGATGGCCAGAGCGACACCGTGAGGGATGCCCGCGGCTTCGATCATGTTGGCTGCGCCGTAAACGAATGCGGCGACCTTGGAGCCGAGGCCCTTGGCTGCTGCCCACGAGGAGTAGTGGGTGGACCATGCGTCGAGGCCGGTCAGGGTTGCGCCGTCGGCGGTGTTGTAGCCGAGGCCGATGCCTGCGGCGACAGCCACGATGACGAGGGTGGACAGGACGGCTTCAGTCAGCATGGAGCCGTAACCGACGAACAGGGCGTCCTCTTCGTTCTGGACCTGTTTTGCCGTGGTGCCGGAGGATACCAGTGAGTGGAAACCGGAGATGGCACCGCAGGCGATGGTGATGAACAGGAAGGGCAGCATCGGCGGAGCGCCTTCAGGGGTTGCCTGCACGGCCGGAGCCACGATGTGCAGCTGTGCGCCGGAGAAGGTCGCTGCAAAGACACCCACGACCATCAGGGCGAGGGCCACGATAAGCTGGTGGGAGTTGATGAAGTCACGCGGCTGGAGCAGCGCGGTGACCGGCAGGGTGGACGCGATGTATGCGTAGATCAGCAGCAGCACGGTCCATGTTCCGGTCGGCGGCATGCCTGCGATGACGGGCATCTTGATCGGCATGTACACGCCGAGGACAACGGTGGCGTACATGGCTGCCAGAGCGATGAGCGACCATGTCAGTGCATTGCCGCCGCGCTTGTAGATGATGACGCCGAGGACCATGGCGATGGGTACTTCGAGCCATACCGGAAGCACGGACGCCGGGAACATGTTGAAGATGACCGCGATGACCAGACCGAAGATGGCGGTGATGATCAGCAGGTCAAGGAACACGACCACGAAGAAGAACAGCTTGGTACGGGGGTTGATGTACTTGGCGGTGACTTCGGAGACGGATTTGCCCTGATTACGCATGGACAGGATCAGTGCGCCGAAGTCATGCACGGCACCCATCATGATGGAGCCGACGAAAATCCAGATCATTGCCGGAACCCAGCCCCAGATGACCGCGATGGCCGGACCGACGATGGGGCCGGTGCCCGCGATGGACGTGAAGTGGTGACCGAAAATGATTTCCTTTTTGGTGGGCACGTAATCCACGCCGTCTTCCATTTCAACGGCGGGAACCGGGTTTTTCGCGGCCAGGGCGAAAATCTTACTCCCGATGTAACGGCCATAGAGGCGATACATTATGATGTATCCCGCAAAGGCCGCCAGCATCATAAGCATGGCATCCATAAAACCTCTCCTTGTAGAGCTTTGAAGCAGTTTCCCGACCGCCCCCGGCCGGATTCAAGCGTGCGGACACACCTCAGGTTGTTAACAAAGGCCCGATTGCGTCGTTGCTGCAAAAAGATCAAATCCTCGCGTACGGGAGTACGCTTCGGCCTTGTTCTTTTTTTGCGCCTACCACTCGAACCTTTTTCAACAACCTGTCAGAGTGGACTTCGTCAACACTCTGGAGCGTGCGGACACGCCTCCTCACACAATGGATGCTGTGTTACTTATAAATAAGGAATAAATCCGCAGTCTGCATGAAAAGTGCGCTTTTGGCGGGTGAACTGCATAAAATGGCGGTTGAAATGCAGCAGTGTGAAAGAGTTCGATCACGGCATGAAAAAAGGCCCGGAGATGACTCTCCGGGCCCTTGAAGCAAGCGTGTTGCCAAATGTCATTTTTCTGCGAGTCTTACGTCTTCGACCTGTTCCCACCATGCGTGAGAAACCGTTTCGCCGGGAATGCATGCTTCCCCCATGAGCGGCGTGATCAGACGTACCTTGTTGGCTGCCGCGATTTCGGCCACCTGCCGGATGGGGTCGTCCCATTGGTGGAAAGCGAGGTCATGTGCGCCCCAGTGAACGGGCAGCATGTATTTCGCGCCAAGTTTCATGTGCCCAAGGACAGCTTCTTCCGGGAACATGTGGACGTCAGGCCAGCCCTTGTCGTACGCGCCGCATTCCATCAAGCTCAGGTCAAACGGTCCCAACTCCTGCCCTATCTCTTCGAAACGGTCGTCATACCCGCCGTCGCCTGAATAAAAGGCGCTGTGATCCGGCCCCTTGAAGACAAAGGAGGCCCAGAGCGTCTTGAACCGATCCCGCAGGCCGCGCCCCGAAAAGTGGCGCGACGGCGTGGCAACGACTTCCACGTTGCCGACCCAGTAGCTTTGCCACCAGTCGAGTTCCGCAATCTGTGCCGGGGGGCACCCCCATTTCTCAAGATGCGCTCCCACGCCCAGCGGCACGATGAAGCGGACGCCGCGGGGAATGAGGGTTTTTATGGTTTTCATTTCCAGATGATCGTAATGGTCATGGGAAATGACAACGGCATCCAGTTCCGGGAGTTCTTCCCGGCTGATAGGTGACGGCTGGAAACGGTTGACCGTGCAGGGGACTGGCGAGGCGTTGCCGAACACCGGATCGATAAGCAGCCGGACACCGTCGATTTCCAGTATGGTCGAGGAATGACCCAGCCATGTGACCTGCAAGGGCTTCGGTCGGGCGCTGAAGTCGGCGGACGAGAGCGGGACCGTGGGAAGTGGTTTTGCGGGCTTGCGTCCGTTGGACAGGAAGAACTTGACGGCAGTGGAGAACATGCCTTCCCGCAGTTCCATGTTCACGGGCGTTGTGTTGACGAATTCCGTGTTCTCGAATTGTGTTGATTGCCGGTACATATCCTGACGCTCCCTGTCCGGGGCCGACCCCATGCCCGCGCAGGCGGCCAGCAGTGTGGCCGCCGCGAGAATCGGCACGGATGCGAGTATCCCCCAGAGTGTTTTCTTCATTGTTTACCCCGCCTGCCTGACAGCCGCCTTGGCTGCCTTGCGTGCTTCCTTTTTGACCAGATGGCTTTCCTTGAGCGAGCAGAGGACCGGTACGACAACGAGGGTCAGCACCGTGGCGATGGCGAGGCCGAAGATGACGGCGACGGCCATGGGACCCCACCACTGGGATGTCTCGCTGCCCGTATCGATGCGGAAGTTCAGGAAGTCGAAGCTCACGCCGGTCGCCATGGGGATGAGGCCGAGCACCGTGGTGATGGCGGTGAGCAGTACCGGGCGGAACCGTGTCAGGCCCGCTTCGATAAGCGCATCTCGTACGACCAGTCCTTCGTTTTTTAATTGCTCGAAGTAGTCGATGAGGACAATGGCGTTGTTGACCACGACACCCGCCAGACTGAGTACGCCCACGCCGGTCATGATGACGCCGAAGGCGGTTCCTGTCAGCAGCAGGCCGATCATGACGCCTCCCAGCGACAGGATGACCGCGGTGAGGATGATGAACGGCGTGGTGGTCGAGTTGAACTGGGTGACAAGCACGATGAATATGAGGAACAGGGCGGTGCCGAATGCCTTCATGAGAAATTCGGACGCCTTTTTCTGTTCTTCCTGCTCACCCGTGAACTTGTAGGAGCAGCCGCGCGGCAGGGACATGCCGGTCAGGATGGTCTCGATGTCCGCGATGACTTCTTCGGCAAGACGGCCCGAGACGTCGGCGGACAGGGTGATGACCCGCTTCTGGTCGATCCGGTTGATGCCGCCGAGGCCGCCGCCCAGCGTGACTTCGGCAAGGGAGGTGATGGGCACGGGTTCGCCCTTGGGACCGGATACCGTGATTCTTTTTATGTCCTGAAGCGAGGAACGCTGGTCCTTGGGGAGGCGCGCCACGATGTCGTATTCGTCCTTGCCTTCGCGGTAGACGCCGACCTTGAAGCCGTTGATGGCGGTCTTGACCGCCTGCGCCACGGTAAAGGTGTCGAGGCCGAGCAGGGCGGCTTTTTCCTTGTCCACGTTCACGCGGATTTCAGGCTTGGCGGCCACGTAGTTGTCCTTGAGGTCCACGAGCCCGGGGACATTCTTGATGGCCCGCTTGAATTTCATGGCGATTTCGCCGAGCTGCCGCAGGTCGTTGCCTGTTATTTCGAGGTTGACGGCCTTGCCTGTGGGCGGACCCATGGCTTCCGGCTCGGCCTGTACTTCGGCTCCCCGGATGGCGGCCCGGAGGCGGGAACGGATTTCGTTGATGATTTCGGACGACGGGCGGGAGCGGTCCTTCATGTCGAGGAAGTCCAGCTTTACCAGACTGTAGTGCGTGCCGATCTCGTCGCTGGCTCCGGACTCGCCGGTGTTGGCGATGGTGTAATCGATGTCCGGGTATTCGCTTGCGACATCTTCCACCACGCGCACGAAGCTGTCGGACGCATCAAGATTGGTGCCGATGGGGGCCTTGATCTTGACGTCGGCGCGCTTGGGTTCGGTTTCGGGCAGGAATTCCACTCCCTTGCCGAACATGCCGAAGCTGACGATGGAAAAGACGAGGAATCCGAAGGAGAACGCCAGCACCTTGAGCCGGTTGTCGAGCGACCATTCAAGAGCCGGACGATAGACTGCCTTGAGACGTTCCATCATGCGGTCAATTGCGCTCGGTTTCACATCGGCCCCTGTTTCGGGGATGCCCTGAAACTTGGCGGACAGCACCGGGTTGATGACGAGTGCGATAAACAGTGACGCCACCAGTGCGATGATGACCGTGACCGGAAGGTAACTCATGAATTCGCCCATGATACCGGGCCAGAAAATCATGGGGAAGAACGCGCCGATCGTGGTCAGGGTGGATGCGATGACCGGCCATGCCACTTCATCGGTGGCATTCTGTGCGGCTTCAAGCCGGGTCTTGCCCATCTGCATGTGGCGGTAGATGTTTTCCACGACTACGATGCCGTTGTCCACGAGCATGCCGAGACTGAGGATGAGCGAGAAGAGCACGACCATGTTCAGGGTGTACGAGAAGATGTCGAGGACCGTGAACGTGATGAGCATGGACAGCGGGATCGCCAGTGAAACGAACAGGGCCGAGCGTCCGCCGATGAAGGCGAAGACCACGATGAGTACCAGAAGCAGGCCGGATATGATGTTGTTCTGGAGATCGGCGACCATCATTCGGATGTCGTCGGACTGGTCCGCGGTCAGGTTGATCTTGAGCGTGGGAGGCAGAACTTCTTTCTGTTCCTTGAGAATCTTTTTGACCGTGTCGATGATCTCGATGATGTTTTCGCCCGCCCGTTTCTTTACTTCGATGGTCACGGACTGCACGCCGTTGATGCGGCTGATGGAGGTCGGGTCCTTGTAATGATCCCGGATGGTGGCCACGTCGCGCAGGTACACCGGGCGTCCGTCCTGCTCATGAACCACGATGCGGTCGATCTCGTCCGGGTGCTTGAAGTCTTCGGGGACGCGCACCAGGTACTTGGCCTGTCCGATTTCCACGGAACCGCCCGGAGTGTTGACGTTGGCGTTCTTGACCGAGTTCAGCAGGCTGGAGAGCGGGATGTTGTAAAAGGCCACGCGGTCCATGTCGAACTCCACATGGATTTCGCGTTCCAGTCCGCCGATGATCTTGGCGTCGAGCACTCCCTGTACGGATTCGATGCGGTCCTCAAGGTCTTCGGCGAATACCTTCAGCCGCTTGAGGGAGAACGGGCCGGACAGCACCACGTTGAGGATGGGCATTTCCGAGAGGTTCACCTCGTTGATGACCGGCTCGTCCGGCAGGTCGTTGGGCAGGTCGGGCTTGGCCTGATCCACCTTGTCGCGCACCTTTTGCAGCGCGTCGTCAATGTCCACGTTGGGCGTGAATTCCACCTTGATGATGGACACGCCGTCATCTGACACGGAGGATATTTCCTTGGTGTCGGACAACCCCTTGAGTTTGCGCTCGATGGGCATGGTGACGAGTGTTTCCATATCCTCCGGGGCCACGCCCTCGAAGTTGGTGACCACGAAAATGTACGGGATGGTGATGTCCGGGTCGCTTTCCCTCGGCAGGGAGGTGTAGCTGACGATTCCCGCTATGATGATGAAAACGAGCAGTACCATGACGGTGGACTGCCGTTTCAGTGCGGCTGTGTTGATTATCATTGCGCGGCTACCTTCATGCCGTCTTCCACCAGCGTGTGGCCGGTGATGATGAGGTTTTCACCCATTTTGAGGCCGCTGAGGACCTGTGCACGGTTTTTCCCTATGACACCGAGTTCGATGGTCCGGGCGCGGGCCACGCCGTTTTCCTCTACGTACGCAAGGCGTTCACCGCCCTGATTGATGATGGAGTAGAGGGGGATGGTCACGGCGTCGATCAGGGCGCGGCGCATCAGGGACACGCGGGCCATCATTCCGGCGCGGATGGTGCCGTCTTCGTTATTCGTAAGCACGCGGACATGGAAGGTTCTGGACGCCTTGTCCGCCTTGTAGGAGACGAATTCGACAACGCCTTTCCACGACCTGCCGGGAATGGCGTCGATGGTCACGGCCACGGTCTGGTCTTTTTTGATATAGGGAATGTCCATTTCCGGCACGTTGATGGTGGTGCGGATGACGGACGGGTCCACGATGTCCATGACCTTGTCGCCTGCGGTGAGGCGTTCGCCCCGGTCCACGTATCTTTTGTTGACGATGCCGGAAATGGGTGCCCGGACAACGCCGTATTCCACGCTGACCTGCATTTCCTTCATGGCTGCATCGGACTGGAGTAGCTCTGATTCCATGCGGTCGAACTCCTCCTGTGCGAGCACACCCTTTTCGAGCAACTGACGACGGCGTTTGACCTGTTCGGCGGCAAGCTTGCGTGCGGCCTTGGCCTTGTCGAAGCGCGCGCCGCTGGAGGCGGTGTCGAGACGGGCGAGGAGCTGGCCTTTTTCAACCCGGTCACCTTCTTCCGCACCGAGCCAGATGACGGTGCCCGTGCTTTCGGATGAGACGCAGACATCGGCATCCGGTTCGGTCTCACCGGGCAGGGTCAGGACATCTTCAAGGGTGATGGGAGCGATTGTCTCCGTTTCCACGGCCACGGCCTTTTCCTGAGCCGGTGCTTTGGCCTGGGATTCTTCGTCACTGCATCCGGCAAGGGCGGAAAGTGCAATGACGGCAACAAGGGGAAGAATGATTCTTTTAAGCATGATATTTCTCTTTGATGGCTTTGAGGCCGCCAAGGGCATAGGCGGTGAGGAAGTCGGCCCGGGCCTCTATCTGTTCGTCCGACTGAAGACGCTGTGTCGGATCGTGAATGGACATGATGAAATCGTGGGTCAGCATTCCGGTGGAAGCGATGCAGGCCTGCGCGAACGAGTCTTCGTCCTTCAGTTCCCCCACCAACTCCCTGATGATGGGGTGCAGTATACGGGCTTCGTGTTCCAGATGGCTCTGGAATGTCATGGGATCGTGATCGTCACGCGTGATTTCCCGCAGGAGAAGGCGTGACCGCTTGAGCACGATGTCGTCGGTGTCGTAGTGGGTGCCGAGATAGTTGAGTTCGGCCCGGATGTATATGCGGAGCCTTTCTTCGGGAGATGTTTCCGGCGTGACGCCGCAGGTGTGCTGCCCGTCCTGAATGCATTCCTCCATCCATCTTGTCAGCACGGCCTGATAGAGTTTCTTCTTGTCGCCGAAATGGTAGTTGACGGCGGCGACATTGGCATTCGCCTCGGTGCAGATGTCGCGCACTGTGGTTTTTTCAAACCCTTTTTCACAGAAGACATTGCTTGCCGCTCTCAAAATTCTTTCTCTGGTCCCTTCGTCACTCATGCCTATAACTCCGAATAATTATCCAAAATGAACGATTCAAACATTGTTTAAGTGCTTCGTAGTGGAGAGAATGGCGGGAGTCAAGCAATGATTTAAACAATGTTTTAATTGGCGGTTGCCTCCGGGAGGATAAAAAAAGTGAAATCGCCCGTCATGCCTTGATGTTACGACATTCCGAGCAATTCATGAGGATAAAGCTGTGGAAAACGGCAAAACCAGTCGGGATAGTTGGTTAAATCTCATTTGATAATTGACAAAATCGAGTACAGAGGAAATATTTGGATATCCTGTGTCATGGTAGAATAAAGCGGTGCACTGTGAGCACCATCCATGATAGAGGTTGAATCAATACCCAGATGGAGCCTATGTCTTCTGATCAGAACAATGCGCCCAAGCCTGAAGCCGAACCGACCATGGTCTGCCCCTCGCAGGATCTCGAGTCTGATGAGCGGCTGTCACCCAAGGATATCGATTTCCAGCCGCCGCTGGTCATCTGTCTGTCCATCATCAGCCGACTCATGGGCAAGCCCGTGTCGTCTGCCACTCTCAAGGCGGGTATTCCGCAGCAGGAGGGCGTCATTACCGCGGCTTCCATTGTCCGGGCCGCCGATCGTATCGGCATCAAGGCGAAGACCGTGCACAGGGAACAATTGCGGGGCATCACCAAGCTGGTCATGCCGTGCATTCTGCTTTTGCGCGGCGGCAATGCCTGCGTGCTGCTCGACACCGACGAATTGACAGCCCGTGTGGTTGTTCCCGGCCATGGCATGGATGAAGTGGATATGCCCCTTGCCAAGCTGGAAGAAGAATACACGGGCTATGCGATTTTCTGCCACCGCAAATCCAAACTCGACAAACGTGCCAGTGAACTCAAGCTGGTCAAGACGAAACGGTGGTTCTGGGGAGTCATCCTGCGCTTTTGGCCGATCTACAAGCATGTCATCGGCGCATCGATCATGACCAACCTGATTATCGTGGCCTCCCCGCTCTTTGTCATGAACGTGTATGACCGCGTCATTCCGAACAACGCGGTGGAAACGCTTTGGGCGCTTGCCGGCGGTATTGCCATAGCCTATCTCTTCGATTTTCTGCTCAAGAACCTGCGAAGCTATTTTGTCGACGTGGCAGGGCGCAACGCGGACGTGCTCATCGGCAGCCGCATCATGCAGCACCTCATGTCCGCCCGACTCGATCACATGCCGGAATCCGCGGGCGCGGTGGCGAACAACGTGCGGGAATTCGAATCCCTGCGCGAGTTTTTCAGTTCCAGTTCTCTGGTCGCGCTCATTGATATGCCGTTCCTGATCCTGTTTGTCGTGGTGGTGCATTTCATCGGCGGCCCGTTGGCGTGGCCGATTCTCATAGCGATCCCCATCGTCATTCTGGTCGGGCTGTTTTTGCAGATACCCTTTCAGCACATCATCGAGAATCATTATAAGGAATCCACGCAGAAGAACGCGCTTCTTTTCGAGATCGTGCAGGGGCTTGAAACCATCAAGACCAGCATGGCCGAGGGCCGTATGCAGGCCCGGTGGGAAAACGTGGTCGGCATGTCCGCACTCTCCAACAGCCGAGCCAAGGTCATGGCGAATGTTTCCGTAACCTTCTCGGTGTTCATCACCCAGATGGTCAGTGTCGCGATCATCATTATCGGTGTGTACCTCATTTCCAAGGGGGAATTGACCGTGGGCGGACTCATCGCCTGCAACATCCTTTCAGGGCGGGCCATGGCTCCGCTCAGCGCGGTCGCCGGACTGCTTTCCCGGTTCCAGCAGTCGCGCATGGCGCTCAACGCGCTGGACATGCTTATGGAAATGCCCAGTGAACGGCCGGACGACAAGGAAACATTCCACTATGGTTCCGTGGAGCCTTCCATGAACCTTGAGGGCGTGTCCTTCAGCTATCCCGGAACCGACAAGGCTGTGCTGCATGAGGTCAATCTCAACCTTAGGCCGGGTGACAAGGTGGGGATCATCGGTCGAACCGGCGCGGGCAAGTCCACTTTGGGCAAGCTGTGCGTGGGGTTGTATCAACCTGTGGCCGGGGCCGTGAAAGTGGGCAATATCGACCTGCGCCAGCTTGATGTGGCCGACCTTCGCCGCAAGGTGGGGTATATTTCTCAGGATTCCTTGCTGTTTTACGGCACGCTCCGGGACAACATCGCCTTCGGGCTGCCCGAGGCTGATGACCAATCCATCAAGTATGCCGCCGAAATCGCGGGAGTGAGTGAGCTCGTCAAGGATCATCCCGCCGGGTATGGCATGATGGTCGGGGAGCGCGGTTCCTCATTGTCCGGCGGTCAGCGGCAGGCGGTCTCCATCGCCCGTGCCATTCTGCCTGACCCGGAAATCCTCATTATGGACGAACCCTCCAGCAATATGGACAACCAGTCCGAATATCGGCTCAAGAAAGCCATGGAACCCTACGTCAAGGACAAGACGCTCATCGTCATCACCCATCGTCACTCCATGCTTGATCTGGTGAACAGGCTTGTCATCATGGACAAGGGGCGTGTGGTCGTGGATGGGCCGAAGCAGGCCGTGCTCGACGGTCTGCGGTCCGGCAAGATCAAGTTGGGGGGGCAGCCGTCATGACCAGAGCCAAGAAGAAATACGAAAGAGAGACGCTGCTGTTCATGTCCGAGGTGGACCAGGCACTGTACGGCAGGGGGAGGCGGCTTGCCTATTTGTCTTCCACCTGCATTCTCCTCATGATTGTCGGTTTTATTCTCTGGGCGAAATTCGCGGTGCTGGATGAGGTGACCCGCGGTTTCGGCAAGGTCATTCCATCGCAGCGTATACAGGAGATACAGAATCTCGAAGGCGGTATCCTCAGCGACATCTATGTGAACGAAGGGCAGGTTGTCGAAAAGGGAGCCGTGCTGTGCCGTCTGCATAACGAACAGGCCGCAAGTTTCTACCGGGACGCCTTTTCCAAGGGGCTTGAGCATAGGGCTGCCATTGCCAGACTCATTGCCGTGGTCGAGGGCATGGACCCGGTTTTCGATGAGGAACTGGTCGAGAAAGCCCCGCAGCTCGTAGGGGACCAGAAGCGAATTTTCGAAGCCCAGAAGAACCAGCTCAATATCGAGCTCAGCCTGCTGCGCGACCAGTATGAGCAGAAGCAGCAGGAAGTGAACGAGATGGAGAGCCGCAGAAGGCAGCTTGCTAAGAGCCTCAAGGTTGCCCAGAAACAGCGTGACATCGCCAAACCGCTCGTGGAAAAGCAGATTCATTCCGAACTGGATTACCTCGCCCTTGAGCAGAAGGTGCTTGAACTGCGCGGTGACGTGGAGGCGCTTGCTCTCGGAATTCCGCGTGTGAAGCGGGCCGCCAAGGAGGCGTTGGGGCGCATCGCACAGCGCAAGGCCGAGTATCAGAGTGAGGCGCTTAACGAGATCAACGAGCGCAGACAGGAGCTTTCTTCCATCAAGGAAACCATGTCGGCCGGAAGCGACCGCGTGACCCGTACGGATGTACGTTCTCCGGTCAAGGGTATCGTGAAAAGCATCATGATCAACACGCTTGGCGGCGTTGTGCAGCCCGGTGAATCCATCATGGAGATCGTCCCGTTGGATGACACTCTGCTGGTCGAGGCGCAGATCAAGCCTTCGGATATCGCGTTCCTGCACCCGGACCAGAAAGCCATGGTCAAGATTACTGCCTATGATTTTTCCATATACGGCGGTCTGCAAGGCACGGTGGAAAATATCAGTGCGGACACCATTGAAGATGAACGGGGTGAAAATTATTATCTGGTCAAGGTGCGGACAAAGACCAATGCCATGGAATACCACGGTGAAAAGTTGCCGATCATTCCGGGCATGACTGCTCAGGTGGATGTGCTGACCGGCAAGAAGTCGGTGCTCGATTATCTTCTCAAACCCATCCTCAAGGCAAAACAGAACGCATTGAGAGAGCGTTAGCGGGGCCTGCCTATGCGTCTCGCCAAACCAACATGTCAGGTGGCCGGAAGCGTGTTCTGCACGCTTCTTCTGGCTCTGTGCCTGAGTGTTTGGAGCGGTGACTCTGCCTGGGCGGCCAAGACAAAGGCGTCCAAGGGACCGCAGCTTTTCGGTACCATGGAGTTCAAGGGCAAGATCAAGAAATTGCCCAAGTGGCAGGGCGTTCTTGCAAAAATGAAGGCATGGAAGGGGTATTTCAAGAGCCCTTCCATGGCGAAGCTGCCGTCAAAGGCGGGGTGGAACAAGCTCAAGGCGGACGCCGCGTCCATGTCTCCCATGGACAGGCTCAAAGCCGTAAACAAGTTCTTCAACAAGTTCCCGTATCGGCTTGACGCAGGCAACTACGGCAAGAGCGACTACTGGGCTACCCCTGTGGAATTTCTAAAGAAATCAGGCGATTGTGAGGATTATTCCATTGCCAAGTTCTATGCCTTGCAGGAGCTTGGCTTTTACCGGCGATCAGATGCGTATCGTTGCGCTCAAGGACAAGATCAGGGGCATCGGTCACGCCGTTTTGGCGGTGTACATGCCGGACACGATATACATCCTTGACAACCAGACGATCATGGTGCTGCCGCATACCCGGTACAAGCACTATCTGCCCCAGTATTCGGTGAATGAGAAGTATCGCTGGATGCACGTTCCCAAGGGCAGGAAAACCACGTTCAAGAAGAAGAGCAAAAAGAAGAAATAACGGACGGCCCGGTGGCGGTCCGCAAAACCAGATGGAGTCAGATATGGCACGGAAGAACAACACACCAGAGGTTCCGAAAAACCTCGGCGGGGCCAAGCAGGGCGTCAAGATCGGCGTTGTCATGGCCTTTGTACTTGTCATTTCGGTCGGCATCCTGTTCCTTGCGAACAAGTCGATCAGTGATCGACGGTCCGAAGCGCTCAACAATCAGGAAAAGCGGCTTGGGCTGCTCGCCCATGGGCGTGTCGAAATGGTCAAGGAGTGGCTCAGGAACCTTTCCCATCAAGGGGACCGGCTTATCAAGTCCGACCTGTTCCGCCTGTATGCGTCCGAAGTGGACAGCATCGAGGGAGACCTCGCAGCCATTTTCGGCGCGGTGGCCATGGAAGAGGGGGAAATCGAGGAAGACGGGGCTGAACTGGCCGCCCAACTGCCCATGATGCAGAATATGCTCAGGGAATTCTCCACCTACTCCGGTTTCACCAACGCCCGTATTCTCAATCGCGAGGGGGAGGCGTACATTGCCACCGACGGGCACCTGCCGCCCATGTCCGATAATCAGCTTGATCTGGCGCAGGAGTCCGTGAAGACGAAAAAGCCCGTGTATTCGCCGTTCAGGAAGACCCCGCAGGGACTTGCTCTGGACGTGTATGTTC